>JBFFFS010000043.1:0-15528 GCA_041557855.1 Roseobacter sp. | reverse complement strand
GGCTCCAGCGCTGCGGGAGCACTGTACGGATTGGACATCGCGAAGATCGTAAACAGGATGAACCCCGTGTATCCGGCGAAGAGGGAAAGAAGCATGAGATTTTCCCGCTTGGGCGGGAACGTGTAATACCCCACTGAAATCAGCAGCACGCCCACCAGGGCAGCCGTCCAGAAGAGGTAACTCAGCGTCGATTTCGCGTGATGCTCGCGCAGGTCTCGGTTCTCGGCGATCACATGAATTTTGGCCAACATGTTTTCACGCAGCGACGCCTGCCGGGCAGATGCAGGCTCCAGGTCCAAAATCGCCAGGTAGGCCTTGTCCCAGCTTGCCCATGCCGCGGAGGACAAGGTTCCGGTCTCGCCCAGGCTTCGCCACTCCTCCGTGGGAATAACCGACAAATAGGCCCGCAAGGCTTCTCGAATACCTTCGGTCTCCGGACCATATCTGCCGGCGTCGAAATACACGTCCGTCACCGCATTGACCTCGACGGCGCTCTCGAACTCAAGCTGATGGTATTCGACGACTTCGGAGGCGAAGACGAGCGCGAGGACAAGGCCGTGCAGCGCTGAAATACGGAACAGGACAGAGGCCGCAATATCCTTGCTGCGTTCATCCGGGTCCGTGCCGAGCACGAAACGCGCGCCGAAGTAGGCCAGGAATACCGCGGCGATGGTGGCCAGCGTAATCGCGATTCCAACAAGCATTACTCATTCCCCCGGTTCATGTTCGATCATGCGCCGCCGCTTCGGCTTGCAGCGAAACCGCCCCCCGCACCTTGTATGGTGCCGGACTGCCACCTGTCATTGCCCCTTTTGCACATTATCGGGGTGGATCGCATGCTGATAGGTGTCGATCGCCTCCAGCGGATAGATCAACTGCATGGTGGTCAAGGTCAGACAATCACGCCCGACGAGCGCCGCAACCACCTCCATAATCGCAACCATTACAAAAACACCGTAGGTCGGAAGGGCCCTCGCGACGAAAAACCCGCACCACATCCAGACATAATCCATCACCGCGTTAAGCACACTGTCGCCAAGGTAGCCCTGATAGACCGTTGCCTCGCGGAATTTCCCGAGCACCCAATCGGTGTGTTCGACGATTTCCCACCCGACGCCCGTGACGATGGCGAGGATCAGCAGGACTTCGTAAGACAGCCGCCCGCCAAAGAGCCGGCCAAGCAGGATAATCAGGACACCATGCAGCACGTGCGACAGCGTGTACCAGTCCGCGATATGCTGAGAATTCCCGGAAGCCCAGATCAGGCCTTCCCACAGCTTCACGTAGCCGCAGGTACAGATCAGCGGCTGTCCCCATGCCCAGAGCGTCACGCCAATAACAGGCAGGCCGAGGGCCGCGATGAAGTAGAGTGATCTTACCTGCATTCAGTTCTGTTTTCATCTGCGACCGGTCGGCCCCGCAAGCGTATTGCGCGCGAACCGCCGGTGACCTGCTCGCAATGTAATCTGGCAGCATTCATGCAGAACTGCACGAAAAAACGCCCGACCGCTTGGCGCGGTGCCGGAATGGCGTCGGTCTTCCGACAAATTACGAGACTGAAAGCCGCCTCGGCAGAGCGGTTACTTTTGGGGATCGAGCGCGATAACGTCGAAACTGTTTTTCTTGCTGCTGCCGTATTCGACGCTGAATACCCCGTTCGCCAGACTGCCGGGGAAACTTGTCTGAGGGGGCCGCACGAAAATCCGAATGTTGCCGCCCTCTTTCCCCGTCGCCCCGGCGTGCAGCGCCGCCATGCAGATCGGGCTGTAATAATGGTAAGGACCGGTTCCAAAGACGTTACCGCCTTTGACCTCTTTGCGCGCCTCCGCGCTGCAATAGCAATCGGTTGTCTCGGTAATGTCGTAGCCGCGTTCAGGGCAGTCCGGCAAACCCGCGATCCTGTCCGCTTTTCCGGCCTCTCCGGCCAGCGCACGCGTCACTGTACACATGACAAGACAACATGCGGCAAGCATCGAGAACCGGGTCATGCGTCCCCCGTTTTTTCGGATTTTACGCGGTCCATCCATGATGCGCCCAGCGGTGGCTGCTGTCAAACGACCCCGGAAAACACCTGCGGCAGGCAATCGCACAGGTTGTTCAAACCCTTTCAAAAGACGAAACCCGGCCTGCGATGAGGCCGGGTTTCATGTGTTTGCTTGTGGCGACGCTTCAGAGGCCGGTGGACACGTCAATCATGTTGCCGGCTTCCAGCGTCACGTAGGCTTTCTTGACGTCCTTACGCTTGCCAAGTTGGCCGCGGAAACGCTTGACTTTGCCTTTGGTGATCGTGGTGTTGACCGCCTTGACCTTCACACCGAAGAGAGCCTCGACGGCCTCTTTGATCTGGGGTTTGTTGCTGTCCATCGCCACCTCAAAAACCACCGCGCCGTTCTCGGACGACATCGTTGCTTTTTCGGTGATGATCGGCTTGCGGATCACGTCGTAATGTTCTGCCTTGGCACTCATTTCAGTCGAGCCTCCAGTGCTTCGACACCCGCCTTGGTGATCACCAGCGTGTCACGCTTGAGGATGTCATATACGTTTGCGCCCATTGTCGGCAGGATATCCAGACCTTCAATGTTGCGCGCGGCTTGGGCGAATTTCTCGTTGACCGAGGCGCCATCAATTACCAGCGCACGTTTCCAGCCAAGGTTTTTTACCTGCTTGGCCAGTGCGGCGGTTTTACCTTCCGAGGATGCCTCGTCGATGATGACCAGCTCACCCGCTTTTGCCTTGGCCGACAGTGCATGGCACAGGCCCAGTTTGCGGAACTTCTTGGTCAGTTCATGGCCGTGGCTGCGCGGGGTCGGACCCTTGTAAATACCACCCTTGCGGAAGATCGGTGCACCACGGTCGCCGTGGCGTGCGCCACCGGTACCCTTCTGGCGGTAGATCTTCTTGGTCGAGTAGCTCACTTCCGAGCGGGTCTTGACCTTGTGCGTGCCTGCCTGCGCGTTGTTGCGCTGCCAGCGAACGACGCGGTGCAGGATATCCGCACGCGGCTCCAGACCGAACAGAGCCTCGTCCAGCTCTACCGACCCGGCTTTGCCGCCGTCGAGTTTGATGACATCGAGTTTCATGCGTCACCTTCCTTCTTGTCTTCATCCGCTGCAGGAGCGTCATCAGACTTATCAGCTTCGATTTCAGCTTCAGCCGCTTTCAGCGCTTCGGCTTCCTGAGCCGCTTGCTCTTCGGCCAGACGCTTTGCTTCTGCTTCGGCTTCCGCCGCTGCGGCTGCTGCTGCTTCTTCCGCTGCTTTGGCTGCTTCCTCAGCAGCAGATTTCAGCGCTGCCGGCAGGATGGCGTTTTCGGGGAACGGTTTTTTCACCGCATCCTTGACCGTTACCCAGCCGCCCTTGGAGCCAGGAACGGCACCTTTGACCATGATGAGGCCACGGTCGGCGTCTGTGCGGACAACCTGAAGGTTTTGCGTCGTAACACGCGCCGCACCCATGTGACCGGCCATTTTCTTGCCTTTGAAAACCTTGCCCGGATCCTGACACTGGCCCGTGTAACCATGGGAACGGTGAGAGATGGACACACCGTGCGAGGCGCGCAGACCACCGAAGTTGTGGCGCTTCATCGCACCGGCAAAGCCTTTACCGATGGATGTCCCGGCCACATCAACGAACTGACCTTCGAAATAGTGGTTAGCGGTGATCTCTTCGCCAACGCCGATCAGGTTCTCCTCGTCCACGCGGAATTCGGCAACCTTGCGCTTGGGTTCGACCTTTGCCGCAGCAAAGTGACCGCGCATGGCCTGAGATGTCCGTTTTGCCTTGGCTGTGCCTGCACCCAGCTGAACGGCACAGTAGCCGTCTTTTTCAGCTGTGCGCTGAGCGACAACCTGGAGTTTGTCGAGTTGGAGAACGGTAACAGGGATCTGCTTTCCGTCTTCCATGAACAGCCGGGTCATGCCGACTTTCTTTGCGATAACGCCTGAGCGCAACATATCTGATACACTCCCTGACGCTTACGATTGCAGTTTGATCTCGACGTCCACGCCAGCCGCGAGGTCGAGCTTCATCAGCGCATCGACGGTCTGGGGGGTCGGATCGACGATATCCAGCAGACGCTTGTGCGTGCGGATCTCGAACTGGTCACGGGATTTCTTGTCAACGTGCGGGCCACGCAGAACGGTGAACTTCTCGATTTTGTTCGGCAGCGGAATGGGACCGCGAACAGAAGCACCGGTGCGCTTGGCAGTGTTGACGATTTCTTGTGTGGAGGCATCCAGCACGCGGTAGTCAAACGCCTTGAGGCGGATGCGGATGTTTTGGCTTTGAACGGCCATGTGCATCACCCTTTATATTAGGGCCTAGATCGGATTGGAGGATGGGCGCTCATCGCACACCCTCATCGCGTCTTTTGGTCCAACGGAAAAGGGCGCGGCCAGCCGCACCCTTGTTGGATTTGCGTCGTTTAGGGGGAGTCGGCGCAAAAGGCAATGGCAAAGACAAAGAAATTTCATCTTGCCGCATATCTTTATTACCCCGGTATCACCGCCACACGGGTTGCTTAATCTCCCGGAATGATTGAGCAATGCACGACACGGCAGTACAGGCAGTCGGGCGGAGAAAAAAATGCATGAATTCGCGGCTTTTCACTGGGTCGAAGCGATAGGCTGGCTTGCCTCGCTTCTGACAGTGGCAACCTACGCAATGAACACCATGATGCCGTTGCGTATTCTCGCCATCGCCTCGTCGGTCTGCTTCATCTTTTATGCAACCGTATTGCAGCTGTGGCCGCTGCTGGCGATGGAACTGCTGCTTCTTCCGATCAACCTCTACAGGTTTTGGCAGATCCTGTCCCTGCGCGGGAAAGTCAGCCAGACAACCGGCGGCGCGCCTGCTGATTTTTCACTCATCAAAACATACGGCAAGGCCAGGCGGATCAAGGCGGGCACATTGATATTCGAGCGCGGCGATCCCGTGGACCAACTTTACTATCTGACGGAAGGAAAGGTGGTGATCGAGGACTTCGACGTGGAACTCTCCCCCGGCAATATCTTCGGGGAAATCGCGTTTTTCACCGATAGCGCCACGCGCACGGCGACCGCGCGGTGCCTGGAAGACGCGGTGGTATATGAACTGGAGGAGAAAAGGTTCATGCGCCTGCAGTTTGAGGATCCGAGCTTCGGTTTGACCATCATGAAAACAATCACGCGGAGGTTGATCGAGAACATCGATCAAATGGCGAGCAATGCCCGCTCCATAGCCGGTTCGCAACCTGCGGAGGCAACCGCATCCTGAGGCCAGACTCCCGAGGTACTGAATGAAAAGAAGCGTCAGGTTGCGCGGGTCCGCAAACGAAAAAAGGCCGCCCTTTGGGGCGGCCTTTTGTTTCTTTTGCCCTGTGGTGCGCTCGGTCTCGCCGGGGCGCCCACATTGGCGGCGGTGCCGCTGGGCTTAGTCGGTGATTTTCGACACAACGCCCGCGCCAACGGTGCGGCCGCCTTCGCGGATCGCGAAGCGCAGGCCCTGCTCCATCGCGATCGGCGCGATCAGCTCCACGCCAAACGACACGTTGTCGCCCGGCATGACCATCTCGGTGCCTTCGTTCAGCTGAACCGTGCCGGTCACGTCCGTCGTGCGGAAGTAGAACTGCGGGCGGTAGTTCGCGAAGAACGGCGTGTGACGGCCACCTTCTTCCTTCGTCAGGATGTAGGCCTCGGCTTCGAACTTGGTGTGCGGTGTCACCGAACCCGGCTTGCAAAGAACCTGACCGCGCTCAACGCCGTCACGCTCGATGCCGCGCAGCAGCGCGCCGATGTTGTCGCCCGCTTCTCCGCGATCCAGCAGCTTGCGGAACATCTCCACACCGGTGCAGGTCGTCTTCTTGGTGTCGCGGATGCCGACGATCTCGATCTCGTCGCCCACGTTGATCACGCCACGCTCGACACGACCCGTAACAACCGTACCGCGGCCGGAGATCGAGAACACGTCCTCGACCGGCATCAGGAAGGGCTGGTCCACGGCGCGCTCGGGCGTCGGGATGTATTCGTCAACAGCCGCCATCAGAGCGCGGATCGAGTTCTCGCCGATCTCCGGATCACGGCCTTCCATCGCCGCCAGCGCGGAGCCCGGGATCACCGGAATGTCGTCGCCGGGGTATTCGTAGGAGGACAGCAGCTCGCGGATTTCCATCTCGACAAGCTCCAGCAGCTCTTCGTCGTCAACCTGGTCCACTTTGTTCATGTAAACGACCATCGCCGGAATGCCGACCTGACGGCCCAGCAGGATGTGCTCGCGCGTCTGCGGCATCGGGCCGTCAGCTGCGTTCACCACCAGGATCGCGCCGTCCATCTGCGCCGCACCGGTGATCATGTTCTTCACGTAGTCCGCGTGGCCGGGGCAGTCGACATGCGCATAGTGCCGCGCCTCGGTCTCGTACTCAACGTGTGCCGTCGAGATCGTGATCCCGCGCGCTTTCTCTTCAGGCGCCCCGTCGATCTGGTCATAGGCGCGGAAATCGCCAAAATACTTCGTGATCGCCGCCGTCAGCGTCGTCTTGCCGTGGTCAACGTGACCAATCGTTCCAATGTTTACGTGCGGTTTCGTACGTTCAAACTTTGCCTTTGCCATGATGGCCTCCTTGAGTGTTCTGTCGGGCAGCACGCCCGTTCGTCTTGGGTGGCGGACAGCCCGCCGGCATGGGTCGCCGCCCCTGGCGGGGCGACGGGGTTACGCGAATTTTGCCTGAATCTCGTCAGAGATGTTTTGCGGCACCGGATCGTAGTGGTCGAACTGCATCGTGAACTGAGCACGGCCCGACGACATCGAACGCAGCGTGTTGATGTAGCCGAACATATTCGCCAGCGGCACGAACGCATTGATCGCGATCGCATTGCCACGCGGTTCTTGACCGGTCACCTGACCGCGCCGAGATGTCAGATCGCCGATGACGTTGCCGGTATAATCTTCCGGTGAGATCACCTCGACCTTCATGATCGGTTCCAGCAGCTTCGCGCCGGCCTTCTTCATGCCTTCGCGCATGCCCATGCGTGCCGCGATTTCGAAGGCGAGGACGCTGGAGTCCACATCGTGGAATTTGCCGTCGATCAGCGCCACCTTGAAGTCGATAACCGGGAAGCCGGCCAGGGGGCCGCTGTCCATAACGGACTTGATGCCCTTCTCGACGCCGGGGATGTATTCCTTCGGAACGGCACCGCCGACGATGCGGCTCTCGAAGGAGTAGCCTTCGCCCGGCTCGGTCGGCGTCAGGATCATTTTCACCTCGGCGAACTGACCGGAACCACCAGACTGTTTCTTGTGGGTATAGGTAACTTCGGCCTCTTTCGAGATCGTCTCGCGATAGGCCACCTGCGGCGCACCGATGTTCGCCTCGACCTTAAATTCGCGCTTCAGACGGTCCACGAGAATATCGAGGTGAAGTTCGCCCATGCCTTTCATGATGGTCTGACCGCTTTCGATGTCGGTCTCCACGCGGAAGGATGGGTCTTCGGCCGCCAGGCGCGCCAGACCCTGAGACATTTTCTCCTGGTCGTTCTTGGTCTTGGGCTCGACGGCGATCTCGATCACCGGATCGGGGAAAGTCATGGTTTCCAGAACCACCGGATCGTTCTTGTCGCAGAGCGTATCGCCTGTAGTTGTGTCTTTCAGACCTGCCAGCGCGATGATGTCCCCCGCGAAGGCTTCTTCGATTTCCTCGCGGTTGTTCGAATGCATCATCATCATCCGGCCCACACGCTCGGGTTTACCTTTGGTGGAGTTCATCAACTGGTCGCCCTTTTTCATCACGCCGGAATAGATCCGCGTGAAGGTCAGCGAGCCGACAAAGGGGTCGTTCATGATTTTGAACGCAAGACCGGCAAACGGCATGTTGTCGTCTGCACGGCGGGCGATGTTACGGGTTTCTTCCTCGTCACCCGGTTTGAAGCCCATGTAATCGACCACGTCGAGCGGGCTCGGCAGGTAGTCGATCACCGCGTTCAGTAGCGGCTGAACACCCTTGTTCTTGAACGCGGAACCGCCCAGAACCGGCACGAAGTGCAATGCGAGTGTGCCCTTGCGCAGCAGTTTGCGCAGGGTATCCACGTCGGGCTCGTTACCTTCGAGATATTCCATCATCGCGTCGTCGTCTTCTTCGACGGCCGCTTCGATCATCTTTCCACGCCACTCGTCAGCAAGATCCTTGAGGCTGTCGCGGATCGGCTTCTTGACCCAGGAAGCACCGAGGTCTTCGCCTTCCCAGACCCACTCTTCCATGGTCACGAGGTCAACCAGACCCTCAAGTTCGTTTTCTGCACCGATGGGCAGAGCGACGGGCACGGCGCGCGCGCCGGTGCGGTCTTCGATCATGCGCACGCAGTTGAAGAAGTCGGCACCGATCTTGTCCATCTTGTTGACGAAAACGATGCGCGGTACCTTGTAGCGGTCTGCCTGGCGCCAGACTGTTTCTGTCTGCGGTTCGACACCTGCGTTCGCGTCGAGAACACAAACGGCACCGTCAAGCACCGCCAGCGAACGCTCAACCTCGATGGTGAAGTCCACGTGGCCGGGAGTATCGATGATGTTCATACGGTACTTTGTGTCGGATGTGCCGTCTTTTGTCGGCTCTTCCTGACGCTGCCAGAAGGTCGTGGTCGCAGCGGAAGTAATCGTGATACCACGCTCTTGTTCCTGCTCCATCCAGTCCATGGTGGCCGCACCATCGTGCACCTCACCAATGTTGTGAGATTTTCCGGTGTAGAACAGAATGCGTTCGGAGCATGTGGTTTTACCAGCATCGATGTGAGCCATGATGCCGAAGTTACGGTAGCGTTGGAGCGGATAATCGCGTGCCATGGGGCTGCTTCCTCAGGAGTGTCTAAACGTTTTTCGCGCCCCCGGATGGGGCGCGAGGAGGCGGGAGAACCCGCCCGATTTACCAGCGGTAGTGGCTGAACGCCTTGTTCGCGTCGGCCATTTTGTGGGTGTCTTCGCGCTTTTTCACCGCGGTACCGCGAGATTGCACGGCATCTAGAAGCTCACCTGCAAGGCGCTCTTCCATGGTGTTCTCGTTGCGTGCGCGGGAGGCTTTGATCAGCCAGCGAATCGCAAGTGCTTCGCGGCGCTCGGGGCGAACCTCAACCGGAACCTGGTAGGTGGCACCACCAACACGGCGCGAGCGAACCTCGACCGATGGTTTGATGTTGTCGAGCGCTTCGTGGAAGACCTCGACGGGCGCGCGCTTGATCTTGGTCTCAACGCGGGTCAGCGCGTTATAGACGATACGCTCTGCGACCGACTTCTTACCGTCGATCATAAGGTTGTTCATGAATTTCGTCAGAACCAGATCGCCATATTTGGCGTCTGGCAGGACTTCGCGTTTTTCGGCTGCGTGGCGACGGGACATCTGGGTATCTCCTTACTTCGGACGCTTCGCGCCGTATTTCGAGCGGCGTTGCTTACGGTCTTTGACGCCCTGGGTATCCAGAACACCGCGAAGTATGTGGTAACGAACACCCGGAAGGTCTTTTACACGACCGCCACGGATCAGAACCACTGAGTGTTCCTGAAGGTTGTGGCTTTCACCCGGGATGTAGCTGATGACTTCGAAGCCATTGGTCAGACGGACCTTGGCCACTTTACGCATCGCCGAGTTCGGCTTTTTGGGTGTGGTTGTGTAAACGCGCGTGCAAACGCCACGTTTTTGAGGGCACTCTTGCAAGTGCATCGATTTGGATCGTTTGATTTTAGGCTGCCGCGGCTTGCGGATCAGCTGTTGGATCGTTGGCATTCCGGTTTTATCCCCGTCCTAGCTCACATATGTGTGCACGGGGACGCCCCCCATGCGGTTTCAATTTCACCGGCTCACGCGTCCATGAACCGTCCGGTGCGCATCAAGGTGCGTTCATTTCTCGCCGCATATACATACGACAACAAAAAAACCGCCTTCGTTCCCGTACCGAGGAAAACGACGCGGTGGGGTTACAGAGGATCGGGCCGATAGGGGGCCGGATCGTGACCACTACAGTTTGATTTCAAAAAACGGCGTAAACCCCGCTTTCGAGATGTCGCGCGTATAAAAGGAGTCGCTCGTGCTGTCAACAGCCCCTCCCACCTTGTCAGGGCGCGGCGGCGCTGCGATGGTGCTTGGACGACGAAACGCTTGAAATCAAGGGGCACCGGATCATGCAAGCGATTGGCATCTGCCGGTTTTCATATCCCGCCCTCGGCGGCTTTCAGGTCGAGCATGAAACGGTTGAAGACCGCGTCGCCTATCTGTTTGACCCGGTGCGGATCGAGACGCGTTTCGCCATCTTCGAAGCCTTTACCCTGCCCTGCCTGCGCGCGCAGACCGATCCGGATTTTACCTTCGTTATCGTCATAGGCGACCTCATGCCCGAGAAATACGAAACGCGGTTACGCAGGCTGGTTGAGGATTTTCCGCAGGTTGTTGTTCAAACCCATGCGCCCGGGCCGCACCGCAAGGTGATGAAAAAGGCGATCAACAGCGTCCGGCGCGACCCGAGCGCCGTTTGCGTCCAGTTCCGGCTAGATGACGACGACGCGGTTGGCATCGACTTCATCGCGCGCCTGAAAGAAGCCGCCGGTCGTGCAATGCCTCTGCTTGTCGGGGAACGGACTGTCGCGATCGACTTCAACCAGGGCCACGTTGCTGCCCCCTCTTCGGAAGGTATCCACGCAGCGGCCGTGACTGCGCAATCTTGGTCCCCTGCCCTTGGAATGCTCATTGCCGCCGGAGCCGATCTGACGGTAATGAACTTTGCCCATCAAAAGGTCTGGCGCACCATGCCCACGATCTCGCTACCGGGTCGGGACATGATGTTGCGCGGTCATACCGCCTTTAACGATTCACGTCAGAAAGACAGGGTCCGCTCACACAGGCTGGTCCTGCTTGATCCTGTGGGTGAAGCACAATTCCGCAAGACTTATAATGTTGATGCCGATGACGTGCGCCGACTCTTTTCAGCGTTGCATCAGTCGTCTCTCGCGATAGAGTGTGAATAGGCCGGTTGCCACGACAATTGCCGCACCCAGAAGGGTCAGCGGCGCTGGCCAGTCCCCGAACAGAACCCAGCCCAGCACCAAAGCCCAGATCAGACCGGTGTAGCGGAACGGGGCGATAAATGACACATCCCCTGCCCGCATGACCTGAACCGAAAAGAAATATCCGCCAACGATGAAGAGCGACGACGCCAAGATCAGCCCGCCGAGCTCAAAGGTCACCGGAGCCCAGCTCACTGTCGTGGAGGCAAGTCCGGCTGCAACCAGAACCGCTAGCGACGCGCAGAGAGTGACCATCAGCGACGGTACCGTGGCAGAAAGCCGCCGGGTCGACAGATCGCGCGCGGTAACGCAAAGCACGGCGATCAATGCATAAACGGACCACACCGTAAAACCCTCGGTCCCGGGGCGCACGATCAGCAACATCCCGCAAAACCCGATAGCAATGGCCGACAACCGTTTCCACCCGACCGGATCGCGGAAAAACAATGCGGCCCCAAGCGTCACGGTCAGTGGCAAAATCTGCAGGATCGCCGTCACGTTCGCCAGCGGCATGTTCAACAACGCGGTGACGAAAAAGTAAGCGGCCCCGATTTCCGACGCGGACCTAAGCATGATCATCGACCAGTCGTGGCGACTGATGCCTCCGCGCAGGGCCCCGCGAAGGTACGCCAGCATCGCGATCAAGAGAGTTGCCAGAATGCCTCTGAGAAACAGGAGTTGGAACAGATGCAACTCGCCACCGGTCGCTTTCAGGAGCGCATCGTTTATGGTGAAGCAGGCCATCGAGGCCATCATGAGCAAGGCACCGGTCAGGTTTGGAGACATATCACAGCGCCTGAAGGTCGGACAGTTCTAGACCGAAATGGGTGCGCAGTTCGCGTTTCACCGTCTCGGTCCTGAGCTGATGCGTCAATCCCATCTGCGTCGGTTTGGACTTGTTGTCGCCGTGAATGGTGCGGATGAAGGCAGGCATCGAGATATCCGAATAGGTCGAATAATGCTGTGGTAACTGGCGGTGATTGTAGCGGTACGGATTTCGCGTATATGCGACGGGCGACAATAATGCTGTACCCGTCGAGAGCGGGGCACGTTCGCAAGCATCGAAGACCTCGTTCCCGCCGCTTCGCATGTTCACGTAGAACCCGCGATTGAACGAAATGATTTGGGGCACCGTTGCGCCCTGCATCTTCAGCAAACCCGCCGCGCGCTTGCGCAGGCGCTTGATGTAGTTGAGATCGACCGCGTCATCGTCATCGAGCCGGAACCGCACCAGATGCGTGGCGGCTCCGGGATCGACCGAGGCATAGCCCTCCTTGATCAATTGGTAATGTTTTTCCGTGCCCACCGGACGCAGATGGACGTTGGGTAGCTCTGCGACGGCATTTCGCAACCGATCGAGATATTCCGCGGGCAGGCGCTCGGCGGTGAGGATTACCAGATCGAAGTCCTGATCGGTCTGTGCCATCAGCGACGGCAGGACGAGCGTTTCGAAAATACGGAAACGCAAAGCCATGCGTTCAGGCGAAAACAAATGCTCGGCAATGGCATCCAACGTGTCGAAACGTTCGGAGTAATAGGTCGGTGTGAGCACCGAGAACCGCATAACCCCTATGATTTTTGTACTTATTGCCATCCGTTTCGACTGCATCGTTGTCCCGCGCTACAAAACACTCAGGGCAGGCAAAAGAAAAGCCCCCGCAGAATGTGGCTGCGGGGGCTTCGAGATTTTTTAGTCTTGTGGATCAATCCCGGCTGTCTTCTTCCGGCGGGATCACCTGATCGAAGACATCACCACCGACCATGTCGTCCTCCATGGACGGGGCGGCCAGTGCGGCGGCAGCCTCGGCTTCCTCGCGGCGCGCTTCGATCACGACATTGTCGCGCTCCTGCGCCACGCGGCGAACCTTCATGGTCGCACCACCCGTACCTGCCGGGATCAGACGACCGACGATCACGTTCTCCTTGAGACCGACGAGCTTGTCTTTCTTCCCTTGCACGGAGGCTTCGGTCAGCACGCGCGTGGTCTCCTGGAACGACGCCGCGGAAATGAAGCTGCGGGTTTGCAGGCTGGCCTTGGTAATCCCCAGAAGGATCGGTTCGCCCTGTGCCGGACGACCGCCCTTGGCGATGGCCTTCTCGTTGGCCAGATCGAACTCCTGCTTGTCCACATGTTCGCCCTTGAGCAGCGTGGTGTCGCCCGATTCCTGGATTTCCCACTTCTGCAGCATCTGACGCACAATGACTTCGATGTGCTTGTCGTTGATCTTCACACCCTGCAGGCGATAGACATCCTGCACCTCGTCGATCATGTAATCGGCAAGTGCCTCGACACCGAGAATGGCAAGGATGTCATGCGGCGCGGGGTTGCCGTCCATGATGTAGTCACCCTTCTGGACATAGTCACCTTCGGCAACCGGAATGTGTTTGCCCTTGGGCACCATGTACTCGACCTTGTGATCCGGATCATCAGCGGACTCGATCGCGATACGGCGCTTGTTCTTGTAGTCCTTGCCGTAACGCACATAGCCGTCGATTTCCGCAATGATGGCGTGATCTTTCGGGCGACGTGCCTCGAAGAGTTCGGCCACACGCGGCAGACCACCGGTGATGTCCTTGGTCTTGGCACCTTCGCGCGGAATACGTGCAACCACGTCACCGGCCCTGATCTCGGCACCGTCCTCTACAGACAGAACCGCGTCCACAGACATCGGATAGGTCACAGGGTTGCCCGCATCGTTGCGCACCGGCTCGCCATCGGCATCCACGAGGATGATCTCGGGCTTGAGTTCGTTACCCTTGGCCGCCGACCGCCAGTCGATCACGATCTTCTGCGTCATGCCGGTGGCGTCATCGGTCTCGTCCTTGACGGCGATACCGCTGACCAGGTCCACAAACTTGGCCGTACCCGATTTCTCGGCGATGATTGGCAGCGTGTAGGGGTCCCATTCAAAGAGTTTGTCGCCCCGCTTGACCTCTTGGCCTTCAGTAACAAACAGCTTGGTGCCGTAACCCACTTTGTGGCTTGCGCGCTCTTCGCCGTTTTCGTCCTGGATGAGGACCTTCATGTTGCGGCCCATCACCATGGTTTCGCCTGCGGCATTTTCGAGGGTCGATGCGTTGTCGAACACGACCTTACCCGCATGGCTTGCCTCGAGGAAGGACTGCTGGCCACCCTGAGCAACACCACCGATGTGGAAGGTCCGCATCGTCAGCTGCGTGCCGGGCTCACCGATCGACTGCGCAGCGATGATGCCGACGGCCTCTCCGGTGTTTACCATCGTACCACGCGCCAGGTCGCGACCGTAGCACATTGCACAAACGCCTTCTTCGGCCTCACATGTCAGCGGGCTGCGGATACGCGCGGTTGCAATGCCCGCATCTTCGATGGCGTCGGCCATACGTTCGTCCACCAGCGAGCCTGCTGCGACCATGATCTCGTCGGTACCAGGGCGAAGGATGTCTTCGGCAACGACGCGGCCCAGAATGCGCTCGCTCAGCGAGGCAACAACCTCCCCATCGTTCACCGCCGCATTGGCAGTGATCGAGGTTTCAGTGCCGCAATCGTGCATCCGCACTATGCAGTCCTGTGCCACGTCCACGAGGCGACGGGTCAGGTAACCGGAGTTCGCCGTCTTCAGGGCAGTATCCGACAGACCTTTGCGGGCGCCGTGCGTGGAGTTGAAGTACTCAAGAACGGTCAGACCTTCCTTGAAGTTCGAGATGATCGGTGTCTCGATGATGTCGCCGTTCGGCTTGGCCATGAGGCCGCGCATCCCGCCGAGCTGTTTCATCTGCGTCACCGAGCCACGGGCACCGGAGTGCGCCATCATATAGACCGAGTTCGGTTCCATCTCGGCACCATTCTCGTCCTTACGGCTGGCGGAAATGGAGCCCATCATCGCCTCGGTGACCTTGTCGTTACACTTCGACCAGGCATCGACCACCTTGTTGTACTTCTCGCCCTGAGTGATCAGGCCGTCCATGTACTGCTGCTCGAAATCCTTCACCTGGTCGCGCGTTTCCTCAACGATCGGCCATTTGGTATCAGGGATGAGCATGTCATCCTTGCCGAAGGAAATCCCGGCCCGGAAAGCTTCGCGGAAGCCCATGGTCATGATTTGGTCACAGAAAATGACCGACTCTTTCTG
This sequence comes from Roseobacter sp., assembly GCA_041557855.1. Lineage (GTDB taxonomy): Bacteria > Pseudomonadota > Alphaproteobacteria > Rhodobacterales > Rhodobacteraceae > Roseobacter. The sequence continues at coordinate 404 of JBFFFS010000043.1, read as the reverse complement.
ACCGCAGTAACGATAGACGGTGTCGATCACCTGCTGCACTTCCTTTTTGCGCAGCAGACGGTTGACCAGGTCGAACGGCGCCTTCGCGTTAAGCGGCAAAAGCGCACCGAGGCGAATACGTCCCGGCGTGGTTTCGTAGCGTTTCATCACTTCGAGGCCGTTTTCGTCGATCTGTGAAATCCGCGCAGTGATCTTGGAATGCAGGTGCACAAGACCTGCGTCCAGCGCGTGCTGGACCTCCTCGACCGAGCCGAAGACCATACCTTCGCCCGGCATGCCCTCACGCTCCAGCGTGGTGTAGTAAAGACCAAGAATCATGTCCTGCGACGGCACGATGATCGGCGCACCGTTTGCCGGCGACAACACGTTGTTGGTGGACATCATCAGAACGCGCGCTTCCAGCT
>JBFFFS010000042.1:0-15720 GCA_041557855.1 Roseobacter sp. | reverse complement strand
GGCGGGCAGGATGCTGCCGGAGCAGTTGCCAAAGCCGATGCGGTGATCCCTGGCCTGCGCGTGGCCCGCGAGGGTGATGCGATCACCATCCTGAAGAAAGCTGCGGGTCTGGCCGTCTGCCAGCGTCAGTGGTGTCTGACCGCCCCATGTCAGTTCCAGCAGCGAGCCACGCGCACCCGGCTCCGGCCCCGAGATGGTGCCTGAGCCGAGAAGGTCGCCGCTGTTCATGGCGCAGCCGCAGGCGGCGTGATGCGCAAGTTGCTGGGCGGACGAATAATAGAGTTCCGAAGCGTTCGTGCGGGCGATGGTTTGCGGCACGCCCCCTGCCGGCGTGATCTCGACCGACAGATCGATGTCGTAGAGGAGGGGCGCCTCTTCCTGCAGATAGGGCAGCAGCGGAACGCGGCGCTCGGGTGCCGGGCAACGGAACGGGGCCAGGGCGGCGGCGGTGACGATCCATGGGCTGATCGAGGTGGCGAAGGCCTTGGCCTGGAAGGGTCCGAGAGGCTGGTATTCCCATGTTTGCAGGTCGCGCGCGGACCAGTCGTTGAGCAGCACATAGCCAAAGATCATCGCGTCGGCCTCCGCGACGGTGAGTGGTTTGCCCATCTCGCCCGGGGTGCCGACGATGGCTCCTAGTTCCAGCTCTATATCGAGTTTCTCGCTGGGGCCGAAGCGCGGTTGCGGATCGTCGGGGGTTTTGATTTGCCCGTTGGGGCGATGAATGTCCGTGCCCGACACCACAACCGTGCTGGCGCGACCATTATAGCCAATCGGCATATGCAGCCAGTTGGGCGGCAGGGCGTTCTCCGGTCCGCGAAACATCTTGCCGACGTTGGTGGCGTGATGCAGGCTGGCGTAGAAGTCGGTATATTCGGAGACGGCGATCGGAAGGTGCAGATCGCAGTCGCTTTGCGGATGAAGGTGCGGCTCGATCCTGTCGCGCAAGGTGCTGCCCTCCGCCAGCAATTCTGTGAGCCGCGCGCGCAGGGCACCCCAGAGGGCCGGACCGCGTTCCATCACGTCGTTCCAGTAGGGCACATCCAGCAGCGGGGTATCGTCCAGATCGATCAGCCTTTCTGCCTCCAGGGCCGCGAGATCCAGCACCTGCGTGCCGATCGCTACCCCGCAACGCGGATCGTCCCCGCCATGCGAGAACACGCCGCAGGGCAGGTTGTTCAGCGGAAAATCCGACTGCGGGTCATTGGCGCTTTCCACCCATGAGCGTTTCAGGGCCATTCAGTCATCCTTTGGCGGGGTGTCGCGTTTCTTGCGGTTTTGCAGCCAGCGGAACCCGAAAAAGAACACCACGAAGATGACGATCCAGAACAGCAGCTCGGTAAATGCTTCGCCCATGAAGGCTCCTTATTTCTTGCCGGGTGTGCCGTCGAATTTTTTCTCCAGACTGTCCCAGCAGTCAATGTAATCGTCCTGCAGGGGCGCCTCCGTGGCGGCGAACCGTGTGAGGTGTTGCGGAAACCGCGTCTCGAACATGAAGGACATCGTATTGTCGAGCTTTTCGGCCTTGAGGTCTGCGTTGGAGGCCCCTTCGAAGGCGGTTTTGTCAGGCCCATGCGGCAGCATCATGTTGTGCAGCGACATGCCGCCCGGCACGAAGCCTTTGGGTTTGGCATCGTACTGGCCGTAGATGTTGCCCATCAGTTCTGACATGATGTTCTTGTGATACCACGGCGGGCGGAAGGTATCCTCCGCTACCATCCAGCGTTCGCGGAAGAGCACGAAATCGATGTTGGCCGTGCCCTCGACGCCCGACGGTGCGGTCAGCACGGTGAAGATCGACGGATCGGGGTGATCAAAGAGCACCGCCCCCACCGGGCAATAGCTGCGCAGATCGTATTTGCATGGTGCGTAATTGCCGTGCCACGCCACTACGTCGAGCGGCGAATGGCCGATACGGGTTTCGTGGAACTGCCCCGCCCATTTGATGGTCACCGTCGAAGGGGTCTCCCTGTCCTCGAAGGCCGCGACAGGGGCCTTGAAGTCGCGCCGGTTCGCCATGCAGTTGGCCCCGATCGGGCCGCGCCCGGGCAGCGCGAATTTCTGGCCGTAATTCTCGCAGACAAAGCCGCGGGCGGGGCCTTCCAGCACTTCCACCCGGTAAAGCAGGCCGCGCGGCACGATCGCGATCTCCTTGGGTTCCAGATCGATGATCCCAAGTTCGGTGCAAAAGCGCAGGCGGCCTTCCTGTGGGACCACCAGCAACTCGCTGTCGGCAGAGTAGAAATAGCTGTCCACCATCGAGGCGGTCACGAGGTAGATATGGCTGGCCATGCCCACCTGCGTGTTGACGTCACCCGCCGTTGTCATCGTGCGCATGCCGGTCAGCCAGGTAAGCGGTTGATCAGAATGGGGCACGGGATCCCAGCGGTACTGTCCAAGCGAGATCACGTCCGGGTCGATGCAGGGCGCCGATTTCCAGTAAGGCAGCTCGATCTTGGCGTAGCGCTTGGAATGTTTGACCGAGGGTCGGATGCGGTAACACCATGTACGCTCGTTCTGGTGGCTGGGGGCCGTGAACGCCGTGCCGCTGAGCTGTTCTCCGTAAAGCCCGTAATTGCACTTTTGCGGACTGTTCATTCCCTGCGGAAGCGCGTCAGGCAGGGCCTCCGTCTCGAAGTCGTTGCCAAATCCGGGCATGTATCCCGGTGTCGTGCCGGTGGGGCTCGATGCCTGCGTCATACCGGTTGTTGAGAGGTGGCGATTCATCATGGCTCTCCCTTGCCAAAACATGGCGCTTTGTAATAGTTGCTTTTGTAACTAACAAGGGTATCGGGCCGGATATGGGCAAAAATTCAGCTTTCGATCTTCAGGAATTCCTGCCCTATCTTCTCAATCAGGCCGCCGAAGCCTCGAGCCTCGAATTTCAGCAGCTCTACAAGGACCGCTACGGGATGTTGCGCGCCGAATGGCGGGTGCTGTTTCATCTGGGGCTTTACGGCAGTATGACGGCGGGGGAGATCGGGCGCAGGGCGAAGGTGCATAAGACAAAGATCAGTCGTGCCGTGCAGCGGCTGGCAGACAGGCGTTTCATTACCCGGCAAAAGGATGAGGCCGACCGGCGGGTGGAGCATTTGTCTCTGACGGAGAGCGGCCATGCGGCCTATGCCGATCTGAGCCGCGCCGCCCGGGACTACGATGCGGCGCTGAGCGCGCGTCTGACACCGGCCGAGGCGACATCCTTGCGGGCAATGCTCAGAAAGCTCGCGCAAGCGTGACAAGTCCGGCATATTTGACGCGTTGGACTGCGCGCCGGGCCACGCTAATTCTCATGCGACACGATGACAGACAGGCGGTTTGCCCATGACACTGACCCGACGCACCTTCCTTTCCAGCAGCGCCGCGATGATGGCCGCCCCGACGCTGCTGCGCGCCGCGCCGATGACACTGCGTGCCGCCCCGGTGACGGCGCAAATCCTGCCCGAAGGCGATGGCACCACGCAGATGCTGGGCTATAGCGGCAGCACGCCGGGGCCGGAGCTGCGCTTTACCGCCGGTGATGTGCTCGATCTGCAGTTTCAGAACGCCATCGGGGAGGGGTCGGCAATACACTGGCACGGCATCCGCATCGACAACGCCATGGACGGAGTACCCCACCTGACCCAGCCGATGGTGGAGGACGGTGAAACCTTCGACTACCGTTTCACGCTGCCGGACCCGGGAACCTACTGGTACCATTCTCATAACCGCTCGTGGGAGCAAGTCGCACGGGGTCTTTACGGTGCCCTGATCGTCGAGGAAACCGATCCGCCCGCAGTGGATCACGACATCACCGTGATCATCGACGACTGGCGGATCGAACGGACTGGCGAGATGATCGAGAATTTTGGCAGCCGCCATGACTTTTCCCATGCCGGGCGGCTGGGCACCTATGCCCGGATAATCGCCTCGGTGGACACGGTGCGGCGCGGTGACCGGGTGCGGCTGCGGATCATCAATACCGCAACAGCGCGGGTTTTCCCGCTTGAGATCGGTGGAGTGGCGGGCAAGGTGGTGGCCCTCGACGGCATGCCGCTGGTGGTACCGCAAAATTTGGAGACCATGTTTCTGGCCCCCGCGCAGCGGATGGATATCATCGCCGACGTAACCGACAGCATCGCCTTCGTCTTCCCCACCCAGGACGAGCCGTATCCGCTGGGCGAGATCGCGGTAAGCGGCGACAACCCTGAGCCTGCGCAAGGGCCGATCCCGGTCCTGCCCCCAGGTTATACACCAAGTCCTGGTACGCCGGATCATCTCTTGACCTTGACGATGCAGGGGGGGGCCATGACCGCCGCACACAGTGGCGATGACATCTGGGCCTTCAACGACGTCTCGGGCCTGCAGGACGAACCGTGGCAGCGTTTCGAGCGTGGTTCGACCGCGCGCATCACGCTTGTCAACGACACCTCCTTTCCCCATGGCATCCACCTGCACGGCCACCATTTCTTTGAACTCATGGAGAATGGCTCGCCCGGACCGCTGCGCGATACGACACTTTTGCAACGCCAGCAGAGCCGGGACATCCTTTGCGTCTTCGACAATCCGGGAAAATGGCTGCTGCACTGCCATATGCTTGGTCATCAGGCCTCCGGCATGCGCACGTGGATCGAGGTCGTCTGACCGCGTACAGCCTGCATGCGGGGTTTACACGGTCCCGAAAATCCGCGACCGCTTGGCCATGGACGATACAACGCGGGGATTGCTGGTAACGACGCTGGGGGTGCTTTTCGTGGTACCCGACGCGCTGTTTGTGCGTCTGATCGATACAAGCGGTATAACTGTGGCCTTCTGGCGGTTGCTGCTGGCGGGCGGCTTGTCGTGTCTCTGGTTTTGGCTACGCCATGGCGCCGCACCGTTTGTCGCGGTGCTGCAAACCGGGCGGTACGGGGCAATCTACATTATCGGGGTCGGGGCAAGCGGTGTGCTCTTTGCACTTGCGGTCAGCCTGACGTCCATTGCCAACGTCGTCTTCATCATCGCTTCGCTGCCGGTCTTTGCGGCACTTTACAGCCGTGTTTTTCTGGGTGAGCCGATCCGCCAGCGCATGATCCTGACCACGGCGGCGGTGATGGCCGGACTAGCGGTCATCGCCTACGGGTCGGGGGAAACTGCCAATGCATCGCGCGCGGGCGATGCGCTGGCGTTGGCGGTCTCGGCGCTCTTTGCTGCGGCGCTGACGGCCGCACGCCGGGTGCGGCATGTGTCGATGGTGCCGGGAGTTGCCATGAGCTATGTCGCCTGCGCGCTTGTAATCCTGCCCTTTGCCGCGCCGCTGTCGGTGCCAGCCGTGCAGGCGCCACTGGTGCTGGCGCATGGGCTGTTCATTCTGTGCAGTTCGATCCTGCTGGCCATCGGGCCACGTTACATCACCTCCGCCGAAGTGGGCTTGCTGGTATTGCTGGAAAGCGCGCTGGCGCCGCTGCTGGCCTGGATGGTGATCGGAGAGCATCCCGGCCCTTACGCCCTGAGCGGTGGCGCCGTTGTCGTGGGCGCGCTGGCGCTGTCAAATCTCTGGGTATTGCGCCGTCAGAAACTCAGAAGTCGGCCGTGACACCGGGCAGGTCGAGCGCCTTCATCAGGTCGCGCAGTTCCTGACGGGCCGCCACGTTGGAGATGTTGAGTTGCTTGACCCCGATGTCCTTGAGATCAAGCAACGTGAGCCCGCGCGGGAACAGTTCGCGGAAAACCACGCGTTCCGAAAACCCCGGTGCGATGCGGAACCCGATCCGCTTGCTGAGGTTCTTGATTGCCCGTTCCATCTTTTCCTTGTTGACCATGCGCTGGGCGCCCATGCGGTTGCGCACGACGATCCAGTCGATCGGTGTCAGTCCCGCCTGAGCGCGCAGCTGCCGCGCATTCCAGACCATCTCCGAATAGACCGACGGCCCGAGAATCTCTTCGCCCGTGGCGTCGGTACGCGCCAGCAGGTCGAAATCGACGAAACTGTCGTTAAGCGGAGTGATCAACGTGTCGGCAAGGCTATGGGCCACCTGGCTGAGCCGGGTATGCGATCCGGGACAGTCGATCAGAATGAAATCGTTGTGAGGTTCAAGCTCGGCCACGGCCGCCGACAGCCGGTGGTCATAGATGTTCTCGCCCGGTTTCAGGGTCTCGGGGGCGATCTCGGGGAGCGGGTGGGCGCGGGGACTGGGCAGGGAAAGGCCCGATTTCTTCATGAAGGCCGCGCGGTTCTCGGCGTAGCGCCCGAAGGTGCGTTGCCGCAGGTCCAGATCAAGGGCGCTGACCTTGTGGCCCATTCGTGCCAGTGCGGTTGCCACATGCATTGACACGGTGGATTTGCCCGCACCGCCTTTTTCGTTCCCGACGACGATGATATGCGCCATTTGCCCGATCCTTTGCCCCTGCCGCTTTTCGCGGCTTGTCTGCTGCGCGCAACTATATGTTGGGTTGGTCCACTTGGGAAGCCGCCGCAGGTCGATTCAGGCTCTATTATTGGGAATATGGCAGATTTGTTGCGATCAGCCGCCGGGCGTCGGACGCCGTCCGCAAGTCTCCGAGCAAAGCAATTGCAACTTTGGGCGAAAACGGTACAGGTTGGCAAAAACTGAAGGAAAGAGCCATGCCGCAATCCCCAGAGAAGAACCGATCCATTGTCCTTGCCGAACGCCCGCGCGGTACGCCGGACGAGAACACCCTGCGCCTGGAGATCGGCCCGGTGCCCGAACCGGGGGCTGGGCAGATGCTGGTGCGCACCGAATACCTGTCGATCGACCCGTACCTGCGCGGTCGAATGAACGACGCGAAGTCCTATGCCGAACCGGTGGCCATCGGCGGGGTGATGACCGGTCAGGTGGTGGGCGAGGTCATCGCGTCCAACCTTGACGGTTACGCGGTGGGCGACCGTGTGCTCAACGGCAGCGGCTGGCAGGATTACGCGCTGTCAGATGGTACCGGGGTGATGAACCTCGGCCCCGCGCCGGAGAACCCCTCCTGGTCGCTGGGCCTGCTGGGAATGCCGGGATACACCGCTTACGCCGGGCTGCTCTTGATCGGCGAGCCGAAAGTGGGCGAGACCGTGGTGGTCGCCGCCGCCTCAGGCCCGGTCGGCGCTACCGTGGGGCAGATCGCCAAGATCAAGGGGTGCCGCGTGGTCGGTGTCGCCGGTGGGGCTGAAAAATGCCGCCATGTCACTGAAAATCTCGGCTTTGACGCCTGTATCGACCACCGCGCGGACGACTTCAAAGAACAGCTTGCCGCCGCCTGTCCTGACGGGATCGACGTCTATTTCGAGAACGTCGGCGGAAAAGTGCTCTATGCCGTGCTGCCGCTGCTGAACCCCTTTGCGCGGGTGCCGGTCTGCGGTGTTGCGGGTTGGTACAACCTCGACGGCCTCCCCGACGGGCCGGACCGTGGGCCGATGCTGATGGGCACGATCCTGAGGATGAAAGTGAAGGTGCAGGGGTTCATCATCTTCGACAGCTTCCCGCCGGAGACCTACAAGGACTTCCGCCGCGACATGACCGCCTGGCTGGAGGAAGGCCGGATCAGCTACAAGGAACAGGTGGTCGAGGGACTGGAGAACGCGCCACAGGCACTCAATGACGTGCTGGCGGGACGCAGCTTCGGCAAGGTGGTCGTCAAGGTTGCCTGATTGCCGCGCCGCAAGGCTGCCGCGGTCACAAAGAAAAAGCCCCGCAGGATTTGCGGGGCTTTCGTGTTCCGGATGCGCGGCTTGGGCTTAAAAGCCGAGGCCTGCATATTTGTTCTTGAACTTGGACACGCGGCCGCCTGTGTCCATCAGGCGCGAGGAGCCGCCTGTCCACGCCGGGTGTACCGACGGGTCGATGTCGAGCGACAGCTGGTCGCCTTCCTTGCCCCATGTGGACTTCATCTGAACCACGGTGCCATCGGTCATTTTGACGTCGATGATGTGGTATTCGGGATGTGTGTCTGCTTTCATCGGTCAGATCCTTATGCGTCGGCGCCCGAAAGCGGCTTGTAATGGGAGTTCTCGGTGATCCGTGCGGATTTACCACGGCGCGAGCGCAGGTAGTAAAGCTTGGCGCGGCGCACACGGCCCCGGCGGACAACGGTGATGCTGTCGATGTTGGTGGAGTGCAGCGGGAATACGCGCTCCACGCCTTCACCGAAAGAAATTTTGCGAACCGTGAAGGACCCGGCAATGCCTTTGCCGTTGTTGCGCGCGATGCACACACCTTCGTAGTTCTGGACGCGGGTGCGGGTGCCCTCTGTCACTTTGAAGCCGACGCGCACGGTGTCGCCTGCGCGGAAGTCAGGAATTTCTTTTCCCAGAGCGGCAATTTGTTCCGCTTCGATTTCTGCAATCAGATCCATCTGATCGTCTCCTATGATGCTCGCGGTATTCCGCGAAGTTATTGCGCGCTCCAAGAGCTTCGGTCCGTCCTGTGGGTCTTCGCAAACAGCGGCCCGCCGAAGGTAGCAACGTCATTCCTTGATATGTTGCCTTAAACGCAACAACCGGGGTTGCTGCACTGCGGTCCCGGATGGGCGCTCTATAGGGGGGAAGCTTGCAGTGATCAAGCACCTTTGTCGTGCAGGGCGCAGTTTCCCGGAGCTCCTCTTTCAGTCATAGACCGGCGGTTGCGTGCCCGTCCAGTCGTGGTGTCCGCGCGCGTTCAGAACCGAGGTCATCTTGAAGCGCCCGTCCACCTCTTGCAGCAGGACCGAGGAAGTATAGGGCAGGGTCGCACGGACCCCGCGGCTGAGCATGTTGGTCTCGTAGGTGCCGATCCAGTGGCTGTCGTGGCAATCCTCGAGGCTGAGCGGGGTGCGGTATATCTTGTCCAGTTTCATCGCGTCGAAGGCCCGCAGGTAAAGTTCGAAATTGACCTGAAGCTGCGCGTCATCGTTTATGATGTTCGGCCCGGCGGATGTGATGAGAGAGACCGGGTAAATCACCCGCGAACGCCACATTTCGAAATCGCGGTGAATGAAGCACATGGATATGGCGTCAAGAAACGTCTGGAAACTTTCTTGTGCCGTCATTGCCCGGCCTCTGGAAACCGGATCGCGCATCGGTCCGGGAACGACGAAAGACATATCCGGCTGATTGAGGAGTGGCTAGAATAACGGGCGCCGGCTGCTTCAGGCAAAATCGCCTCTCGAAGTTTGATGAAGGGGCCGATCGCATCAGGGCTGCCATCCGCCGAAAATATGTGTCTCGATTAAAATATCGAAAAGCTAAGCGCAAAAAGACATCCTGTCCATAAGGCGGGACAGAACCGGTTTTCGGAACGAAGACAGGTCCTCTAACCCCGCCGCCCGGAGGCTGTGGGGCAAGTGCATTCTGATCGGCGTTTCAGTTAAAGACGAACTCGTCGGCGCTCTCTGCCATGGCGGCGAAGCGCAGGGGCAGCGCCTTGCGGAAAATCCACAGGGGAATATGAGAACGCGAGTAGCGTTCGATGTCGGTGCTGCTCTGCAGGTCGCGGGGCACCGCGTGAGCGCGCGGCGTGACGGCACGCGGCTTTCGGGGCGGGCCGGAGGCTGTACACGGGACGACTCGGGACCGCTGGTCTGTCACCTCGGAGCGGAGGGGCGTCCCCTGCGGGTTCCCACGTGGCGCAAGGGCGCGTTCCGGCGCCGCCGGTGATGATGTGTCCTTTGTTACAAAGCCTTTGAAAAGCTTGAACATGCCACTCTTCCCTTTGCGCCCCCGTGGAATCTTTCCACGTAAATCTGACTAAATTTTGTCAAATACTGAAAAAAATGGCGGCAACAGCCTTGTCGCGCAGCCGGGGGCGCGGCTCAGCGCTCCTTGTACTTTTTCCAAAGGTCGGGTCGGCGGGCCCGGGTCAGGGCTTCGGAGGCTTCGCGGCGCCATCTGGCAATCTCGCCGTGGTTTCCCGACATCAGGACCGGGGGAATTTCGCGCCCCTGCCATTCTGCCGGGCGCGTGTACTGCGGGTGCTCGAGCAAGCCCGCGGCGTGGCTTTCATCCACGGTGCTCTGCTCGTTGCCCAGAACGCCCGGAAGCAGGCGCACGGTGGCGTCCAACATTGCCTGCGCAGCCAGCTCACCCCCGGTCAGGACGAAATCGCCCAACGAGACCTCGGTAACCGCGTAATGTTCCAGCACGCGTTCGTCCACGCCCTCGAAGCGCCCGCAGAGCAGCGTAACGCCGTCGCCCCGAGCCAGATCGCGCGCCATCGCCTGATCGAAGGGTTTGCCCCGCGGCGACATGTAAAGGATCGGCCAGCGGCCCCGAGCATTGGCCTGTGCTGCTTCCAGTGCCGGGCCGACCACATCCGCGCGCAGCACCATGCCCGCGCCGCCGCCCGCTGGTGTATCATCGACATTTCGGTGTTTGCCGATCCCGAGTTCCCTCAAATCGTGTGTGTGCAGTTGCCAGCGCCCTTCCTTCAGGGCCCTGCCGGTCAGAGACAGGCCCAGAACGCCGGGAAAGGCTTCGGGGAAAAGTGTTATCACGCGCGCTTGCCAGACACCGGCGAGTTCCTCGTCGCCATCCATCAGCGAACGCGGCTTGAGCGTTGGCCGAATGGTCTTGCGGCCATGACTCCGGGGCGCGCCGGTCATTTCAGAAAAGCCCTTCGGGTGGATCGGCAATGATGCGGCCCGCGTTCAGATCGACCGTCGGGACCGCTGCACGCGTGAAGGGCAGCAGCACCGTCTCGGAAGAGCCGGGGCGCTGTACCTCAAGCAGGTCGCCTGCGCCATGGTCGAGCACGGATTTGACTGTTCCGAGCGTTTCTCCGCCGCTGTCCATAATGGTCAGGCCAATCAGGTCGGTGTAGTAATATTCGTCATCAGGCAGTGACGGCAACTGGTCGCGGCGGGCGAAAAGCTGAGTGCCCTTGAGCGCATCGGCCTCTTCCTTCGTGGCCACTTCCGCAATCCGTGCAACGAAGCCGTTCTTGATCGGGCGCACCAGCGCCAGATGGAACTGGCGTGTCCCGTCTTCGCTCTGCAGGGGGCTGTAGGTTTCGATATCCTCGGCCACGGCGCAGAAGCTCTTAAGGCGCAGCTCGCCGCGTACCCCATAAGCGCCGCCGATGGCGCCGACGCAGATCAAGTCTTCGCTCATTCTTCAACTCCGATGCAGAGGCCCTCTGAGAGAGCGCCACCGCGGTCAAGGCAACGGTCACTTTCCGCCGCCCTTTCAAAGAAGACCCCGGCCACGAAAGCGAAGAGAATCAGGATCAGCGTGCGGATCGGTCTGAACATGCAGCGCCCGGGTCTTGAGAGGAAGGCGCAGGGCCGGCGGATGCGCCGGTCCTGCCGATGTCAGTCGCAGTTGCCCCCGCGGGGACCGCGTGCAGATGCGTTTCTTATTCCGCGGTTTCTGCAGCGGCTTCTTCTGCCGGTGCAGCCGCGGCTTCGGCGGCGGCAGCAGCCTTGTCCGCTTTCTCCTGGGCGCGTTCCTGAGCTTTCTTGCCCGGTGTCCCCTTGTTGGGGTTGTTACGCTCTTTCTTCTCGATGGCGCCAGCTGCTTCGAGCATGCGGGCAACACGGTCGGTCGGCTGCGCGCCCTGGGCAATCCAGTGCTGGACGCGCTCGACGTCCATTTTCACGCGCTCTTCGCTGTCTTTCGGCAGCAGCGGGTTGTAGGTGCCGAGCTTCTCGATGAAGCGGCCGTCGCGCGGCATGCGGCTGTCGGCTGCGACGATACGGTAGAAGGGGCGTTTCTTGGAACCGCCGCGGGCGAGACGAATTTTCATGGCCATGATGTATTTCCTTTTGTGTTCAGGGTGTAAGGTGCACTTAAGTGCACCCTACGCTTGGTGGCTTTTGTGGTGCTGAATGACTTCAGCGATGATGAAGTTGAGAAACTTCTTGGCGAATTCGGGATCGAGGTCAGCCTCTCTCGCCAAATCTTCGAGCCGCTCGATCTGCGCGGCTTCGCGCGCGGGATCGGAGGGGGGAAGGTCGTGTGTGGCCTTGAGTTTCCCCACGGCCTGTGTGTGTTTGAACCGCTCGCCCAGCGTATAGACGAGGATCGCGTCGAGCCGGTCGATGCTGGCGCGGTGATCCTTCAAAAGGGCGGCGGCGCGGCTGGCGGTGTCGGTCATGCCAGTACTCCTTGCCGGAAAAATCGGAATGCACCGGGCATGCACGGGCTGTGCACAACCTGTGCACCGTGAATGCGCCGGATGCGGTCTGTCGGGGTCAGTTCAGTCAAGAGCCCAGCCTTTCGGTTTGAAGAGCGGATCGGCGTAGTGGCCGATTTCCATTTCGATGCCATGGGCCAGCTGCGTACCGGCCAGCTGGGCGGGTGAGGGATGGCGATAGACCGCGTCGTTGCCGTCGATGGTGGGGGCATCGTGGTCTTTTACCGCGCCGAGCCGCTCGGCGAGCCGGATGCTGTCGAGGTTCATCGGATCGATATAGCTCACCGCGCCGTCCCAGCCTGCCTCGGTGTAGAGATAATCGCGCACCGCGTGGGTGGCTTCGAGCGCGTAGCCCTTGCCGCCCTTGTCCGGCCAGATGACCCAGGCGATTTCCGCCTCTGGCCATTTCGCAGGTTTCCAGCCGCCGGCCATGCCGTAGGTTTCGTCGGTCTCTTTATCGTGGATCATCCACATGCCATAGCCGCGGATTTCCCAGTGGCCGATCTCTGCGGCATAGAGCATCCAGGCCTCGTACGGGTTCAGCGGCCCGCCCATGAAACGCGCGCGGTAGCTGGTGAAGGTGGCCTTGAAATCCGGATAGTCTCCGGGATCGGGGCCGCGCAGCACGAGACGGCGGGTCTCCAATGTGGGGATCTGAGCGGCTGTCACGACAGCGTCTCCCCTTGCGCAGCCAGCAGCGGAGGCATCGCGGCGCAGCGCGGCAGCGGTTTGCGCATGGCTTCGGGTGCGGGATTTGAGTTTATTTGGCAAAGTGAAGCAGAAACGATGGCGCCGGGATGCCGCACGCCTTGACACGCCGCCCGGCGCAGCGCGCGCGGCGCACGTTCAGTGCGGCCCGCAGACCCGTATGCGGATGTCCGGATCATTTTTTCTTGCCGAAGCCGCTGAGGCCCGGGGGCAGGGGCATGCCACCGCCGGGCATGCCGCCCATGCCGCGGGGCAGTTTGCCGCCCATCTGCTTGGCTGCCGCTTCAAGCGCCTTGGGGTCCATGCCGGCCGCCATTTCCTCGGGCGAGGGTCCACCCTTGCCGAACATGCCCTTGAGGGCCTGTTTCATCATGCCGCCTTTGCCCATTTTGCCCATCTTCTTCATCATGTCGCCCATCTGGCGGTGCATCTTGAGAAGCTTGTTGAGTTCGGAAACTTCCATGCCCGCGCCCTTGGCGATCCGTTTCTTACGGGAGGCCTGAAGGATCTGCGGATTGGCGCGCTCGCGCTTGGTCATCGACTGGATGAGCGCGATCTGGCGCTTGAGGATGCTGTCGTCGAAGCCTGCTTCCTCGACCTGCTTGGCCATCTTGTTCATGCCGGGCATCATGCCCATCATGCCCTGCATGCCGCCCATCTTCTGCATCTGCTCAAGCTGCATGCGCAGGTCGTTCATGGTGAACTGACCTTTCATCATGCGTTTGACCATCTTCTCGGACTGCTCGAGCTCCAGCGTTTCCTGCGCTTTTTCCACGAGCGCCACGATGTCGCCCATGCCGAGGATGCGGCCGGCGATGCGCTCTGGCTCGAAGGTCTCCAGCGCGTCCATCTTTTCGCCGAGGCCGACGAATTTGATGGGCTTGCCGGTCACCGCGCGCATCGACAGCGCCGCGCCGCCGCGGCCGTCACCATCCATCCGGGTCAGCACCACGCCGGTGATGCCGATGCGGTCATCGAAGTTTTCCGCCGTGTGCACGGCGTCCTGACCCGTGAGGCCGTCCACGACCAGCAGGGTTTCGCGCGGGTTCGCGACGTTGCGCACGGCTTCGACCTGCGCCATCAGTTCCTCGTCGATGGAGAGGCGGCCGGCGGTGTCCAGCATATAGACGTCATAGCCGCCCAAGCCCGCCTGGGTCTTGGCGCGCTTGGCGATGGCGACGGGATCCTCGCCCTTGACGATGGGCAGGGTATCGACGCCGATCTGGGTGCCGAGGATCGCGAGTTGTTCCATCGCGGCGGGGCGGTTGACGTCGAGCGAGGCCATCAGCACGCGCTTGCCGTCTCTTTCCTTCAGGCGTTTGGCCAGTTTCGCGGTGGTGGTGGTCTTACCGCCACCCTGCAGACCGACCATCAGGATCGGTGCCGGTGGGTTATCCACTTTGAGCGTGCCCGGTTCGCCTTCGCCCTTGAGCACGTCGATCAGCGCGTCATGGACGATCTTGACCACCTGCTGACCCGGTGTGATCGATTTCGTGACGGCCTGTCCGGTGGCTTTCTCCTGCACCGCTTTCACGAAGTCGCGGGCCACCGGCAGCGACACGTCCGCTTCGAGCAGCGCGACGCGGACTTCGCGCAGGGCGGTCTTGACGTCTTCCACGGAAAGCGCGCCCTGCTTTGTCAGGCGGTCGAAGACACCGGAGAGGCGTTCGGACAGGTTTTCAAACATCGGGCAGCTGCCCCCCTCTGGTCGGTTGCGGTCTGCCTCCAAGGTAGGAAGCGCCCGCGCAAATTGCGAATGTCCGGCATACCGCGAAACCAAAAATGCCCCCGTGGGCGCAACGCGCTGACGGAGGGCGATCCCGCAATAGTCGGGACCGGAAGGTCGGAACTTCCGGATATTCGCGGTCGTTTAGGCCGGCATCTCGGCCCTGTCAAGCCCGCAGTTGATTGCGCTGGCCGCGCGCCGGGGTCTGGCACCACCGGAACAGGCCAGCGTCACTGGCCAGGGTGTGTCGTCGAGGATCAGCAGATCACCTGTGCGGGTTGTCACTTTGATGGCTGGCGTTCCTGGCCTGAGCAGCGGCGAATTTATGACGCCCGATTGTGTGTCTGGTAGAAAGCCGCGCCCGGCGGGGCCGGATGCGGCGGAGCGTCGGCAGGGGTTGCCCTCAGGCGGCCAGCGCGTCGATCTGGGCCGTTGCTTTGGCCACGGCTGCGTCCGCGTCGACCATCATCTGGTCGGCAGTGACGATCTGGACATCGGTGATGCCGATGAAACCCAGAACATGGCGCATGTAACGGCTGGCGAAATCGATGTCGGAGCCGGCTTCGGTGCCGCCGCTGGCTACGGCGAGGATGGCGCGTTTGCCGTGCAGCAGGCCTTCGGGGCCGTTTTCTGTGTAGCGGAAGGTGACGCCGGCGCGGGCGACCTGATCGACCCATGCCTTAAGAGTGGTCGGCACGCCGAAATTGTAGATCGGCACGCCGATCACCAGAACGTCGGCGGCGCGGATTTCCTCTATCAGCGTGTCGGACAGCGAGAGCGCAGCGCTTTGAGCCTCCGTGCGCTTTTCGGCAGGAGTGAAGTTGGCGTTCACCCATGTCTCGTCGATCAGCGGCAGGGGTGTGCTCAGGTCGCGGCGGATCACCTCGCCGCCGAGTTTCTCGACGATGCGGGCAGTCAGCTCGCGGCTGGTTGAACCGCTGAGGCGGGCGGAGCTGTCGATGTGCAGGAGCGTCTGGGGCTTTGTTTTGTCCTTTGGAAAGGGATTGAATTCTTCTCTGTATTCCATGAGCTAGAAAATGCATAAACAAACACAATGTCGTATTTTCAGCGTGCAATGTGCAAAAATGATAGATAGCCTGATTCCGTTGGCGCCACGCAGGATGGCCGTTCGAAACGAGCGCCAGTGCGATGAAACCACTACGCGCGAAAGCCGATCCGGACTCCCGGGCGGGTGGGTGTTGGGAAACTTGGATT
>JBFFFS010000041.1:0-15778 GCA_041557855.1 Roseobacter sp. | reverse complement strand
TTCCCGGAGGCCTGATCGCAGACCGCCTTCATCCAGTCGAGCGTTTCCCGATGCTCCGGCGGCAGGTCCGCGCGCGCCTCGTTCAGCATTTGCGTCAGGCTCGACATGTTGTTGATCGGCACCTTGAGATCGTGTGTGGCCCCGTAACTGAGCTGCTCCAGTTCCCGGTTGGCCTCGCGCAGCGCGCAGGTCCGGGCGATAACCCGTTCTTCGAGTTGCGCATTCAGGTCTTCCAGCTCTTGCGTGCGCCGGCGTACCTGCGCCTCCAGTTCCGCATTGAGCCGGCGCAACTTCAGTTCGGCCTGCTTTTCGGCGGTGATGTCCGACGCGATGCCCAGATGGCGCAGCACGCGCCCCTCCGCATCACGCTCGAAAACCGTGTCGATGCTGCGCAGCCAGACGACCGACCCGTCCTTGGCGTAGTCGCGGTAGTCGAAACTGGCATATTCGCCATCGGCAAGATCGCCGAGCGAATCGAAATACGCGACAAGGTCCGGCAGGTCCTCCTCGTGAACCACGATCTCGATCAGCTTGTCGCCCATGTCGATCAGTTCCTGCGAACTGTAACCCAGCAGCTCCGAAAGCGATCGGTTGGAATATTCGTTGCTCTGCGTGCGGTGGTTGAAAATATAGATGATACCGGGCACCAGTTCGGCCATCCGGCTCAGGAAATCCACGCTGGCGACGTCCACCGGCGGTGGCGTTGCCGCTTTTGAATATTTGTCGACCACTGGCATCCTTGGACCCGCTCAGAAAAGGAGCATCCATCCCATGACGGGCTGCTCCGGCAGATGATTCACCAACGCGCGTTAATCCACGGTTAACATCGCCCGCGGATGGGGCTTCGATACGCAAAAATTTTTGCTCTTTTTGGACGGAAAGCGCCCCATTCAACCGCCGACGCAAAAAAACCCGGGCCCGCGAGGAATTTATCTTCCGGGTGCGTCATTACGATCATTGCCCCTGCCGCAATCTACCTCTAAAAACCAAGAGGACTGTGCCACCCCCACTGGGAACAGGGGCCGGCATCAAACACTACTGTAGGAGGCACCGCATGGCAGACGCAGCCATTCACGGGCACGATCACCACGACGAGCGCGGCTTTTTCACGCGCTGGTTCATGTCCACCAACCACAAAGACATCGGTATCCTGTACCTGCTCACATCCGCTCTCGTCGGTTTCGTATCAGTTGCATTCACCGTGTACATGCGCCTGGAGCTGATGGATCCCGGCGTACAATACATGTGCATGGAAGGCGCGCGCTTCTTCGCGAGCGACGCGGTCTGCACGCCCAACGGACACCTCTGGAACGTGCTCATCACGGGCCACGGCATCCTGATGATGTTCTTTGTCGTGATTCCCGCGCTCTTTGGCGGATTTGGCAACTATTTCATGCCGTTGCAGATCGGCGCACCGGACATGGCGTTCCCACGGATGAACAACCTGTCCTTCTGGATGTATGTCGCAGGCACCACACTGGCGATCTGCTCGGTGCTGGCGCCGGGCGGTAACGACCAGGCCGGATCGGGTGTGGGCTGGGTGCTCTATCCGCCGCTCTCCACCACCGAAGGCGGCTACTCGATGGACCTCGCGATCTTCGCGGTTCACGTGTCGGGTGCCTCGTCGATCCTGGGTGCGATCAACATGATCACCACCTTCCTGAACATGCGCGCACCGGGCATGACGCTCTTCAAAGTGCCGCTGTTCTCCTGGTCGATCTTCGTGACAAGCTGGCTGATCCTGCTGTCTCTGCCGGTTCTGGCGGGCGCGATCACCATGCTGCTGATGGACCGTAACTTCGGCTTCACCTTCTTCGATCCCGCGGGCGGCGGCGACCCGGTGCTCTACCAGCACATCCTGTGGTTCTTCGGCCACCCCGAGGTCTACATCATCATCCTGCCCGGCTTCGGCATCATCTCCCACGTCATCGCGACCTTCTCGCGCAAACCCGTCTTCGGCTACCTGCCGATGGTCTGGGCGATCATCGCGATCGGCGCACTGGGTTTCGTCGTCTGGGCACACCACATGTACACCGTGGGCATGAGCCTCAACCAGCAGGCCTACTTCATGCTGGCGACAATGGTCATCGCGGTGCCGACAGGGGTGAAAGTGTTCTCTTGGATCGCCACGATGTGGGGCGGCTCGGTCGAGTTCAAGACACCGATGCTCTGGGCCTTCGGGTTCCTGTTCCTCTTCACCGTGGGCGGGGTTACAGGCATCGTTCTGTCGCAAGCCGCCGTGGACCGCTACTACCACGACACCTACTACGTGGTGGCGCACTTCCACTACGTGATGAGCCTCGGCGCCGTCTTCGCGATCTTTGCAGGGATCTACTTCTACTTCCCGAAGATGACCGGCCGCATGTACCCCGAGTGGGCGGGCAAGCTGCACTTCTGGACGATGTTCATCGGCGCCAACCTGACCTTCTTCCCGCAGCACTTCCTCGGGCGTCAGGGCATGCCGCGCCGCTACATCGACTACCCGGAGGCCTTCGCCTACTGGAACCAGTGGTCGAGCTGGGGTGCGTTCCTGTCCTTCGCGTCGTTCCTGTTCTTCTTCGGCGTGATGGCCTATGCGCTGCGCAAGGGCGAAAAAGTGACCGAGAACAACCCGTGGAACGAGTACGCGGACACGCTGGAATGGACACTGCCCAGCCCGCCACCGGAACACACCTTCGAAATCCTGCCCAAGCAGGAAGAATGGGACAAGCAGCACAGCCACTGAGCCCGCTGCACCACAGAACAAACAAAAGGCCCCGCATACCCGCGGGGCCTTTTTTTGTCCGCCCTCAGCGGGGCGCCCTGCTCCGCCGGAAATCAGCATTAGACAGAAAGCCGTGCCGCTGACATGCTCCACCTGTCTCACTACCAGAAGGTTGGACCATGCCCGATTTGAAAGACATTGAAAAAATGGCGGCCGATTACACGGCTGCATGGAACTCCAAATCCCCGGAAGCCGTCGCGTCATTCTACGCGGAAGACGGCGAAATCGTCATCAACCGGGGCGAGCCATGGACCGGGCGCGCCCGCGTGATGGAGATGGCGTCAGGCTTTTACGCCGATGTGCCCGACCTCTCGCTCACCTGCGACGACGTGCGCTGCTCCGGGGATCACGTGATCTACGTCTGGACGTTCACGGGCCATGATGCCGGGACCGGGAACCCGCTGAACATTCGCGGCTGGGAAGAATGGGAACTGGGCGAGGATCTCAGGGTCACGGCATCGCGCGGATGGTTCGACGCGGACGATTACGCCCGGCAGGCGGCAGGAGAGTGAGCGAAGGGCCGCACCCGCCGGGCCCTCGGGCGGTTGTCTATGGCGTCGGTGAAATGGGCGCCATCGTGACACGGCTGCTGGTCGAACGCGGCGCCAGAATAGTGGGCGCCATCGGCCGCAGCCCGGAAAAGGTCGGCCGCGATCTCGGTGAGGTTGCCGGTCTTGGCAGACCACTGGGCGTACGCGTTGAAGCTGATGCCCGCGCGGTGCTGGCGCGCGGCGCGGATATCGCGGTGGTCTGCGTCGGCAGCTATCTCGACACCATGTACCCCCATTTCGCGGCTTGTCTGGAAAACGGCGTCAACGTCGTCACGATCGAAGAGGAAACCGTTTATCCCTGGACCACCGCACCGGATCAGGCGCGGAAACTCGACGCGCTTGCGCGTGCCAACGGTGTCACCCTTGCGGCTTCCGGCGCGCAGGATGTCTTCTGGATCAATCTCGTGACCACGCTGCTGGGCGCGTCTCACAAGGTGGATAGGGTGATCGGCCACTGCCGCTGGAATGTGGACGACTACGGCCCCGAGGTCGCCGGCCACCTGCACATCGGAGAAACCAGGGCGCAGTTCGATACCCATGTCGCGGCATCGGGATGGCCCGAATTCGTCGCCCGGCAAACCCTCGAAGCCATTGTCGCCCGTCTGGGCCTGACCGTCGCCTCCATGACCTCCGACGTCACTCCGGTTCTTGCCGACAGCATAACCCCCTGCCGCAGCCTTGGGACCGATATCCCGCCGGGGCGGATGATCGGGACCATCGACAGAACCTGCATCACCACCGCCCAAGGCCCCGCCTTCGAATTCAGCATGGAAGGGCGCGTCTATCGCCCGGGCGAACGGGACAGCAACAGCTGGCAGGTTCAGGGCGAGCCCGAACTGGTACTGGAAAATCCCGTGGTACCCTACCGCTTCACCACCTGTTCGACCCTCGTCAACCGCATTCCCGATGTGATCCGCGCCGCGCCGGGGCTGGTCTCTCTCGACCAGATGGAAGCGCCGGGCTACCGCCACAGTCTCTCCACGGGCTGATCCAGCCGCTGCCGCGTCTTAACCCTTTGGCAAGGTACCGAAGCGCACGGTCCGTTCATCCAGCCAAAAACCGACCGGGCACCGACGAAATACCGACGTTTTGCCGACGCGTTACCGATACGCAAAATGCAGTGAAAAAAGGGGGGTAACCTCTCGATTCGCCGGCAGCGGTGCCTCAGGGCACCGACCGTTGCGCCCGCGCGCTGCCCGATGTCGCATTGCGGTGCGGTCCGAACCTGAGATAGTCTTCAGGAAACCGGCAAACCGACTATCTATAGTGAGCAGCAACCAGCGACACGCCATGCCCTACCAGTGGACATCCGCCCCCGACGAAACTCCCCAGACCCTGCGCCTCTGGCCGCATCAATCGCTGCCTGCGCGCGGTATGGCGGCCTTCATTCTGGCGACCTTCACGATGATCCTGATTCCGACAATGACCCTGCTCGGCTCACCCGTGCTCTGGGGGCTCTTGCCCTTTGCCCTGCTGGCCGTCTGGGGGATGTATTATGCGCTTCAACGCAACTACAACGCACGCCGTATCGTCGAGGTGCTGACCCTCGATGACGAGGCCGCGCAGCTGGTGCGCACCGAGCCGTCGGGCGCGGTCAGGGAATGGGATTGCAACCGGTACTGGACGACGATCACCAAGTACGAAAAGGACGGCCCGATCCCGCATTACGTCACCCTCAAGGGCAAGGGCCGCGAGGTGGAAATCGGTGCCTTTCTCAGCGAGGACGAGCGCGTGGCGCTCTATGACGAATTGCAGCGCGCGTTGCGGCGCTGAGATACCCCGTTTCTCGACACAACGCGCAGAATCGCCGATCACGGCGCGGAGATGCTGGTCAATTCATTGAAATAACTGTGCATTCTGAAAATCCGGTTGCGCTTACCACCGGCGCCAGCGGTGGGTTGAGGTCTGCCATGGCCCGCATCATGGCCCTGCAGGGTTCCATCAAACTGCTGGCGGACCGCTTCGGGCCGGAAGGCCTTCGTTTCAAGGCGATAGCCCCGGCCTGATGGAAAACGCAGCGCAGGAGTTCCCCCGCGAATGACGGATAAGGTCCCGCTGGGCCGCATCGGCAAAACGCCGAAGTGGGCGACACCATCGCCTTTCTGTGCTCGGAAGCTGCAGGCTATGTCACCGGCCAGTGCATGAGCGTGGGCGGCGGGGTGATCCGCCCGCTCGGGCTCCAGATCAGGCCAACCGGTCCTTGACCAGCGGGCCGACTTTACCGAAGTCCATCTGACCGGTGTATTTGCCCTTCAGCACGCCCATCACCTTGCCCATGTCACGGATGCTCTCGGCGCCGATCTCGGCAATGGCGGCATCGACGGCGGCGGAGGATTCCTCTTCGCTCAACTGGCGCGGCAGGAACTCCTCGATCACCCTGATCTCGTCACGTTCCCGGTCCGCCAGATCGAGCCGGCCGCCTTCCTCATAGGCCCGCGCACTCTCCATCCTCTGCTTGGACATCTTGCCGAGGATCGCCAGCACATCGTCGTCACCGACCCCCTCGTCATTACCGTCGGCGCGTGCGGCGATATCCTTGTCCTTGATCGCCGCGTTGATCAGACGCAGCGTGGACAGACGCTCAGCGTCCTTATCCTTCATTGCCTGCTTGAGGGCAGTATTCACTTTCGTACGCAGTTCCATCGCTCGCGATCCTCATCCATCGGCGCTCATCGCGGGACCCCGGATGCGGCGCGCTCGGGGCACTGCCGACAAGGGGCCCGCAGGCCTGTCAAGGCTTGGACCTTATCCAAAGCTGTCCCCTGCTGCAACACCCGCCGCTGCGTCAAAATCAGTGGCGCCACCGGTCTTCGGGTTTCGCAGCCAAAGCCCTTGACCCTCTGCGGCGGCGCGTCTAGGTATCGCCAGATTTGTCTCGCTTTCACCCTGAAAGGACCGCCCATGACCGCGCCTGTGTCCGACCGCCCCACCGCTTGTCTGGCCTTGGCGGACGGGACGCTGTTTTTCGGTACGGGCTTCGGGGCCACGGGCAAAACCGTTGCGGAATTGTGCTTCAACACCGCGATGACCGGCTATCAGGAAATCATGACCGATCCCTCCTACGCCGGACAGGTCGTGACCTTCACATTCCCGCATGTCGGCAATGTGGGCGTCAACCCCGAGGACGATGAAACCGGTGATCCGGTGGCAGCGGGCATGGTGGTCAAATGGATGCCCACCGATCCCTCGAACTGGCGGTCGGTGCAGCATCTCGACAGCTGGCTCGCAGCGCGTGGGCGCATCGCCATCGGCGGCGTGGACACGCGGCGACTGACCCGTGCGATCCGCCACTCCGGCGCGCCTCACGTGGCGCTCGCACATGATCCGGAAGGCAATTTCAACGTCGCCGAACTGGTGGCGTCGGCCCGTGCATTTTCAGGGCTGGAAGGGCTCGATCTTGCAAAGGACGTGACCTGTGCCCAGTCCTACCAGTGGAACGAGATGCGGTGGGCCTGGCCCGACGGCTATGCGCCGCAGACCGCCGCCAAGCACAAGGTGGTCGCCGTCGATTACGGGGCCAAGCGCAATATCCTGCGCTGCCTCGCCTCTGCTGGATGCGACGTGACCGTACTGCCGGCCACGGCCAGCTTCGAAGACATCATGGCGCATGAGCCCGATGGCGTGTTTTTGTCCAACGGCCCCGGCGATCCCGCCGCGACGGGCCGCTACGCAGTGCCCATGATCCGTGACGTACTGGACAAGACCGACCTGTCGGTCTTCGGCATTTGTCTTGGACACCAGATGCTGGCCCTCGCGCTCGGCGCACAGACCATCAAGATGAACCACGGGCATCATGGCGCCAACCACCCGGTCAAGGATCACGATACCGGAAAGGTCGAGATCACCTCGATGAACCACGGCTTCGCGGTGGATGCGCAAACCCTGCCCGAAGGGGTGATCGAAACCCATACGTCTCTCTTCGATGGCTCCAACTGCGGCATCCGCGTCCAAGACCGGCCGGTCTGGTCCGTCCAGCACCACCCCGAAGCAAGCCCGGGACCCCAGGACAGCTATTACCTGTTCGAGCGTTTCGCGCAGGCGATGGCGGAGAGAGCGGGCTGAAAGGCCTCCCCTCAAGGTAGAATAGTTTATTTTTAACAGATCATTAACCCTGATCTGCAAAAGTGCCTTGGTCTGAAGTCATTCAAGACATTCGAAAATGAACGACCTTGATCTGCGCCTGCGCGCGTTCGGGACCGACACGGCCGCCGCTACCCACCCGCCGATTGGCAGGTTGTTGATCGACAGCGGGAAGATCGCACAAAAGGACCTGCAGCACGCGCTCGATCTTCAAAAGCGCGTCGACGCGCCACTTGGCGATATCATGATCTCCGAAGGGCTGATCGAAAAAGCCGATGTGCTGGCGGCACTGGCGGCTCAGGCCCAGGTTGAAGGCGCCGATCTGGAGCTGGCCCCGCCTGCGCCACATATGGCGGCTCGGCTGCCCTCGGCGCTTTGTCTGAAGTTTGGCGTCGTGCCCTGGCGCGAGGACAGGCAAAGGCTCTATGTCGCCACCAGCAGCCCGGCTGATTTCAGGAGCCTGCGCAAGGCGATGGGCCCATCCGGCGCGCGCCTGTTCCCGGTCATCGTGGACGAGGCGCAGATACAGGCGCATCAAAACCGGCTCTACGGCGCTGAGCTTGCGCAAAAGGCGAGCCTGCGCACGCCTGCACACGAAAGCTGCCGTTCATGGGGCCGTCATACGTCGCGCCGCGCCGCAGGAGCGGCCTTGGTCGCCGCTTTTCTGTTGGCCGCTCTCGTGGCGGCACCTGCGTGGACGCTGACCATCGGCGTCATCTGGGCGGTTCTGACGCTTGTGATGACTACGATGCTCAAAGCCGCAGCGCTGCTTTCAGGCCTGAGGTTACGTCCGGCTCCGAGGCAACTGAGTGCAGACCGTTCCGAATGCCAAGGGTCTCGATGCTGGTGCCACTGCTGAAGAAAAAGGAAATCGCCGGCCAGCTAATCACGCGGCTGTCGCAACTGACATATCCCAAGTCCCTTCTCGAAGTAGTGTTGGTGCTGGAGGAAAACGACTACCTGACACGGGAAACTATCTCGCGGACTCCCCTGCCCGACTGGATGAGCGTGATCGAAGTCCCCGAAGCGGGAAATCTGACCACCAAGCCCCGCGCGCTCAATTACGCGCTGGATTTCTGCAAGGGATCGATCGTCGGCGTCTGGGATGCCGAAGACTGGCCCGAGCCAGACCAGATCGAAAAAGTGGTCAGCCGCTTCAACACCGCCCCTCCCGAAGTTGTCTGCCTCCAGGGCATTCTGGATTATTACAATTCCCGCGCCGGCTGGCTTGCACGGTGCTTCACCATCGAATACGCGACCTGGTGGCGCATCGTCATGCCAGGCATCGCACGCCTGGGGCTGGTTGTCCCGCTTGGAGGCACAACGCTTTTCTTCAGGCGCCGCGCGCTTGAGGATCTGGGTGGCTGGGACGCGCATAACGTGACCGAAGATGCCGATCTGGGCGTCCGGCTTGCGCGACATGGCTACAAGACGGAGTTGTTGCCCACCGTCACCCGGGAGGAAGCCACCAGCCGCGTCTGGCCGTGGATCAGGCAGCGATCTCGCTGGCTGAAAGGCTTCCTGATTACCTACTGCGTGCACATGCGGCACCCCCGCGCGCTCCTGCACGATCTTGGATTTTGGCGTTTCATGGGGGTGCAGACCCTATTTCTGGCCAGTGTCTCGCAATTTGCTGCCGCCCCGCTCTTGTGGTCCTTCTGGCTCACGCTGACCGATCTGACGCATCCCGTCGCGCTGACGCTGGGGGCGCCGACCATGTGGGCGCTGGCCGGGTTATTCGTGATTGCCGAACTTGTAAACCTTGCAATGGGGCTAATTGCGATCTCCGGCGCGCAGCACCGGCATCTTCTGTTATGGGTGCCAACGATGACCTTCTACTTCGCGCTCGGCACGGTCGCGGCCTACAAGGCGCTTTGGGAAATGATCCGGATACCTTTTTACTGGGACAAGACCCAGCATGGCCAGTCACGCACAACCGATCCGCTGCCGCGAGAACAGGTGGTTCAGGGTTCGTCCTGACGCAGGCTGGCATCCTGCTTGAGCCGGGTCATGAACGCCACGGAGATATGTTCGCGCAGTGCGTCATATGCCGCATCGGCGTCCTTGTTCTCGATCGCTCGCACGATGGCATCGTGCTCCGACTGTGCGATGGCCCCCCGGCCCTGCGCAGCAAGCGACGTAGTTGCCATCAGCGCCATGGTGCGGTGCACAAGGTCGAGCTGCTGCACGAGATAGCGATTGTGCGATGCCAGATGTATCTGTTTGTGAAACCGCCGGTTGGCACGCGCGAGTGCCGCGGGATCATTGACCAGCGCATTGTCGTGCTCGACCATATCGCGAAGGATCCGCACCTCTTCCGGCGTCGCGTGCTGTGCGGCCAGCCGCGCCGCAAGCCCTTCAAGCTCGCGCCGGACGACATAGAGTTCAGCCATTTGGTTGTGATCGAGCGATGCCACGATCAGGCTGCGCCCATCCCGCGCCAGCAGCGATTGCGTCTCAAGGCGCTGTAAAGCCTCTCGGATCGGGGTGCGCGAAACGCCGAAGCGTTCGGCCAACTCGCTCTCCACCAGACGATCGCCCGGCCGATAGACCCCGAGATCGATCGCGCCGAGGATCATCGAATAAGCATCGGTGTTTTGAGGTTTTTGCACAGCCATTGCGCCGCCTTTTTCGATTGTATGAAAGCACCTTAACGGCCCCTGTCCCCCGCGCGCAAGTGTCCGGGCTTGCGCGTGCTGCGATGGCTAAATAGACAAGGGCATGGCCAAAGACGCGTTTTCACATGTTACCACGTGGGTGTTCGACCTCGACCACACGCTGTACCCGCCCTCCGCGCGGCTCTTTGAGCTGATCGAAGTACGCATGACCGCCTATGTCATGGCGGAGCTCGGCGTGGATCAGGCGGAGGCGGACAGGCTCCGAAAACACTACTGGGCAGAGCACGGCACCACGCTGGCCGGATTGATGCGCGAACATGACGTGGACCCGTGCCCCTATCTGACCGACGTGCATGATATTCCCATGGACAGCCTGACGCCCGACCCCGAGCTTGCCGGGCGTATCCGCGATCTGCCGGGGCGAAGGATCGTCTATACCAACGGATGCGCACCCTATGCGGAGCGCGTGATCGAGGCGCGCGGCCTGTCGGGGCTCTTCGACGCCGTGTACGGCGTGGAACATGCGGAGTTCCTGCCCAAACCCGATCACGGAGCCTTTGCCAAGGTCTTTGAAACCGACGGCCTCAACCCTGCGAAATCCGCCATGTTCGAAGATGACGCGCGCAACCTGCGCGTCCCGCACGCCATGGGCATGCGCACCGTCCACGTGGCACCGACTGCCGCCGATGATGCGCATATCCACTTTCACACCGACGATCTGAACGCTTTCCTCGCGCTTCTCACCTGAGCCTCGCGGATGCGACAATCAGGCATCTGCCGGGTGGCAAAGGACGCCCTATCTCCGTCTCGATGCAACTGAGGAACGTCCGACATGACACTTGCCACAACCATGCCGAAAAACCTGCCGCTCTACCAGCGGCTCTTCTTCGCAATCCCGGTCATAGGCTGGATTGCAAGGGACCTGCTGTTTGGCGACAAGAACAACATCTGGTTCGCGATCATCGCCTTCGTCAGCCTCTGGGGCAGTGCGGCGCTGACCTTCGGCCTGCCGGGACTATACCTGCCCGCGCTGGCCCTTGTTCCGGTCATTTTCACAGTGCTCATCCTGATCACCTGGAGCTGACGCGGACACTGGCCTTCGGCGGCCATGCCGCATAGGCTGGATCCGCAAAGACAGAGGCATCATGGACAGCACTTGCGACATCCTGATCTCCGGTGGCGGTATCGCCGGGCTGACGGCGGCGGCAGCCTTCGGCAGCGCCGGTTTTTCGGTCATCTGCGTCGATCCGGCCCCGCCGGTCACAGACAGTCATGATCTCAAGGCCGACATGCGTTCCACGGCGATGCTGCAACCCGCCCGTGCGCTGCTGGAGCGGGCCGGGCTCTGGGACAGGCTTGCGCCCCACGCGTCGCCCCTGCAGATCATGCGGATCGTCGATGCGGGCGGTAACACGCCCGAGGCGCGTCTGACCAAAGATTTCAACGCGGCGGATGTCTCCGATCTGCCCTTCGGATGGAACCTGCCCAACTGGCTGTTGCGCCGGGAAATGGTGGCACGCCTCGCGGATTTGCCAAGCGTGGACTTCCGCCCCGGCACCGCGACGACCTCACTTTTCACCCGGGATCGCGAAGCCCGTGTCGGCCTTAGCGATGGCACCCGTGTCACAACCCGGCTCGTGATCGCGGCCGACGGGCGGAACTCGCCGATGCGCGAGGCTGCCGGAATCGCCGTCAGCACAAAGCGCTACGGTCAGAAAGCGCTGGCATTTTCCGTTACACACCCCATTCCGCATGAAAACGTCTCGACGGAAATCCATCGCACCGGTGGGCCTTTCACGCTCGTTCCGCTGCCGGACCGGGACGGCCTGCCCTGCTCCGCCGTTGTCTGGATGGATGACGGCCCGCGGAGCCAGGCGCGCTACGAGATGGATGTCAGTCTCTTCGAGGCCGAGATGTCCGAGCGCAGTTGCTTTCTTTTCGGGCCGCTTACCCTTGTGTCGCATCGCACGATCTGGCCGATCATCAGCCAGAAGGCCGAGCGGCTCTCGGGGGAACGTCTCGCGCTCATCGCAGAAGCCGCCCATGTGGTGCCACCGATCGGCGCACAGGGGCTGAACATGAGCCTTGCCGATACCGCCACGCTGCTCGATCTGGCGGAGGCAAGTCGTGACACGCTGGGCGACCGCGTGATGCTGGACGCCTATCACGACGCGCGCCACCGCGATATAGCAATGCGCGTACAGGGGATCGACCTGCTCAACCGGGCGAGCCAGGTCAGCTCACCGGCACTAAGGGATGCCCGCGCGGTGGGACTGAACGCACTTTGCGCACTGGCCCCGGTGCGGCGCACGCTGATGCAAATGGGGCTTGGCGTCAAATAACCTGATCGATCACCCGCTTCAGCCGCGCAAGGGTGCCATCCACATCATAAAGCTTGTCGAGCCCGAACAGGCCCAGCCGGAAAGTGCGGAAATCGGCTGGTTCGTCACATTGCAGCGGCACGCCGGCAGCGATCTGCATGCCGTGGGCCATAAATTTCTTTCCGTTCTGCACATCCGGGTCGGAGGTATAGCTGACCACCACACCCGGTGCGCCGTAGCCCGGCGCCGCGACGGAGACGACACCCTTTTTCGCCAGCATATCCCGGACCGCGTCGCCCAGCCGCCACTGCGCCTCCTTCAGAAGGTCGAACCCATAGTCGCGGGTTTCGAGCATCGTGTCGCGGAACGCGCGCAAGGCATCCGTCGGCATGGTGGCATGATAGGCATGACCGCCGTTCTCATAGGCTTTCATGATGTTGTACCACTTGCCGAGGTCGATGGCGAAACTGTCAGATTGCGTCTCTGCCAGACGCGCCTCGGCGCGGGACGACATCATCACCAGTCCAGCCGAAGGCGAGGCCGACCAACCTTTTTGCGGCGCGGAGATCAGCACATCGACACCCAGCGCGCGCATGTCGATCCAGGCGCATCCCGAAGCGATGCAATCGAGAACCATCAGTGCGCCCACCGCATGAGCAGCCTCGGCCATCTGGGCGATATACTCATCCGGCAGGATGACACCCGCGCTGGTTTCCACATGCGGTGCAAAGACAACATCGGGCTTCTGCTCATGAATCGCCTCGACCACCTCAGCGATCGGTGCAGGCGCGAAAGGCGATGGGCTCGAGTTGCCCGTCCGGCGCGCCTTGAGCACGGTCGTATTCGCCGTCAGGCCGCCGGTCTCGAAAATCTGGCTCCAGCGGTATGAAAACCAGCCGTTGCGCACAACCAGAACGTCAGCGCCCTTGGCGAATTGGCGCGCCACCGCTTCCATCCCGAAGGTACCGCCGCCCGGCACGATTGCCACGGCATCTGCCTGATACACATCCTTCAGCATCGACGAGATGTCTTTCATGACCTGCTGAAAGGCGACACTCATCGAGTTAAGCGAGCGGTCCGTGAACACGACCGAGAATTCCTCGAGCCCTTCCGGATCGACAGTATTCAGCAAAGCGGCCATCATGTCACTCCTCATTGTCAGTTGAACTTCCATTAGCCTGTCTTCCCGCGACAAGCAAAGACAGCTTTGACGCACCCCGCACGGCCTTTGCCACATTTGCGCCACATTTCGCCCCTAATTTGCCTTAAATCGAACAAAATTCCTGAGACGGGCCAACCCGTCCAATGGATCGAGCAGGCATGACAATTACAGAGCTGTTCATCAACGGCTTCAGCATCATAGGTAATGCGACGTCGAACGCGCCGGCGTCGAAAGGCGGCAGCCTGTTCGTTCACAAGGGCGAAGCCGTTTTCGAAGATGACGACATCGTCGTCTATACGGTTGAAAACACGACCGAAGACGGGGTTCTGACGGACGAATCGGTGATCACCGGGATCAAGGTGTACGACGATGCCGCCGCCTTCATGCGGCTGTAAGAGAAGTACGAATACGAAGGCACGGCAGAGATTGATTTCGGCCGTGGTACCATGGGCGACAGGTATCTCGAATTCGATGCCTCGGGTCTTATCTCCACCGACGAAGGCGCCCCAGTACTGGGCGAAATGACGGTGATCGCGGGCGTCGACATTCTGGGCACGCTGGAGACTCAGAAAGGGCCACTGAAGATACCGACCAACGAAACCATCGATCTGGACGGCGATGGCGTAATCTCCCCGGATGAAATCGGGGACGGTGTCTTCAACGGCGGCTTGAACGATCTGCTGATCGTGTGTTTCGCCAAAGGCACCCTGATCGAGACACCGGACGGTCCGCGTTACGTGGAGAGCCTTGCCGCCGGTGATCTGGTCAATACCCTCGATGAAGGCCCGCAACCGATCCGATGGATCGGCACCCGGCGCATCCCGGGCACGGGGCGCAACGCCCCGGTTCGGATCAAGCCGGGCGCGCTTGGTAATCTGCGCACGCTTTATGTGTCTCAAAATCACCGCATGCTGGTTGCGGGGCCCGCGGCAGAGTTGCTCTTTGGCCAGGCCGAAGTTCTCGTTGCGGCAAAACACCTTGTTAATGACGACACAATCCGCGTGGTGCCACGCCCGCACATCGATTACGTGCATTTTCTCTTCGACCGGCATCAGATCGTCTTTGCAGAATGCTGCCCGGCGGAGAGTCTTTATCCCGGCCCACAGACGCTTGATATCGTGGAAGAAGATAGCCGTGACGAGATCATATCGCTCTTTCCGGAACTGGCACTGCCAGACCATGAAAGCCCGATGTCACGCTACGCGCTGCGCAAACACGAGGCGATGGCGCTCAAGGCCATTGCGTGACGCTCAGATCGGGCCGGGTCTGCGCTCTTCCGAAAGCAGCACATTCGCCTCCACCTCGCCCGCGCCCGGGAGCGTCATGATCCGACGCCGCAAGACCCGCTCGAAATCCGGCAGGTCACGCGCCACGACTCGCAGACGGTAGTCGTAAAGCCCAAGCACATGCTCGACCGTCTGCACTTCGGGAATTGCGCTGACGGCACGCTCGAAGTCTTCGAGGCTGACCCGGCCTTTCGTCGCCAGCTTGATCCCCAGAAAAACCGTCACCCCGAAACCCAGGGCATCGGCGTTCAGCCGCAACCGCCGCCCCTTGATAACCCCGGCCGCTTCTAGTTTGCGGATGCGCCGCCATGTCGCCGGCTGGGACAGGCCCAGACGTTTGCCCAGGGCGCCCGCACTCTGGCTGGCATCCCGTGCCAGCGCCCGCACCAATGCACGGTCTATCGTATCAAGCTCCATCACAGCGGCAGTGCATCCTCAACCTTGATCCGCGCGATTTGCATGAGCGCCTCGATATCGGCGATATGCGGCAGGGTCAGCACCTTGCGGCGGTAGATGTCCTGATAATGCGCCATGTCGCGCGCGATGATATTGAGCCGGACGTCCACACGCCCCAGAAACGTCTGGATTTCCGTCACCTCCGGAACCGCGCGCGCCGCGTCGATGAACTCGTCGAAGGCACGCGAGACGGTTTTGTCCAGGGTTATACGCAAAGAGACCTCTACCGCGTAGCCAAGTGCGGCCCAATCCACCACCGCGCTCAACCCCTCGATGGTGCCGTTCTCCTGCATGCGCGAGATGCGTCGCGCGGCCTTACCCGGAGACATGCCCGCGCGCTCGGCAAGTTCGGCCGGGCTGAGCGAAGGATCGGCCTGCCAGTGGCGCAACAAACGCCTATCAATATCACTCAGCATGATTTCTCCACTTTTTATTATTATCGCGCATAAATTTCTCACTATGGGAGCAAATTAATGCACCATCATCTCCAGCATAAAGTCATTTTATCGTCTAGGGTCCGCCTCGAAATTAATCAACAGA
>JBFFFS010000040.1:0-15844 GCA_041557855.1 Roseobacter sp. | reverse complement strand
TCGGCTTTGAGAACGACGCGGCCGTCCGAGACCGGAGCGCCGTAAGAGCGGAGGAGGGCCTTGGCTTGATATTCGTGGATGTTCATCTGGATTATCCCGTTTAGCTACGATTGCTACCGGTTATGACCCGCAAAAACACTGCTAGAAAAGGGTTTTTGCTGTATCGGGCGAATTCCAGCGGAAAAGATGAAATTTGTGATCACACTGGAAAAAAGTGTGATCACAAATGCTCGGGCGAGCTGTTTGTTACGGTAAAAGGTAAAAGAATCATCATGGAATCAACGAAGGTGACACTCGCCTGGTGAAGCGGTCGATGATGTCGGCACGGCCTGTTTTAACCAGCAGGCGGTCAGGGATACAAAAAAGCCGGCCCTGTTTCAGGCCGGCTTTTGCGCATTGTTCGAGAGCGGCTTACTTCAGTGAGCTGTCGATGCCCTTGCAGGCTTCAACGAGGCCTTTGACGGCGTTGACCGAGTTGTCGAACATCGCCTGTTCTTCCTTGTTCATCGCAATTTCGACTACGCGTTCGACGCCGCCTGCACCGATCACCGTGGGCACGCCGACGTAGAAACCGTCCAGTCCGTAGGCGCCATCAACGTAGGCCGCGCAGGGCAGAACACGCTTCTGGTCCTTGAGGTAGCTTTCGGCCATCTCGATGGCCGATGTCGCGGGGGCATAGAAGGCGGAGCCGGTTTTCAGCAGGCCGACGATTTCGGCGCCGCCGTCGCGGGTGCGCTGCACGATCGCGTCGAGTTTCTCCTGGCTGGTCCAGCCCATTTTGACCAGATCGGGCAGCGGGATGCCGGCCACGGTCGAATAACGTGTCAGCGGCACCATCGTGTCGCCGTGTCCGCCCAGAACGAAGGCGGTCACGTCCTTCATGGAGACGTCGAACTCTTCGGCGAGGAAATGGCGGAAGCGGGCGGAATCGAGCACACCGGCCATGCCGCAGACTTTTTCATGTGGCAGACCCGAAAACTCGCGCAGTGCCCAGACCATCGCGTCGAGCGGGTTGGTGATGCAGATCACGAAAGCGTTAGGGGCATGGGCTGCAATGCCTTCGCCGACGGATTTCATCACCTTGAGGTTGATGCCGAGCAGGTCGTCGCGGCTCATGCCTGGCTTGCGCGCCACGCCGGCGGTGACGATGCAGACATCCGCGCCGGCGATGTCTTCATAGGACTGTGTGCCGGACATTTTCGCATCGAACTTGGCGGAAGGGCCGCTCTCCGCGATGTCGAGGGCCTTACCCTCGGGGATGCCTTCGGCGATGTCGAACAGGACGACGTCGCCCAGTTCCTTGAGCGCCGCGAGATGAGCGAGCGTGCCGCCGATCTGGCCTGCGCCGATCAGTGCGATTTTTGGTCGTGCCATGAGAGAAATGCTCCGCATTGGGTTGAGGTCGTGCCGTTGCTAGCGAATGAACGGGCCTTGCGCAAGTTCGCTCGTGTGCAGGCGGCGCGCGGTGCAGGTGCGACGGGCGGTGGACATTGTGGGCGGGTTTCGACAAATCTGGCGGCGATGTTGTCGCTGGACCTGACCTTTTTCCTGATCGCCGGACCCGCGGTGATTTTCGCTGGTGTCTCCAAGGGAGGCTTCGGGTCGGGCGCGGCCTTTGCCGCCGCGAGCGTTCTGGCGCTGGTGGTTGAACCGGGGCTGGCGCTGGGCGTGATGCTGCCCCTGCTGATGCTGATCGATGTCTCCACCCTGCGGCCCTACTGGCGCAAGTGGGACAGGCAGGCGGCGATCCTGCTGATTCTGGGGGCGCTGCCCGGTGTGGCACTGGGGGCGATGCTTTACCGCGTGGCCGATCCGGATGTATTCCGGGTGCTGATCGGGGTCATTTCGCTGACCTTCGTTATCTGGCAGATCGCCGTGGCACGCGGGATTTTCAGGGTGGCGAAAACGATTTTGCCCAGTTGGGCAGGGGCGCTCGCTGGTGCGGTCGCGGGCTTCACCAGCTTTGTCAGCCATGCAGGCGGACCGCCCGCGGCGGTCTATCTGCTATCGAAACGGGTGGACAAGACCACCTATCAGGCGACCACGGTACTGGTGTTCTGGGTGGTCAATATCGCGAAATTCATCCCCTACGCCTTTCTCGGCATGTTCACCCTGCAGACCGGGATTGCCAATCTGGTGCTGGCGCCTTTCGCGGTGCTGGGCGCCTGGCTCGGGGTCAAGGCGCATGGCATAATGCCCGAAAGGTTTTTCTTTGCGCTGACCTACGTCTTGCTCAGCGTGACCGGGGTCAAACTGATCTGGGATGGTCTGACCTGAGCGCTGCGCGTCCCGCGACAGACGCGCCGGCGCCCGAGCCAACGATCAGGCGTCCTCCTTGCTTTCGGTGGGAAGCGCTTCGACGAGGGTTTCGAATGACTGACCGGACGCCACGAGGCAGGTCACGCCATGGGGGGTCGTCACGGTAATCGTCCAGGTGCCCGTCTCCTCCGAGGCAAAGACCTCGACCACGGAATTGTTGGCACCCAGACCCATAGATTGACGCGTTTCGCCATACCCTTCGGCAAGGCGATCGACCACTGCCGCGCGCGGTCCGCAATAGCGGTTGCCTTCGGCGGCGGCGTCGGTTGTGGCGGCGATATAGAGAGCGGCGGCGGCGGTGAGCGCGCCCAGATGCAGGAATTTCACAGTGCGTGTCATCAGTATTCAGCCTTCATGTCAAAGGCGGCATCCGCAGTCATCTGGCCGAGCCGGTTGCCCGGCGATGACCGGGCGGCCCCGGTTCTGTTTAGCTGGCGGTCTCGTGGGATCGTACTGGTATTGCGGCGTTTCAAGCGCCCTGGCCGTGTCGAGACTGCCGACCTCATCAGCATCCACGGGGGGGGTCAAATTTTGGTTAACGCCGCGCCCGCAAACGCTTTGAATTTGAGATTTGCTGCATTGCGGCAGAATTCCGCTTGATGTTTCTGTAAAAAAATGGCCCTTTGCGCGCAACTTTATGTCGCGCCGGATCTTGGCGATCCCAAGCCGGGCCCGTGAGCGCATCAATTGACGGAGCTGTCTCATGCCGCATGCCAATCGCCCCCTTCGATCCGTTCTCTATATTCCGGGCTCGAAGCCACGCGCGCTTGAAAAGGCGCGGCAACTGCCTGTGGACGCGATCATTTTCGATCTCGAAGACGCGGTGGCGCCTGATGAAAAACCGGCCGCGCGGGCGACCCTTGCCGCTGCGCTGGCCGAGGGCGGTTATGGTGCGCGCCTCAAGATCGTGCGCATCAACGGGCTGGACACGGATTGGGGGGCCGAGGATGCGCGGGCGGCTGCGGATATGGGTGCGGATGCGATTCTGCTTCCCAAGGTCGATGGTGCCGGTCATCTCGACGCACTGGCGGAACTGACCGGGCATTTCCCGCTCTGGGCGATGATGGAGACCCCGCTGGGCATGCTGAACGCCGCCGAGATCGCGGCGCATCCTCTATGCTATGGCAT
Organism: Roseobacter sp.; assembly: GCA_041557855.1. Classification (GTDB taxonomy): domain Bacteria; phylum Pseudomonadota; class Alphaproteobacteria; order Rhodobacterales; family Rhodobacteraceae; genus Roseobacter. The sequence goes on along the minus strand of JBFFFS010000040.1, from coordinate 12,397 downwards.
GGTTATGGGGACGAATGACCTCGCCAAGGACATGGGAACGCGATTCCGTGCGGACCGGATGCCGCTTCTGACCAGTCTCGGTCTGTGCCTGCTGGCGGCCAAGGCGCACGGAGTGGCAATCGTCGATGGTGTTTACAATGCCTTCAAGGACGAGGCGGGACTCGAAGCGGAATGCGCGCAGGGCCGCGACATGGGCTTTGACGGCAAGACGCTGATCCATCCCGCACAGGTCGATATCGCCAATGCAGCCTTCGCGCCGACGGCGGAAGAGATCGATCTGGCCGAGAGGCAGATCGCGGCCTATGACGCGGCGATTGCCGAGGGCCAGGCGGTTGCCGTGGTCGACGGGCGCATCGTTGAAAATCTGCATGTTGCAACCGCGCGCGAAACACTGGCAAAGAGGGACGCGATAGCAGCCCTCAACGCGGAGTAATTTCATGACCCTCCTGATCCTTGGTTTGCTCCTGTGGAGCCTGGCACATTATTTCAAACGTCTGGCGCCGGGGCCGCGCGCCGCTTTGGGGACGGGGGGCAAGGGCGTGGTCGCGGTAGCGCTGATCGTCGCCCTGGTTCTGATGGTGCAGGGCTATCGCGCCGCCGATTTCATCCCGGTCTGGTCGCCGCCTGCCTTCATGGTGCATGTGAACAACACGCTGATGCTCCTGGCCTTCTGGGTGTACGGCTCCAGCGCCGCGAAAGGCGCGAAAGCCTGGCCGGCCTATAAAATCCGCCACCCGCAGCTGACGGGTTTCAAGATCTGGACACTGGCGCATTTGCTGGTGAACGGGGATCTGGCGTCGGTACTGCTGTTCGGAGGTCTGCTGGCCTGGGCTGTCGGCGAAATCATCCTCATCAATAAGAGTGAGCCGGACTGGATACCGCCCGCTCCGGCGGGCCGGGCGATCTACATCCGGCTCGGGGTCATCACGCTGGTTCTCTATGGGGTCGTGGCCGTTATCCACAACTGGCTGGGCGTCTGGCCCTTTCCGTCCTGATCCAGAGGCAATGTCGTGAAAATATACCGTTTTCTCTCCGAGGAAGATTCGTCAGCCTTCTGTCACAAGGTGTCTGAGGCGCTTAGCAAGGGATGGGAGCTTTATGGCAGCCCCACGCAAAGCTGGGATCACGCGGCGGGTGTCATGCGCTGCGGGCAGGCGGTCACGAAGGATATTGAGAAGCCCTACAGCCCTGACATGAAACTGGGGGAGCAGTAATGGCCGCCAAGACCAACCCGGGCCGGTTTTTCGAGGACTATGTGGTCGCACAGAGGATCGACCATGCGGTGCCCCGGACCGTATCCGGAGGCGAGCGGGCGCTTTACCACATGCTCTATCCTGCGCGCCACGCGCTGTATTCGTCCGACAGCTTCGCGCAGAACTGCGGGCTGCCGTCCAGCCCGATGGACGACATGATCGCGTTTCACATGGTTTTCGGCAAATCCGTGCCGGACGTGTCGCTCAACGCGGTTGCCAACCTTGGCTACGCGGAAGGGCGCTGGCACCGACCGGTCTGGCCGGGAGATACGCTGCATGCGCATTCCGAGGTCATCGGGCTCAAGCAGAATTCTAACGGCAAGAGCGGTGTGGTCTGGGTGCGTACAACCGGGCTGAACCAGCACGGCGAGACGGTGCTGGACTACGTGCGCTGGGTGATGGTGCGCAAAGGCGACACCGACCGACCTGCGCCCGAGACTGTCCTGCCTGAATTGAAGACCGTGGTGCCCGCACAAGACCTGATCGTGCCCGAGGGCCTCGATTTCACCGGCTATGACTTCGGGCTGGCGGGCGAGCCGCACCGCTGGGGCGATTACCAGATCGGCGAGACGATCGATCACGTGGACGGCGTGACGATCGAGGAAGCCGAGCACATGATGGCGACCCGGCTGTGGCAGAATACGGCCAAGGTGCATTTCGATACCTCCGCGCGCCCGGATGGCTCGAGGCTGATCTACGGTGGCCATGTCATCTCCATGGCGCGCGCCTTGTCCTTCAACGGGCTGGCGAACGCACAGATGATCGTCGGGCTCAACGGCGGCGCGCATGCCAACCCCTGTACCAGCGGTGATACGGTGCGCGCATGGTCGGAAGTGCTGGACAAGGCGGAAACGATCGCACCGGGCGTCGGCGCGCTGCGCCTGCGGCTGGTGGCAACGAAGACGGCTGCGCCGTTCCGCTTACGCGGGGACGATGGGAAATATCTGCCCGATGTGCTGCTCGATCTGGATTACTGGGCGCTGATCCCTCTTTAGAAAAAGGTGCAGGCAAGCTGCACCTTACACATCCCGATCCACCGGTGTACGGTCCAGCTTGCCTGCACCCCGAACTCAGAGCCCTCCGCGCCGCAGGAGCGCGCCGGGGCCCAAAGGAGCCGCGACATGCTCATTTTCGCCCTGATCTGCAATAGTCTGGCTGCGGTGCTCTTCATCCTGGCGGCGGTCAAATACGGGACGGGGCCGGTGCCGGTCACCTATCACGGCCTGATCCTCGAAAGGGAAGGCACCGAACTGACGCCCTCTCTGACGCTGATCCTTACCGGTCTCTACCGCGCCTTCGCCGGGGCGATGCTGGCGATCGGGCTGCTGATCGTCGCGTTGAGCCTGGGGCCGATCCGGGCCGGGGCGCTTTGGGCCGAAGTCGCGGTGCTCATGGCGGGACTGGCCTTCGCGGCGGGCGCGACGCTGACGCCGCACAGGGTAGAGCAGGTAACCGGGGTGCAGACGCCCTGGCGTCTCTCGCTGCTGATGGGAGGACTGGTCTGCGTGGGCTTTATCGCGGCGCAACTGGCCTGAACACACCAAAACGTCATCCGCGACGCGGGCAAGGCGCGTTAAGCTAATTCCATGCGTCTGTTCATCACGCCTTACGTTCTCTTTTTGCTGGGTATCTCCGCCGGAGCCGCCCGTGCCTGTGCCCTGGCATTGGTGCTTGCGGTGGATGTCTCGGGCTCGGTCGATGCGCGTGAATACCGCATCCAGATGCAGGGGCTTGCCGAGGCTCTGCGTGATGGCATTGTCATCGAGGCTCTCGTCAGCCAGCAGGCGGCGTTGACCCTGATCCAGTGGACCGGCGCGTCGCGGCAGCGCCAGACCCTGCCCTGGGCGCGGATGCACAGCGCCGACGACGTGCTGCGCTTTGCCGAGCGTGTCGAGGCGGACCAGCGCATCTGGCACAACTACTCCACCGCCATCGGCGAGGCGCTTGGCGCTGCCGGGCAGGCCCTGCGCGCCGTTCCGGAATGCGCGCGCAAGGTTATCGACATCTCCGGCGACGGGCTGTCCAACGAAGGCATCCTGCCGCGCCTGCACCACCCGGCCCTGCGGGCGCGGGGGGTCGTCGTCAACGCGCTGGCGATCGAGACGACGCAGGAAGATTTGACCGCGTGGTATTTCGAAAATGTGATCCTCGGCGGGGGTGCATTCGTCATGACCGCCCGGGGCTTTCAGGATTACCCCGAACAAATCCGCCGCAAGCTGCGGCGCGAAACCACCCGTCAACTCAGCGTCTTGCCCTGATGTGATCACAGTTTTGGCGCGCGTGATCACAAAGTCGAAGAATTCCGCATCTTTTGTGCAAATCGCGCCAATTTAACGCGGCCAGAGCGCGCGCCAAATGGTGACAAGTCCAATAATTGGAGTAAAAAGGAGCCAAGGGAACAAAAGGAATCTACCATGGCCGATGTCAACCGGGGCAACCGTCCCCTGTCGCCTCACCTGTCGATCTACCGCCCGCAACTGACGTCCATCACGTCGATCCTGACACGGATTACCGGAAACGCGCTGCTGATTTCTGCGCTGCTCGTGGTGTGGTGGTTTCTCGCCGCCGCCACGTCGCCCGAATATTACGCCGTCGCCAATGGCGTGCTGACAAGCTGGTTCGGCGATCTGGTGATGACCCTGTCGCTTTGGGGGCTGTGGTATCACCTGCTGGCGGGCGTGCGGCACCTGATCTGGGACCAGGGCGTGGGCCTCGATCTCGATACCGCCTACAAGCTTGGTTACGCGGTGATCGGCGGTTCTTTCGTGCTGACACTTCTGACTATCGTTATCGTCTGAGGAGACACCCATGAGCTATCTGACAGACCGCAAGCGCGCGACGGGTATGGGGTCGGCCAAATCCGGGACAGAGCACCACTGGTCGATGACCGTCAGTTCCGGGGCACTTCTGATCCTCGTGCCGCTGTTCATCTTTACTTTCGGGCCGATGCTGGGCGCCTCCTACGAAGAGGTGACCGCGACCTTCGCCCGCCCGTTCCCGGCGGTGATCGCGGCGCTGACAATCATCGTGACCTTCAAACACTTTTCCGACGGTGTTCAGGCCCTGATCGAAGACTATGTGCACGGGTTGGCGCAGAAAGTGGCGATCATCGCCATGACGTGCCTGTCCTACGCGGCGATGGCCGTTGGCCTCTTTGCCATCATCCGGCTCGCCCTTTGACCGTTACTTCAGCGCGTGCGGACGCGCATCGAGACCCAGGAGACTGATCCATGGCTGCTTACGAATATGAAACACACGAATACGACGTTGTCGTCGTAGGCGCAGGGGGGGCAGGGCTGCGTGCGACGCTCGGTATGGCCGAGCAGGGCCTGCGCACCGCCTGCGTCACCAAGGTGTTCCCGACCCGCTCGCATACTGTCGCCGCCCAAGGCGGCATCGCTGCTTCTCTCAGCAACATGGGGCCCGACAACTGGCAGTGGCACATGTACGACACGGTCAAGGGGTCGGACTGGCTCGGCGATACCGACGCCATGGAGTACCTTGCGCGCGAAGCGCCCAAGGCCGTCTATGAACTGGAGCACTACGGGGTGCCGTTCAGCCGTACAGAGGATGGCAAGATCTACCAGCGTCCCTTTGGTGGCCATACTACCGAATTCGGTGAAGGCCCTGCCGTTCAGCGTACCTGCGCCGCCGCCGACCGTACGGGCCACGCGATCCTGCACACGCTCTATGGCCAGTCGCTCAAGAACAACGCCGAGTTCTATATCGAGTATTTCGCGATCGATCTCATCATGTCCGATGATGGCGTCTGTCAGGGCGTGCTCTGCTGGAAACTGGATGACGGCACGTTGCACCTGTTTTCTTCCAAGATGGTCGTGCTGGCCACAGGCGGTTACGGGCGCGCGTACTTCTCAGCCACCTCGGCGCATACCTGCACCGGCGACGGCGGCGGCATGACGGCCCGTGCCGGACTGCCTCTGCAGGATATGGAATTCGTGCAGTTCCACCCCACTGGCATCTACGGGGCCGGCTGCCTCATTACCGAAGGCGCGCGGGGCGAAGGCGGGTATCTGACCAACTCCGAGGGCGAACGCTTCATGGAGCGCTACGCGCCGCAGTACAAGGATCTTGCCCCCCGCGACTACGTTTCGCGCTGCATGACCATGGAAATCCGCGAAGGGCGCGGTGTGGGGCCGAATGGCGACCATATCCACCTGAACCTCAATCACCTGCCGCCCGAAACCCTGAAGCTGCGTCTTCCGGGCATCTCTGAAAGCGCGCGGGTCTTCGCGGGCGTCAATCTCAACAAGGAACCGATCCCGGTGCTGCCGACGGTGCACTACAACATGGGCGGTATCCCGACGAACTACTGGGGCGAAGTGCTGGCCCCCACCAAGGATGATCCCGATCGCGTCTCGCCCGGCCTCATGGCGGTGGGCGAGGCAGGTTGCGCGTCGGTTCACGGGGCGAACCGCCTCGGGTCCAACTCGCTCATCGACCTCGTGGTCTTCGGTCGTGCGGCAGCGATCCGCGCAGGCAAGATTGTCGATCCCGAAAGCCCGGTGCCCACGCCCAACAAGAAATCGGTGCAGGCCGCGCTCGATCGTTTCGACAACACGCGCTACGCCAAGGGACATACGCCCACGGCGGCGCTGCGGCTCGAGATGCAGCAGACGATGCAGAAGGACGCGGCGGTGTTCCGTGCCAACGACACGCTTGCCGAGGGCAAGAAGGCGATGGAAGAGGTCGCTGACAAATGGTCGGACGTCGGTGTGACGGACCGCAGCCTCGTCTGGAACTCGGACCTGATGGAAACGCTGGAGCTTGCCAATCTCATCCCGAACGCCGTGGCCACGATCACAGGCGCGGAGGCGCGCAAGGAAAGCCGGGGCGCGCACGCACACGAGGACTATCCCGAGCGCGACGACGAGAACTGGCGCAAGCACTCGCTGATCTGGTTCAAAGGCAACAAGGCATCGCTGGGTTACCGCGGTGTGCACGAACAACCTCTCACCAGTCATAACGATGGCGGGATCGACCCCAAGAAAATTGCCCCGAAGAAAAGGACTTTCTGATGCTGAAACCTATTGCGATCGCCTTTGCCGTAGCCACTGTCGGTCTTGCAGGGTGCACCACCGCGCCTGCGCCCGACCCGGTTACCGACCAGAACTACGGGGGCAAGCTTGGCGGCTCGGGTGCTTACGTCACGCGGTCGACCTATCGCTGCCCGGACTGGGCAAACGTGATGCACCGGGGCGATCTCTACTGCCTTAAAAACCGCTGAGCGGCTTCGGCTGATCTCCCTATGCTGCAAGAGCTTCGACGCACTTTGAGGTCTGAGGGGATGGTCGCTCATCCCATCAAGACACGTGCGCCGTATCTGCGTGGCTACGGGTTTTCGCCGGACGTGGTTTTCGACGTGGGCGTGGGCGACGGCACCTCGTGGCTCTACCGCGCCTTCCCTGATGCGCGCTTCGTGCTGATCGACCCGCAGCCCGACTGCGCCGATGCGGTGCGGGCGCGAGGGCATCTGACGGAGTTTCACTTTCATGCCGCCGCACTGGGCGCGCGCGAGGGGCACGCGGACCTGACGATCCCCTATTCGGAGAAGGGTGCGCAGCCAGCCATGGCAAGCCTGCGGCGACGTACCGACAAGCTGGCGTCGTCCTTCCTGCGGACCGAAGAAATGCCCGTGCAGGTCAAAACGCTGGACCAGCTGGCGGTGGCCTATCCCGGACGAGCAGGGCTCAAGGTGGATACCGAAGGCTCCGAACTGGAGGTGCTGCAGGGTGCGCGCGACACTCTGTTGCGCTGCGACTTTGCGATCCTCGAACTGTCCGTCAGTGCCCGGTTCGATGGCGTCGGGGCACCCTCCGCCGCGGTGGCCCTGCTCGCCGCAGCCGGGCTGGAGGTGCGCGATGTGATGCACATTGGCGCGGGCGCGGGCAAGAAGGCCCGGCCCCGATATCTAGACGTCCTGTTCACGAGGTGGGCTGAATGACCTGGAATCTGTTACCGTTATTTTTCTCTTTATGTTTTCTCGCCGCGGCCTGCACCGATATCCAGAACGCGACCGACAAGGCCGGGCGGGATGCTGCGAAGACGATCATCCCCGGTGCGCTGGCGGTGTATTTCCCGCAGGTGCCCAAGCAACTGTTCACGCCCTTCACGAATTGCATCGTCGATAACGCCAACGCAAGCGAGGTCCAGTCCATGGCGGCTGACGCGGTGGTGGGCGTCGATGACGGAACAGCCGAAACGATACGCGCCGTGCTTGCACGGCCTTCAACGCAACAATGTCTGGCGCAGGCGGCTCCCGCCGCGGCGCAGACTCTCTGAGACTGACGGACAGGAGGACACCAGAATGGTTCAGCTGACACTGCCCAAGAATTCCCGTATCACCAAGGGCAAGACATGGCCCAAGCCGGAGGGCGCCAAGAACCTGCGGAAATTCCAGATTTACCGCTGGAATCCCGATGATGGAAAGAACCCGTCGGTCGATACCTATTTCGTAAATCTGGATACCTGCGGGCCGATGATTCTCGACGCGCTTATCAAGATCAAGAACGAGATCGACCCGACGCTGACCTTCCGCCGCTCCTGCCGCGAAGGCATCTGCGGATCATGTGCCATGAACATCGACGGGATCAACACGCTGGCCTGTATCTACGGCATGGACGAGATCAAGGGCGACGTGAAGATCTACCCGCTGCCGCACATGCCGGTGGTCAAGGACCTGATCCCCGACCTGACGCACTTCTATGCCCAGCACGCCTCGATCATGCCGTGGCTGGAGACCAAGACCAACCGCCCGGCGAAGGAATGGAAGCAATCCATCGAGGACCGCAAAAAGCTTGATGGGCTCTACGAGTGCGTGATGTGTGCGTCCTGCTCCACGTCCTGCCCGTCCTACTGGTGGAACGGCGACCGTTACCTGGGGCCAGCAGCGTTGCTGCACGCCTACCGCTGGATCATCGACAGCCGCGATGAGGCGACGGGCGAACGGCTGGACGATCTTGAAGACCCGTTCAAGCTCTACCGCTGCCACACGATCATGAACTGCGCCAAGACCTGCCCGAAGGGTCTGAACCCGGCAGAAGCGATCGCCAATATCAAGAAGATGATGGTCGAGCGCCGGGTCTGACGCTTGGAGATCGCCCCGCATTGGGCGGCATTTCTGCTGGCGACACTGGCGGGGATGTCGATCCCCGTCGGCGCCGCGCTGGCCCTTTGGCACATCAGGGCATTCCCGGACCGTATCCGCAGCGAAATGCGCCACGGCGTCACGGCCTTCGGCGCCGGTGCGCTGCTGGCCGCGGTGGCGCTTGTGCTTTTGCCTGAAGGCGGAAGCAGGCTTGCCGCGCTGCCCGCGATCACGTGGTTTACCCTCGGCGGGATCGGCTTTGCACTGATCGACAGGTGGCTTGCACGGACAGGCGGGTCGCTGGCGCAATTCATGGCGATGACGATGGATTATTTGCCGGAGGCGCTGGCGCTTGGCGCCATCATCAGCGGGGATCTGTCCACGGCTGTTCTCGTGGCCGCGCTGATCGCGCTGCAGAACCTGCCCGAGGGCTACAATGCCATGCATGAGATGCAAAACGCCTCGGACCGCCCGGCGCCGCTCTGGCTTTTTGTCTCGATGGTTACACTGGGGCCGCTGGCCGCCCTGCTGGGGCTCACCCTACCGCCGGGCTTCGATCCGGCCATCGGTGCGGTGATGATGGTGGCATCGGGAGGGATCGTGTACCTGATGTTCCAGGATATCGCGCCGCAGGTGCCGCTGGAAAACACCATGCTGCCGCCGCTCGGGGCCGTTCTCGGCTTCGCCCTCGGGCTGGCGGGGCACCTGATGATCTGAGGGTCTCATGCACATCGTCATCGGTCTTGTCATCGCCTTCATCATCGTCGCTATCGTGGCTCGCCGTAACCGCGACACGCGCCGCTGCCGCTGGCGCGCTGACCGCACCGGCGACCGTCGTGGCGCGTTACGTAAATACAAATGTGCCTATTGCGGCGCCGAGGCCTTCACGGCGACAGAAGGACCACCGCAGGACTGCAAGGCGGATATGCGGTGAAAACCGCGCCCGCCGGGCTGCGCGCCTGCCTCCTCTCTTGACCCGGTGGGCCGCGCCGTAGAAACCTGCGGTATCACCCACTTGCCAGCGGCCCGATGCTGCCCGGCCTCACACGGAAGAAGGCTCCCATGCAAGAACCTCAGGACGCCGCCGCGCGCCGCGCCGTCAAACCCGTCATATGCTATCCCGACGATACGCTGCCTGCCCCGGATATGGCGCTCTATGACGCGGCGCGTTCGGGTATGACGAAAACGCAAGACGTTCTGGTGCCGCCGCGCGAGGCCCGATGCTTTACCGTGCCGGCGGGGCATTTTTTCCGCATCACCTCCGTTGAAGGGCCGCAGGTGGGTGATCTCAACCTGCACAATGCCGCCGATCTGTCGGAGCGGTTCTACTCCGGCAAGACCCGTGCCCTGCATGGCACGCATCTGACCGCCGGAGACCGCATGTGGTCAAGCTTTCCCAACCTGCGCCCGATGGCCACGATTACCCACGATACGCTGGGCTGGTACGGCTTCGATGCTTTCGGCGGCTCGGTGCATGATGTGATCGGCACCCGCTGCGATCCTTACACCCATGCGCTCCTGTCCGGCGGCGGGCAGTACCATCACTGCTGCCATTCGAACCTGACGCGTGCGCTCGCCAGCCATCTGGACATACCCGCAGGCGAGGCCGAACCGCTTGTGCATGATGTGCTGAATGTCTTCATGTGTACCGGTTTCACGCGGGATACCGGCCAGTATTTCATGAAAGCCAGCCCGGTACGGCCCGGCGATTTTCTGGAATTCTTCGCCGAGATCGATCTGCTGGGCAATCTTTCCGCCTGCCCGGGGGGGGATTGCTCGTCCGAGCATTCAAGCGATGTCGCCGATTGTCACCCGCTGCTGGTCGAGGTCTTCCGCCCCGAAGAAGGCGCCCTTGCGGGCTGGAACCCGCCGCTGCCCAGCGGTTATGACCGTTCCCACGGCACCTGACTTCATCTTGCCGACAAACTCCCGCCGGAGGCTGCCGGCGGGTGCCGCCATCACAACGCTTGGACGTCAGGAAAAGGCGGCCTCCAGCGCGATTTCCACCATGTCGCCAAAGGTCTTTTCGCGGTCTTCCGAAGGCAGGGCCTCACCGGTCTGCAAATGGTCGCTCACCGTCAGCACCGCCAGTGCCCGCCGCCCGTGCCGCGCCGCCAGCGTGTAAAGCTCCGCCGCTTCCATTTCCACGCCCAGAATGCCGTGCCGGACCATCTGCTCGTCGAGATCGGGCCGCTCGGCATAAAATACATCCGACGAATAAATTCCACCCACATGGGTCGTGGTGCCGCGCGCCCGCGCCGCCGCCACCGCCGCCGTCAATAGTTCGTAGTCTGCGGTCGGTGCGAAATTCACCTCGCGAAAGATAGCCGAAGAGGGCGAGGAGATTGTCGTCGCCGACATGGCGATGATGACATCGCGCACCGATACATGCGCCTGCATGCCGCCGCAGGAGCCGATGCGTATGAGTGTCTGCGCACCGAATTCACAGATCAGCTCGTTGGCATAGATCGACAGCGACGGCATTCCCATGCCGGACCCTTGAATGGTGACCCGGTTGCCGCGCCACGTGCCGGTAAACCCGAGCATGCCGCGCACTTTGTTGACCAGCTCCGCTCCCTCCAGAAAGGTCTCCGCCGCCCAGCGGGCGCGATAGGGGTCGCCCGGCATCAGGACGGTCTCGGCGATCTGGTCTTTGCGGGCTCCGATATGCGTGGTCATGGGCATCCTCCGTGTTGATCTTTTCCCGTCGCATAGCCTGTCTGTCCACGCGGGGACAAGAGCGAAGGTTTCGCCCTTGGCGCTGGTCGCCAAAATGATTTTTCAGAAGAGACGGTGCGGTCTTCGTTTCTTATTCGGCGGCCACTGCGTCCCGGTCGGCAAGGGTTACGATATCCTGCATGATCGTGTTCAGCTCGAAATCCCTGGGCGTATAAACCCGCGCCACGCCCATCGCCCGCAGACGCTCGGCGTCATCATCGGGGATGATCCCGCCGACGATGACCGGAACATGACCGAGGCCTGCGGCGCGCATCCGTGCCATCAGGTCTTCGACCAGCGGGATATGGCTGCCCGACAGGATCGACAGGCCAACCACATGGGCGGCATCCTCGGCTGCTGCCGCGACGATCTCTGCAGGGGTCAGACGGATGCCTTCGTAGGAGATGTCCATGCCGCAGTCCCGCGCGCGCACGGCAATCTGTTCGGCGCCGTTGGAATGGCCGTCGAGCCCCGGCTTGCCGACGAGGAACTTCAGACGCCGCCCCAGCCGGTGGCTCACCGCATCCACCGCTTCGCGCAGGTCGTCGAGCCCCTCGGTTCGGTTGGAGCGAGCACCCGAAACGCCGGTCGGGCCGCGGTATTCACCGTGAACGGCGCGCATCTCTGCCGCCCATTCGCCGGTTGTGACCCCGGCCTTTGCCGCCGCGATGGAGGCGGGCATGACGTTGTGGCCCTCGCGCGCGGCGGCGCGCAAATCTGCCAGCGCCGTCTTCACCGCCGCGTCGTCACGGCTGGAGCGCCAGTCCTGCAGGCGCCCGATCTGTTCGGCTTCCACGGCAGGATCGACCACCATGATACCGCCATCCCCGGTCATCAGCGGCGAGGGTTCACCCTGCTGCCATTTGTTGACGCCGACCACGACGGTCTCGCCCGCCTCGATCCGCGTCAGCCGCTCCGCGTTGCTGTCAACGAGGCGCGCTTTCATGTAGTCGATGGCCTCGATCGCGCCACCCATGCCATCGAGCGTCGCCAGTTCCTGGCGCGCGCCTTCTTTGAGCGCTTCGACCTTGGCATCGACCGCCGGGTTGCCGTCGAAGAGATCGTCGAATTCCAGAAGGTCGGTCTCATAGGCCATGATCTGCTGCATGCGCATGGACCACTGCTGATCCCAGGGGCGGGGCAGACCGAGCGCCTCGTTCCAGGCGGGCAACTGCACCGCGCGCGCACGTGCTTTCTTGGAGAGCGTCACCGCGAGCATCTCGATGAGGATGCGGTAGACGTTGTTTTCGGGCTGCTGTTCGGTCAGGCCCAGCGAGTTGACCTGCACGCCGTAGCGGAAACGGCGGAACTTGGGGTCTTC
>JBFFFS010000039.1:0-16302 GCA_041557855.1 Roseobacter sp. | reverse complement strand
TTATGCGTTTCTTGCTTAAACATGCGAGTGAGAGATGCCCAAGATCGGAATGGAGCCACTGCGCCGCAGCGCGCTCGTAGAGGCGACGATTGCAGAGATCGGCGCCAAGGGATCGCTTGACGTCACGGTTGGTCAGATTGCGCGTAGGGCTGGCATGTCAACAGCTTTGGCGCACCATTACTTCGGCGGTAAGGATCAGATTTTTCAGGCGGCGATGCGGCAAATCCTGCGCGATTTCGGTGCCGAAGTTCGCCGCGCCCTGAGCGCGGCACAGACGCCGCGTGATCGTGCTGTCGCACTGATCGAGGCCAGTTTTGCTCCATCCTGCTTTGCGCCTGCGACCATCAGCGCGTGGATGACGCTCTATGCCTCGGCCCAGACAAACCCAGAAACGCTACGCCTGTTTCGCATCTATCAGGCGCGTCTGAAATCAAATCTTCTCCATGCGCTGCGCCCGCTTTCCTCCGACCCGCTGCCTCATGCCGAAATAATTGCGGCCCTGATCGACGGGCTTTACCTGCGCGCCGCGCTCTCACCGTCGCAAAGTGCGGACAATGCCCGTGACACCGTGCTGAGCGCGCTTGCCACACTGACAGGAGACACGCCATGACCCGTCCGAACATTCTCATTCTGATGGTCGATCAGCTCAACGGCACTCTTTTTCCTGATGGCCCGGCGGATTGGCTGCACGCGCCCAATCTGAAGAAACTGGCGGAACGCTCTACCCGTTTTCGAAATGCCTATACCGCCAGCCCGCTGTGTGCTCCCGGGCGCGCGGCCTTCATGTCCGGGCAGTTGCCCTCTGCGACGGGCGTCTATGACAATGCGGCCGAGTTCTGCTCTTCGATCCCGACATATGCGCACCATCTGCGCCGCGCGGGCTACCAGACCTGCCTTTCCGGCAAGATGCATTTCGTGGGCCCCGACCAGTTGCACGGCTTCGAACAGCGCCTGACCACCGACATCTACCCTGCCGACTTCGGCTGGACCCCGGATTACCGCAAACCCGGTGAGCGGATCGACTGGTGGTATCACAACATGGGTTCCGTCACCGGGGCAGGGGTCGCCGAAATATCCAACCAGATGGAGTACGACGACGAAGTCGCTTATTGCGCCACCCGAAAACTCTACGACCTGTCGCGCGGGGCGGATGAGCGCCCATGGTGCATGACTGTCAGCTTTACGCATCCGCATGATCCTTATGTGGCGCGCCGAAAATACTGGGATCTCTACGAGGACTGTGCTCATCTTCTGCCGCAGGTCTCTGCGATCCCTTACGAGGCGCAGGACAACCACTCAAAACGCATTTTCGACGCCAACGACTGGCGCAGTTTTGAGATTGCGGAGGAGGATATCCGCCGTTCGCGACGTGCCTATTTCGCCAATATCAGCTATCTCGACGACAAGATCGGCGACATCCTGCAAACGCTTGAGGACACGCGCCAGGAGGCGATCATTGTTTTCGTTTCCGACCACGGCGACATGCTGGGCGAGCGTGGGCTGTGGTTCAAGATGTCCTTCTATGAAGGGTCTTCACGCGTCCCCTTGATGATCGCGGCGCCGCAAATGGAAGCGGGGCTGCAGACCGCGCCCGTGTCAACTATCGACCTGTGTCCCACACTCTGCGAGTTGGCCGGGGTCTCCATGGAGGAGGTCATGGAGTGGACAACCGGGACATCGCTGGTTCCGATGGGGCAAGGGCAGGAACGCACCGCGCCGGTGGCCATGGAATACGCGGCCGAAGCCTCTTACGCGCCGATGATCTCTCTGAGATACGGCAGATGGAAGTTGAACCGCTGCGCGCTGGATCCCGATCAACTGTTCGACCTCGAAGCAGATCCGCTGGAGCGCGACAATCTCGCCGGTGTCCCGGAACATCAGGCCAAGCTGGCGGAACTGCGCGCCAAGGCCGACACGCGCTGGGACCTCGACGCGTTCGACGCGGATGTGCGCAAGAGCCAGGCGCGCCGCTGGGTTGTGTATGATGCCCTGCGATCGGGTGGCTATTATCCGTGGGATTATCAGCCGCTGCGCGACGCGTCCGAGCAATACATGCGCAATCACATGGACCTGAATATTCTCGAGGAAAGCAAGCGCTTTCCGCGGGGCGAATAATTCACTTTTTAAACCGGGAATATCCCCGCCGGAGGCTTGGAAACCAATGCGCCATCCTTTTTTGTCGCCCGTCGCCATCCAAAATGAGCGCCCTCGAGACGTGCGCCCCTTGTGCGGGAGCCAGTTATGGGCGGAGCCCACAGTCGAACCTGTGGCGCGGATTAAGCGCGTAACCCTTTCGACAAGCCATGAGGTGAATTTCTGATGCATGCGGATTTCGTGATCGTGGGAGCTGGCAGTGCCGGCTGCGCAATGGCCTACCGGCTCAGTGAAGCTGGGGCGTCAGTGATCGTGATCGAGCACGGCGGCACGGATGCCGGACCGTTCATCCAGATGCCGGCGGCGCTCTCCTATCCAATGAACATGCAGCGCTACGATTGGGGGTACCAGTCCGAGCCGGAGCCTTATCTCGGCGGGAGGCGCCTTGCTTGCCCGCGTGGCAAGGTGATCGGCGGCTCTTCCAGCATTAATGGCATGGTTTATGTGCGCGGTCACGCCATGGATTTCGACCATTGGGCGGAGGCCGGCGCAGACGGTTGGAGCTTTGCCGACGTTCTGCCCTATTTCAGGCGGATGGAAACCTGGCATGACGGCGGCCATGGCGGTGACGTGACCTGGCGTGGTACCGATGGGCCGTTGCACGTCAGTCGGGGCCCGCGCACCAATCCCCTTTTCGCAGCCTTCGTCGAAGCGGGCCGGCAGGCCGGTTACCAGGTCACTGACGACTACAACGGCCAGCAGCAGGAAGGGTTTGGCCCGATGGAGCAGACAGTCTGGCAGGGGCGGCGCTGGTCGGCGGCCAATGCCTACCTGCGCCCGGCTTTGAAACGTGCCAATTGCACCCTCGTCAACGGCCTTGCGCAACGGGTCGTGGTCGAAGATCACCGCGCCGTCGGCGTCGAAATCCGGCGGGGCGGAAAAACTCGGATCATACGCGCACGTCGCGAGGTGGTGCTTGCCGCCTCGTCAATCAATTCGCCGAAATTGCTGATGTTGTCGGGGATCGGTCCTGCCGAAGAACTGGCCGGTCTCGGGATTGAGGTGATTGCCGACCGACGCGGCGTTGGCCGCAACTTGCAGGATCACCTTGAGCTTTACCTGCAGATGGCTTCCCGGCTACCCATCACGCTGTACAAGCACTGGAACCTGATGTCCAAGGCGTTGATCGGCGCACAATGGCTGCTCACCAAGAAAGGCATGGGCGCCTCGAACCAGTTCGAAAGCGCGGCTTTCATCCGCTCGCGTGCTGGTATTCCCTACCCCGACGTTCAATACCATTTCCTGCCACTCGCGGTACGCTACGATGGCAAGGTGGCAGCAGCAGGACACGGCTTCCAGGCGCATGTCGGGCCGATGCGGTCGAAGTCGCGTGGATCGGTCACATTGGCGTCAAAGGACCCGGCTGCAGCGCCAAGGATTCTCTTTAACTACATGTCGCAACCCGAGGATTGGCAGGACTTCCGGCGCTGTATCCGGTTAACCCGTGAAATATTCGGGCAGGACGCCTTCGCTCCTTATGTCGATCACGAGATACAACCGGGTGCGCAGGCGCAAACCGATGCGGAGCTTGACACCTTTATCCGTGAGCATGTGGAAAGCGCTTATCACCCCTGTGGCACCTGTCGCATGGGGCGGCCCGACGACCCGGAGGCGGTCGTCGATCCTGAGGCCCGGGTCATCGGCGTCGAGGGGCTGCGGGTGGCCGACAGCAGCATCTTTCCCCGGATCACCAACGGCAACCTCAATGCGCCATCGATCATGGTCGGGGAGAAAGTCTCGGACCATCTTCTTGGCCGCGATCCGCTTTCGCGTGCCAACGACATCCCCTGGATTCACCCGAACTGGGAAACTGAGCAACGCTGAAGAAATCGTTAACTTAGGTTAACCGATTGCCTTGTTCGGGACACAGATGGCGTCCATACCAATGGCATGCGCGTGTTCTTTGCTATTGTGTTTGCCCTTCTGAGCGTGATCGGCCCGGGTGCGGTCGCTCGTGCAGATGTCACGGGCGCCATTCGGGTAATAGACGGGGATGCGTTTGACGTGGGTGCGGTACGCGTGCGCCTCTTTGGCATTGACGCTCCCGAGAGCGACCAGACCTGCGTCACCCAGCAGGGCGCAAACTGGGATTGCGGGGCGTGGGTAACGGCAGAGGTCGCTACGCGTTTCGACGGCCGCATCGCGCGCTGCGAGGTGTTGGACGTGGATCGCTATGGCCGTTCTGTCGCACGTTGCAGAGTCGAAGGCGTGGACGTCGCGCGCCAGCTTGTAAGGGAGGGACTCGCTTTTGCCTACAGGCGTTATTCGCTCGATTATGATCTTGACGAAAAATCGGCAGCCGTGCGCGATGTAGGGCTGCACGCCAGCCGCGTGCAATTACCTGCTCAGTTTCGAAAAGCACGCAACGCGGGTGGTCCCCAGTCAACGACCGACTGTGCGATCAAGGGCAATATCTCATCGAAGGGCGTGCGCATTTACCATGTTCCGGGGCAGCGTGATTACGCGCAGACCAGGATTGCTGCCGAAAAGGGTGAGCGATGGTTCTGCAACGAAGACGAGGCCCGCGCGGCGGGCTGGCGCAAGGCGCGCCGTTAGGCGCTAGCTCACCCTGTAGGGCAGCACGTCCCGCACATGCGGATCGACGGTAAGCTGCCTTTCCAGCGGCGGTACCGCACGTTGATGACAATTGGCCCTTTCGCAAATCCGGCAGGAAATGCCGATGGGTTCGAAGGCGTGGTCGCTGGTCAGATCGAGGCCGTCGGCATAGACGAGATCGCGTGCGTGGCGTACCTCGCACCCCAGGGCGATGGCGTAGCGGCGCAAGGGTGCGCCGAAACGCCCTGCGGGTTTTGTCACGTCCCTTGCAAGACTGATATAGCGTACCCCGTCCGGTGTCTCTGCGAGTTGCCGCAGGAACTGTCCCGGTGTCTCGAATGCGCGATGCACGTTCCACAGCGGGCAGGCGCCACCGAAGCGGGCAAATTGCAGTCGCGTCGCTGAGTGGCGCTTAGTGATCGTGCCCGCCTGATCCACGCGGACGAAGAAAAAGGGGATGCCCTTCGCCCCCGGGCGCTGAAGCGTCGACAGGCGGTGCGCGACCTGCTCAATGGATGCACCGAAATGACCGCCCAGAACTTCAAGATCATGGCGGCAGCGCGCCGCGACCTGCTGAAATGCCCGGTAAGGCATTAGCGCCGCGCCGGCGAAATAATTCGCCAGGCCGATCTTGGCAATCGCCCGGGCTTCGGGACTGTGAAACCGCGCCAGATCCAGCGTTGCTTCGAGCAGCGCATCCTGCTTGACGAGAGCCACTTGTAAAAGCAACTGAAAGATCTGGCTTTCCGAGGGCGCGCGCCGTGAAAGGGACAGTCGCCGGGTCTCGGGGTCGTAATGGCGGAGTTGGTCGGTGTCCTTGAAGTCAACCTTGACGCCGCTGTTGCCAAGGGCGGCGATCGCGGCAACGCGTATATTGCGGTGGCCGCCTTCTTTATCTGCAAAGTGCTCCGCCGCTCGGTCTACGGCATCAATGTAATTGTCGCAGTAATGAAAGAAATCCCGAACTTCTTCCCATGGACTCGGGGTGGTTCGGGAATCTTCGCGTCCCAGGGCTTCGTCCAGCGAGGCAAGCCGTTCCTGCATCTGACGATAGCTGCGGTGCAATTCGAGAAAGGCATGCGCGAAGGTGGGGGCGTTGGATGCGGCAAGCCGAAGATCGGCGACCGGTGGCAATGTTTCGGCAAAGATCGGATCGGCGATGGCTTCGCGCATATCGCTGACCAGCCGCTCACTGTCGCCCTCGCTCAACTCGGTGACATCCAGCCCGAATTCCTGCGCCAGCGCGAGCACAACCGTCGTCGACACCGGCCGGTTGTTGTTTTCCATCTGGTTTAGATAGGGCAGCGACACGCCGAGCTTTGCGGCGAAGTCTTTCTGCGTATGGCCCAGCCTTGTGCGCAACTCGCGCAGTTTCGCCCCGGCGTAGAGCTTTTGTGTCGCCATGTCGTCACTCCGCAGCGAGTTTGCAAATAGATCGAGTCGCGGAAGCGTAGCTTTGCAAACTCTGCAGGGCAAGGTGACTGAACTTGGTTAATGCAAGGCTAACCGTTTCTTTATGCCAAAGGTGTCTGGCCCGCCAGCCGATGCTCTCGCAGATAGACGGTGACGATCGACGCAACGGCAGCGAGTGCCGTTGAGCACATGATGAAAAGCAGAGGGAAGGCGCCAGTTCCCTCATTTAGCAGCGCGCCCGCCAGCGCGCTGAGCGCGGCCCCGCCGCCGATCATGATTGCGCCGCCGAGACCCGAAGCCGTGCCGGCCAGATGCGGTCGCACCGACAACATTCCCGCCGTTGCATTCGGGATGACCAGCCCGTTGCCCAAGCCCACGAAAGTCATGAGTCCGAAAAAGCTCAAGGGTGATCCGTAGCCGATGGCGAAGATGAAAAGCGACAGACTGACGCCGAAGAGATTGATAAGCGCGCCAGTCAGTACAAGCCTGTTGATCCCGACGCGTTTGGCCGCGAGGCCGGTCGTCATATTGCCGAAGAAGTAGCCGACCGCGGGCGCGCCGAAAAAGATACCGACCCAGAAGGGAGACATGCCGAAGACCACGGAGCCCACGAAGGGGCCACCGCCCAGATAGGCGAAAAATGCGCCGCTGCAGAAGGCGGCCGCCAGGGAATAGCCCCAGAAACGAGGGGAAGTCAGAAGCTCGGGATATTCCGCGAATTGCTGGCCAAGCGATTTGCTGCTGCGCGCTGCTGTCTCTCCCTGATCCGCCCAGGCCAGCCAGAAGGTCAGGGCGCCCAGAAGAAGCAGCATCCAGAAATTCGCCTTCCAGCCCAGATATTCGTCCAGAACACCGCCCAACATCGGGCTGAGCATGGGGACGACAGCCATACCCATCGTGACGTATCCGATCATTGAGGCCGCTTCGTCTTGTTCGTACATGTCGCGCACCGCCGCACGGCTCAAGACCATCGCGACCGCCGCCACCGCCTGGCACACCCGGAAGAACAGGAAGACCTCAACCGTCGGAGAGAAAATGCAGCCCACCGTGGCGAATAGAAAAGCCATCAATCCGCCCAGGATGACCGGCCTGCGCCCGTATTTATCAGACAATGGCCCGATGAAGACCTGCAATAGCCCACTGGCGCCAAGATAAAGAGCCACTGACAGTTGCATGACCCGGTATTCCGTGTGGAAATACTCCGTCATCTTTGGCAGGCTCGGCAGGAACATGTTCATGACCATGGCTGACATGCCTGCAAGCAAGATCAGCGTCGCAATGTGCGGAGGGGTTGTCCGGTCCAGAAACCGGACGGTGCGAACTTCGATCATTACGCACATTTAGGTCAGGACGTCAGACATGTCCATCTGCCTGGGTGCCACGATGCGTGAATTTGCAGATTTGCAATATGCAAAACCCCTTATGAATAATATTTGCAAATTTGCTTGAAACTGCTTCGGTTTCCCAGGTGAGTTCGCTACAAATGCGAAAGCTAATCAGGGAGGCGCGCCATGAAGGATATTCTGGAACAGCTTGAAGGCCGGCGTGCGGATGCACGGCTCGGCGGTGGGCAAAAGCGTATCGAAGCGCAGCACGGGCGGGGCAAGCTGACTGCCCGCGAGCGTATCGATTTGCTGCTTGACGAGGGTAGCTTCGAAGAGTTCGACATGTTCGTGACCCATCGCTGCACAGAATTCGGAATGGAGCGCCAGAAACCTGCCGGTGACGGCGTGGTAACCGGGTGGGGCACGATCAATGGCCGGCTCGTTTACGTGTTCAGCCAGGACTTCACCGTTCTCGGCGGGTCTGTTTCCGAAACGCATTCCAAAAAAATCTGCAAGATCATGGATATGGCTGTGCAGAACGGCGCGCCGGTCGTAGGGATCAATGATTCAGGAGGTGCGCGCATTCAGGAAGGTGTGGATTCCCTTGCGGGCTACGGCGATATTTTCCAACGCAA
The DNA here is from genome assembly GCA_041557855.1 of Roseobacter sp. Lineage (GTDB taxonomy): Bacteria > Pseudomonadota > Alphaproteobacteria > Rhodobacterales > Rhodobacteraceae > Roseobacter. Next base: position 8,219 of record JBFFFS010000039.1, on the reverse strand, counting down.
CATCACCGCTTCAGGCGTGGTGCCGCAGATCAGCGTAATCATGGGGCCCTGTGCTGGTGGTGCAGTCTATTCGCCGGCGATGACCGACTTCATCTTCATGGTCAAAGACAGCTCATACATGTTCGTGACCGGCCCGGACGTCGTGAAAACAGTGACAAATGAGCAGGTGTCCGCCGAGGAATTGGGCGGTGCATCCACCCATGCGCGCAAGTCTTCCGTTGCGGATGCGGCTTTCGAAAACGATGTGGAGGCGCTGGCGGAAGTGCGCAGGCTTGTTGACTTCCTTCCCTCCAACAATCGTGAAAAGCCTCCGGTCCGCCCGTTCTTCGACGATCCCAACAGGGTGGAGCCTTCCCTCGACACACTCGTGCCGGACAATCCCAATACGCCCTACGACATGAAAGAGTTGATCCTGAAGCTAGCCGACGAAGGTGATTTCTACGAGATCCAGGAGGAATTCGCCAAGAATATCATCACCGGGTTCATTCGCATCGAAGGGCGGACCGTGGGGGTCGTGGCCAATCAACCCCTGGTTCTGGCCGGATGTCTCGACATCGACAGTTCTCGCAAGGCGGCGCGCTTCGTGCGTTTTTGTGACGCCTTCGAGATTCCCTTGCTGACCCTGATTGATGTGCCTGGGTTTCTGCCGGGTACGAGCCAGGAATACGGCGGCGTTATCAAGCATGGCGCGAAGCTGCTCTTCGCTTATGGCGAGGCGACCGTGCCGATGGTAACGGTGATTACGCGCAAGGCATACGGCGGCGCCTATGTGGTGATGTCCTCCAAGCACCTCAAAGCTGATTTCAACTACGCATGGCCGACGGCGGAAATCGCGGTTATGGGAGCCAAGGGCGCGACAGAGATCATTCATCGCGCCGATCTAGGTGACCCGGAAAAGCTGGCGAAACACACGGCCGATTACGAGAAGCGGTTTGCCAATCCCTTCGTTGCTGCCGAGCGGGGCTTCGTGGATGAGGTTATCATGCCGCGTACAACGCGGAAACGCATCGCGCGAGCGTTTGCTTCACTGCGCAACAAGGCCGCGCAGACCCCGTGGAAAAAGCATGATAACATCCCGTTGTAAGGGTTTGGGATCATGGCGATTTTTCATAATATCTCTGATGCACCCGAACATGTGGCGCCTTTCTCACATGCGGTCGAAGCGGATGGCTGGGTTATCCTCACCGGGCAGATGCCAACGGTTTCCGGCGCACCTGATGCGCCGCTGGCCAGCGGGGTTGCTGCGCAAACACGTCAAGTGATGGAAAATCTGGAGACGGTTCTGAAAGGTCTGGGCCTCGAGCTGACGGATGTCGTGCAGTGCCGCTGTTTCCTGACGGAGTTCGAGCGTGATTATGCTGCGTTTAATGAGGCTTACAAGGCGTTCTTCAGTGCCGACCGATTGCCCGCGCGGACGACGGTCGGAGTGACCGCGCTGGCGGTGGGTGCCCTGGTGGAGATCGACTGTGTCGCAAGGCGGAGGTCGCATGACTGATGGCGCTCTCATAAAAATCGGGGCCGATGCGCCCGCCAAGCCGGGTCTCGTAAACGTGCCGTCCAGTCAGGCACTGCACTTGTATGAAGTTTTGACGGATGATGTGGGCGCCGACAGGTGGTTGCGCTTTCGTTTCGTGGCCCCTGAGATCGGCACAGGCACGGGACGTAAATCCTTTGCGGACGTGGAAGCGGATTTTGAACACCTGTGCCGTGAATTCGTCCTGCCCTATATGAACAACTTCGCGCTCGAGGCCGAGGTTGCGGCGCTCAGCATGATGGACCGGCCACTGGACTTTGGAGAAATGGATGCTGAGGTTACGCAATATGTCGAGGTTTTCCGCGTCTCTTCGGGTCAGTGCATCTGGGAGGGGCTGTGATGTTGGGCGGGTCTTATTTTCATACCGCGGCACTGGCTGCGGTTTTGCAGCCACAGCGCGCAATCAGTGCATTTCGCCGATTCCTTTTTGGCTCTGATTACGGTAAGGTCGGGCATCCGCGAGCTGATCGCTGGCGGGATAAAACCAACGCTCCGATCCGGTTCACGCCGGGAAGAGGGCGATCATTGAAGAGCAGGAGAATTGGATGTCCAAGAACATCAAACTTATGGCCTTGCTTGGCCTTGCTGTTTTCGTGGCGGCCTGTGCCGCTGAGGAAGAAGAATACGTCGTGGTCGAGCCTGAGCCGATTTCGACAGAGCCTGTGTACACGGGTAAGTACAAGTAAGTATTGCGCAGGGCTGGTGTCCGCGCCGGCCCTGCGCGTCCTTCGTGAAGAGCGGAGGGCAATATGCTGAAGCATAAAGGCTTTCCGGGTCGATTGCCCGGAACTGATTACCAGTTCACCTTGCGACGCTTCAATCCGCGTGGTGTCACCCCGCTGACCGAGCGCGTGCGCTTCCGCGATCGCAAGCCTGCCGACCGCCGTGCGGATGCTGCCTTCTTTCAGGCCTTGTGGGATCACTTTGGCGATCAGCCATTCGAGCGCGGTAACCTCGATGCAGGGCGTTTATCCTGGCTTTTTGGGCGTGAAGTCGTACCCGCCACTGACCCTTTCGATCCCGCGAGTTATGAGGCGATGCTGGTGATCGATGTGAAGGTGGCGCGTGCGTCCTTTCCTGAAGCATTCGGGGATTGATCGGCATGTTTTTGCTTGTGATGGGAACAAAATGGCGGGGCTTGGCTCATGCAAGGGGTCTGGCGCAAGGATCACTTGCGGCATCAACTCAGACGGGTACTGATTGGGGTGCAAGCGAGGGCGAATATCCCCGCCTCGCGCTTGTGTACACAATTCGTACCCCTTCCCCTGACGGGCAGTCGAAAGCGTTGCGCCGCCGGCTGCCCGTATTTTTAGGCGCGGGGCTTGCGAAAGACCGCGCCGGTGAGCCTGGGAACAGATCGCACGAGCGTCGGTTATACTGGCAGTATTCACTGAAAAAAGGTGACCGATCATGTCTATCAATAAATTCACTTTGGCGCTCGCGGTCTGTGCGGGCCTTGCAGGATGCGGCGATACAATCGGTGAGCAGGCTCTCGGCGGTGCCGCCGTCGGAGCGGGGGCTGCCGTCATCGCCGATGGGGACATTGGCAAGGGTGCGGCTGTGGGTGCTGCAGGCAATGTGGCCTATTGTCAGCTTTACCCGGGTCGCTGCTAACAGCCTTCCGGCACAGATCAAAGACCAACACAAACCGCGTCGGCCTGCGCCTGCGCGGTTTTTTTGCGCCTCGCGCTTCCCTTTCACAATTGCAGACACGTCACAGAAGGACACGCCATGTTCAACAAGATCCTGATCGCAAACCGGGGCGAAATCGCCTGCCGTGTCATCAAGAGCGCGCGCAAGATGGGCATTGAAACGGTGGCGGTTTACTCGGATGCCGACAGAAAGGCCTTGCATGTGGAAATGGCCGACGAGGCGGTGCACATCGGTCCGCCGCCGGCGAACCAGTCCTACATCGTGATCGACAAGATCATGGAAGCAATCCAGTCCACCGGTGCGCAGGCTGTGCACCCCGGTTACGGTTTCCTGTCCGAAAACGCCAAATTCGCGGAAGCGCTGGAGAAAGCTGGCGTGGCCTTCGTCGGGCCGCCCAAGGGAGCCATCGAGAAGATGGGTGACAAGATCACCTCCAAGAAGATTGCCAAGGAGGCGGGCGTCAGCACGGTACCCGGCTACATGGGGTTGATCGAAGACGCAGACGAAGCCGTGAAGATATCCAAGGAGATCGGCTACCCGGTGATGCTCAAGGCTTCGGCTGGCGGCGGTGGCAAAGGGATGCGCATCGCATGGAACGACGCTGAAGCGCGCGAAGGCTTCCAATCGTCGAAGAACGAAGCGGCAAATTCCTTTGGCGATGATCGTATCTTCATTGAGAAGTTCGTCACGCAACCGCGCCATATCGAAATTCAGGTACTCTGCGACGCGCACGGGAATGGCATTTATCTTGGCGAGCGGGAATGTTCGATCCAGCGTCGCAACCAGAAGGTCGTGGAAGAGGCGCCGAGCCCGTTTCTCGACGCGGCCACGCGCAAAGCGATGGGCGAGCAGGCCGTCGCGCTGGCTCAGGCAGTCGGATACACATCAGCGGGTACCGTCGAGTTCATCGTCGACGGCGACAAGAACTTCTACTTTCTTGAAATGAACACCCGCCTGCAGGTGGAACACCCGGTGACGGAACTGATCACCGGTGTTGACCTGGTCGAGCAGATGATCCGAGTGGCCAATGGCGAGAAACTGTCGATCACGCAGGATGATGTGACTCTGTCGGGGTGGGCGATCGAGAACCGCCTCTATGCCGAGGATCCTTATCGAGGTTTTCTGCCGTCGATTGGGCGTCTGACCCGCTACCGGCCGCCGGCTGAGGTCGCCGCCGGGCCGTTGCTGGAGAAGGGGACATGGCAGGGGGTTGCGCCTTCCGGTGACACTGCCGTGCGCAATGATACGGGCGTCTATGAAGGCGGTGAAATCAGCATGTATTACGACCCGATGATTGCCAAACTCTGCACATGGGCGCCGACCCGCGAGGAGGCAATCGAAGCGATGCGTGTCGCGCTCGACAGTTTCGAGGTGGAAGGCATCGGGCACAACCTGCCTTTCCTCTCTGCGGTAATGGATCATCCGAAATTCATCTCGGGCGATATGACCACTGCCTTTATCGCGGAGGAATATCCGGAGGGATTCGAGGGCGTTGAATTGCCCGAGGCGGAGTTGCGTCGGATCGCGGCCGCCTGTGCCGCCATGCACCGCGTGGCCGAGATCCGCCGTGCGCGGGTTTCGGGCCGGATGGACAATCATGAGCGCAAGGTTGGCACGGATTGGAATGTACGGTTGCAGGGCGAGGCGTATGATCTGAGGATCGCCGCCGACCCTTCCGGAGCAACAGTCAGCTTTGAGGATGGCAAGACGCTGCGCGTCTCGGGGAATTGGACACCCGGGGATCAACTGGCCAAGATGACGGTGGAGAACGCGCCGCTGGTGTTGAAAGTCGGCAAGGTCTCCGGCGGCTTCCGTATCCGGACGCGCGGCGCGGACATGAAGGTACATGTGCGCACCCCCCGGCAGGCCGAACTGGCCCGGAAAATGCCCGAGAAACTTCCACCCGATACGTCCAAGATGCTGCTCTGCCCGATGCCGGGGCTGGTGGTAAAGCTGGACGTCGCCGTCGGCGATGAGGTGCAGGAAGGGCAGGCGCTGTGCACCATCGAGGCGATGAAGATGGAAAACATTCTACGCGCCGAGCGCAAGGGCATCGTCTCCAAGGTGAACGCTTCCGCCGGTGACAGTCTCGCGGTGGATGACGTCATCATGGAGTTCGAATAGGTGCTGGTGCGCCGCTTCGATATGATTGAGCGGGGCATGTTGCCGGGCGCCTTATTCGCAGCTGTGCTAGCTAACTGTGCGTTGGCAGATATTCCGATGGCGCGGCCTGTCGAGGCCGCAGCACTTTTTATTCTGGGATATATCCTCGTCTTGTCATGGACGCGGATCGAAACCCTTCTGACGTTGAAGCTGAAAGATCGTTTTCAGCCATACGCACCGGCTCACGGCGGGCGGCGCTTCGGGCCCATCAAGGCCGTCCCGTTTCAACTGTCGCGCGGAACAGAGCGTTCCCGGATTTCCCTTTTGCGCATGGGCATCTTGTCGATACTGCGGCTGATTTCCCGTACATCCCACGGAAAGGGCTTGCGAATTTTAACAGCGCCATCCTTGCCGATTAACACGAGCATGAATCCCCGGGGGCGCAGCTTACGGCGGAGTTGCGACATTTTCTCGGGGTCTGTATCTGCGATCACGACAACATCGCGCGCCCTCAATTCGTCCTCACGGGCGCGCAGCAACGACATCTGTTCTTCGAAGGCGGGGTCGAGTTCGGAGTCCGCGAATACCACGACAGGGCGTTTCTTCCACTTAAATTGTGATAAACTCACATCGTCCATGAAGAAAAACAGCGGCAAATCGGATTTGACTTCATCCGTTTGTGCAACCGCCGCTGAAGCGGCCAAAAAACATGCCATTACAATGGGTAATAGTGGTATCATGGGCTCTCCTGCTCGCTTCTATATAATCCGTTTTGTGTCAGATGCGATGGGGTCACCCCGCAAAATTACCATTAAATCGACAGCAAGGGATTTGATGTAATGACGGCGTGTTCCCCGGCAGTCCGACCGATCGGGGCGGTCATTGCAGATTGGGCCAGACGCATCATGGACGTGATATTGCATATTGGGGCGCACCGCACCGGTACTATGAGTTTCCAGGAGTATATGCGTCATCACACTGCCGTTCTTGCTGAGCGCGGGATAGGGTTCTTGGGCCTAGGGCAGAGCGAGCAGGGGGGGGCGCGCCGACTTGATGAGACGTCGCATGAGGACGTGCTCTCGGACAAGGAACTGGGAAAGCAACTGGATCTGGCACGCTCGACCGGGGTTTCGATACTGGTTGTCAGCGATGAAAACCTGCTTGGCTCCGTTCGCAGGAACTTGCGGGATAGGCGGCTCTATCCTCACTGCGCCGCGCGGGTTGCGCATGTCTTGCGGTCATTCGATGGGCCGGTCGCCAGGGTTGTTCTCGGCATCCGCAGCCTTGAGCAATACTGGTGTTCGACGCTGGCCGATGCGGTGATGCACGGCGCGCCGGTGCCAACCCGGAGCGATCTCGCCGATATCGCCGGCAACAACCGCACGTGGCGTGACGTTGTCGAGGATATTGCGCGCGCCGCCCCCGGTGTCGATCTGCGCGTGCTGCCGTTGGAGCGGTACAGCGCGTGGCCGCACGCTCTGTTGAAGGGGGCGATCGATCAGGAGGCGCCCGCAGATGTCCAGCGCAGGTGTCTTAACCGGTCTCCGACGCTGCCCGACCTGCGCCGCGCGCTCCATGATCGCGGGCAGTCGACCAGCTCGCTTCCTTTAGGGATGGAGCACTGGGACCCTTTTACCAATGAAGAGCATGCAGCCTTACGGGAAATGTATGCCGACGACATCATGTGGCTGACCGCCGGAGCGGACGGGTTGGCCACGCTGACAGAAGATGGCCGTGTTGACAGAGCAGGGGCAACCTTGCCGCACGGGCTGCAGAAAAAAGGACGACGAGATGAGCTCGAAGAAAGAAAAATGGCGCGCCCTGGCTGAGGCCGAGCTGCGCGGCAAGCCGGTCGAAGAGCTGACCTGGAAGACCCTTGAAGGGATCGACGTACAGCCGGTTTACACCGAGGAGGACCTCAGTGAGGTCACGCATCTGGGCTCCACCCCCGGAGAGGCGCCCTATACGCGCGGCGTCAAGGCGACCATGTACGCAGGGCGCCCGTGGACGATCCGCCAATACGCCGGATTTTCGACCGCTGAAGAATCAAATGCGTTCTATCGTCAGGCGCTGGCAAACGGGCAGCAGGGCGTATCGGTTGCCTTCGATCTTGCAACCCACCGCGGGTATGACAGCGATCATCCCCGCGTCGAAGGGGACGTGGGCAAGGCAGGCGTCGCCATCGACAGTGTCGAGGACATGAAAATCCTGTTCGACGGCATCCCGCTCGACAAGGTGTCGGTCTCCATGACCATGAACGGTGCGGTGATCCCGATCCTCGCCAATTTCATTGTCGCAGGCGAAGAACAGGGCCATGACCGCGCCGTTTTGTCCGGCACCATCCAGAACGACATCCTCAAGGAGTTCATGGTCCGCAACACTTATGTCTATCCGCCTGAGCCGTCGATGCGGATCATCGCGGATATCATCGAGTACACCTCGAACGAGATGCCCCGCTTCAACTCCATCTCCATTTCGGGATATCACATGCAGGAGGCGGGGGCGAACCTTGTGCAGGAACTGGCCTTCACGCTGGCGGACGGACGTGAATATGTGCGTGCTGCCATCGATCGGGGCATGGATGTTGACAAGTTCGCGGGGCGGCTGAGCTTTTTCTTCGCCATCGGCATGAATTTCTTCATGGAAGCGGCAAAGCTGCGGGCCGCGCGCCTGCTCTGGTCGCGTATCATGTCGGAGTTCAACCCGAAAAACCCCAAGTCATCCATGTTGCGAACCCATTGCCAGACCTCGGGTGTTTCCTTGCAGGAACAGGACCCTTACAACAACGTCATCCGCACAGCCTATGAGGCCATGAGCGCGGTGCTGGGCGGCACACAGTCGCTGCACACCAATGCGCTGGACGAAGCAATAGCGCTGCCCACGGCCTTTTCCAGCCGTATCGCGCGCAACACGCAGCTGATCCTGCAGG
>JBFFFS010000038.1:0-16560 GCA_041557855.1 Roseobacter sp. | reverse complement strand
CGGCCTCGCCCTGCGCTTGGGATTTCGTCAGATCAAGGGGCTGGCCGAGGAAGAGGCAAGCTGGCTGACGGCGGCGCGGGGCAACGGCTACCTGTCGGTGCGTGATGTCTGGCGGCGCGCGGGGCTGGCCCCGGCGATGGTGGAGCGACTGGCCGAAGCGGACGTTTTTGCCGGGCTGGGCCTTGGGCGGCGTGAGGCGCTTTGGGAGGCCAAGGCGCTCAGCCCCGGTGCGCCGCTGCCGCTGTTCGCCGGGGACATGGAAGGCGAGGTGGTGGACGAGCCTGCCGCGCTGCTGCCGGAGATGACCCTTGGCGAGCAGGTGGTGGAGGATTACGTCTCCATGCGGCTGACGCTGAAAGCGCATCCCATGGCGCTGTTGCGGCACCTGCTTACGCCGGGGGCGAAAGGGGTGGCCGCGCCTCCCGGGGATGCTGCGGACTGCGCGGGCCGGGTTATTTCATGCCCAAATACGCCCGGTGCCGGGAAAGAGGTTCACCCTCCGGCGCGCAGGCGTTAAAAGGCGCTTAATTCCGATGAGGAGAGCAAAGATGAGCGCGCCGAAACCCGTAGTATTGTGCATTCTGGACGGATGGGGACTGAGCGACCGGCGCGAGGGTAACGCGCCCCTGCTGGCGGACACGCCCAACATGGACCGCATCATGGCAACCTGCCCCAATGCCACGCTGACCACCTTCGGGCCCGACGTGGGCTTGCCGCGCGGACAGATGGGCAACTCCGAAGTGGGCCATACCAACATTGGCGCCGGGCGCGTCGTCGCCATGGACCTCGGGCAGATCGATCTGGCCATCGAAGAAGGCAGCTTTGCCGAAAACCCCCGTCTTAGAGACTTTATTGCGGCAGTGCAGGCCACGGGCGGCACTGCGCATCTGATGGGCGTCGTCTCGGATGGCGGTGTGCATGGGCATGTGCAGCACATGATCGCCGCCGCCCGCGCACTGGACGCCGCCGGGGGCAAGGTTGTCATTCACGCGCTGACGGATGGCCGCGACGTTCCGCCGAAATCCGCGTTGGGGTATTTCGAGACCCTGCAGGCCGCCCTGCCAAAAGCGGTGCGCATCGTGACCGTTTCGGGCCGCTACTACGCGATGGACCGCGATACCCGCTGGGACCGGGTCGCCAAGGCCTACGCCGCCATCGTGCAGGGCCAAGGCGAACGTGCGGCAGACGCGATAGTCGCCGTCGAGGCTGCTTATGGCCGTGGCGAGAACGACGAGTTCATTCTGCCGACCGTGATTGGCGACTATGCGGGTGCGCAGGATGGCGACGCTCTCTTCTGCCTGAACTTCCGCGCCGACCGGGCGCGCGAGATCATGGCCGCTATCGGCGCGCCGGACTTCGATGCCTTCGATACCGGGGCACGCCCGGATTGGGCCGCGCTGATGGGCATGGCGCAATATTCCGATGCGCATTCCGCCTATATGACGACGATGTACCCCAAGCCGGAAATCGTGAACACGCTGGGCGACTGGGTGGCGCAGAAGGGGCTGCGGCAGTTCCGCCTCGCCGAAACCGAAAAATACCCGCATGTCACCTTCTTTCTGAATGGCGGTGAAGAGGTCTCTTTCGCGGGCGAGGACCGCAAGATGCCGAAATCCCCGGATGTCGCCACCTATGACCTGAAGCCGGAAATGTCGGCCGAAGAGGTCACCGATGCCTTCGTGGCGGCGATTGAGGCAGGGTATGACCTGATCGTGGTGAACTACGCCAATCCGGATATGGTCGGGCATACCGGTGATCTGCAGGCGGCGATGCGTGCCTGCGAAGCAGTGGATGCGGGTCTCGGCCGGGCGCTCGACGCGCTCGAAAAGGCGGGCGGGGCGATGATCGTGACGGCGGATCACGGCAACTGCGATATCATGATCGACCCGGAAACGGGGGGGCCGCATACGGCGCATACGCTGAACCCGGTACCGGTCGTGGTTGTGGGGGCGCCGGCGGGTTCGAGCCTGCGCAATGGCCGTCTGGCCGATCTGGCGCCCACGGTTCTGCATCTGATGGGTCTGGAAAAACCCGATGAAATGACGGGCGAATGCCTGCTGTCATGAAAGCGGTCGTGGTTCTGCTGGCCTTGATTGTGCCCGGTCTGGCCCTTGCCGGCGCAGCACCGGCGGAGCGCGCACGCGCAGCCATCGAACTGCTGGACGCGGCGATGGCCGACCTCGACAAAGCGCAATCGGCACGTGACCGGGTCGGCGCCCTGACGGATACGATCATCGCACTCGAGGAAGGGCTGACCTCTCTGCGCAGCGGCCTGCGGCAGGCGAATGCTCAGGCGGCGGCCTTGTCGACCGCGTTGCAGGCGCGTGACGAGGAGACCGGCGCGCTGCTGGCGGTTCTGATGCAGATCGGCGACACCTCTTCACCCGTGGGTCTGGTGCATCCGGGTGGGCCGCTGGGCTCGGCCCGTGCGGGCATGCTGCTATCGGAAATGGTGCCAGCGCTGGATGCGCAGGCAACCAACCTGCGACAGGATCTGGAGGCGCTCACTGCCCTTAAGACCGTGCAACTGGCCGCCGAAGAACAGCTTTCGGCCGGTTTGCTGGCGGTACAGGAGGCGCGATCCGCGCTCAGTACCGCGGTGGCGGATCGGGCTGCGCTGCCTAAACGGTTTGTCAACGACCCGGTGCGCGAGGCAATCCTGCTTTCCTCCGCCGAAACGCTGGCCGATTTCGCGGCAGGTCTCGATCTGGTTACGGCAGAACGGGTTTCACTGGTGCCGGAGAACATGTCGGCAGAAAAGGGCGAATTGCCTCTGCCCGTGGCCGGCGTCGTGACGCTGCGGGCGGGCGAGCGGGACAAGGCCGGGGTCGCACGCCCCGGCATAGTTGTGCAGACGGCACCGCATGCAATCGTGACCAGTCCGGTCGCTGCCACATTGCGGTATGTCGGCACGCTTCTCGATCTGGGGCGGGTGGTGATTCTCGAACCTCAGGCGGACGTTCTCCTTGTCCTGTCCGGGCTTGAAACCGTCTATGGCAGCGCCGGAGACGTGGTTGAAGCAGGGGATCCTTTGGGGCTTATGGGGGGCGAAGACCATAAAAATGCCGCAGAGCTGTCAACAGATGGTGATGACACTGGTGCTGGCCGCCGGGAAACGCTCTATATAGAGGTAAGGCAAGACAACACGCCGGAGGATCCGAGCCTCTGGTTCCGAGTGAACAAGGATGGATAGAGAGCTATGAAAAAATTTGCCATGGCGGCGGTGGGAGGCACCCTTGCGGGGGTGATCGCAACAACCCAGATCGCAGGCCCACTGCTGGCGCAGGAAGCGGCGAAGTCGAGCAACGTATACGAGCAGCTCGATCTATTCGGCGATATTTTCGAACGGATCCGCGCGCAATACGTCGAAGAGGTGGACAGCGGAGAGCTGATCGAGGCCGCGATCGACGGCATGCTGACATCGCTGGATCCGCATTCCAGCTATCTCAGCCCGGATGATGCCGCACAGATGCGGGTCCAGACACGCGGTGAATTCGGTGGTCTGGGTATCGAGGTCACGCAGGAAGAAGGTTTCGTCAAAGTAGTCTCGCCGATCGACGGTACGCCGGCGGATGAAGCGGGCGTAGAAGCAGGCGATTATATCACCCACGTCGACGGCGAGTCGGTGCTTGGCCTGTCGCTGGATGAGGCAGTCACGATGATGCGCGGGCCGGTCGGATCCGAGATCGTGATTACGCTGGTGCGCGAGGGCGAGCCGGAACCTTTCGATGTCACGATCATCCGCGATACCATCAAGTTGACCGCTGTACGAAGCCGCATCGAAGGCGACACAGTCGTGCTGCGGGTCACGACCTTCAACGACCAGACCTACACCAATCTCGAATCCGGCCTCAAGGAGCAGGTGGAAACAGCAGGCGGGATGGACAAGATCAATGGTATTGTCATTGATCTGCGCAATAATCCCGGCGGGCTGCTGACGCAGGCGATCCTGGTGTCGGATGCCTTCCTCGAAGAGGGTGAAATCGTTTCGACCCGGGGCCGGGAGATTCAGGATGGCGAGCGCTTCAATGCGACGCCCGGCGATCTTGCCGAGGGTAAGCCCATCGTGGTGCTGATCAACGGTGGTTCTGCCTCTGCCTCCGAGATCGTTGCAGGTGCGCTGCAGGACCACCGTCGTGCAATTGTCGTCGGCACCAAGAGCTTTGGTAAAGGCTCGGTGCAGACGGTGATGCCGCTGCGAAGTGACGGTGCGATGCGTCTGACCACGGCGCGCTACTACACACCGTCCGGGCGTTCGATTCAGGCGCTGGGCGTGTCGCCAGACATCGTGGTGCAACAGCCGCGCAGTCCTGTCGATGCCGCTGCCGAGGAAGAGGAAACACCGCGTCGTCCCACACGATCCGAAGCGGATTTGCGCGGTTCCTTGAACAACGACAGCCTGACTGAAGACGAGATCAAGCAGATCGAAGCAGATCGCGCCAAGGCGCAAGCGGCAGCTGCGCTGCGCGAAGAGGATTACCAACTGGCTTATGCCATCGACATCCTGAAAGGTCTGTCAGCGATCGCGCCGCGTGACTAGGAACATGGTGCGCCTGCGGTAATGACCGCAAGGCGCACTCTGATCCGCAGACCCCCCGGCCTTGGTGGTCCGGGGGGTTTTCATTTTCGGTCAGGCGGTTTCGACGCAGTGACGCCGGAAGGCACGCTTGAGCATATCGAGTTCCGCGCGCAGCAGATCGACCTCTGCACGCAGATCGTCGCCCAATGCTTCCCCTGCGATCAGCGTGATACTGCCCAGCTTCGTATCGGTTGTCGCATCATGGATGAGCAGGGTCTGAACGCCGTCGCAGATCGCCTCGGGGGGGATAGTGATCTCCAACACCCATGTGCTCTCTTCCTTGCCCGGCTGCAGGCGCATGTTTTCGACGGGGCGGCCTAGATGGGTCACGGATATCCGGGGCTCGTTGGAGGAACCGGAGAGCACGCCTTGCCAGAGCCCGGTCTGCATTTTCGTTTTCGTCAGGGTCAGCGCGGTCATGTCAGCGGCTCCTAGAGTTGGGCGCGGGGGCGGCGGCTGAAGGTCAGGTCGCGCAGCGTTACCTGGTTCATCTGAGGGTTTTCAAAAATCACGTCGATCCAGACCTTGTCGATCCGTTTTTCATTGAGATTCGTATAGGCGAGATCGAACTCGACGCTCTTGTCGTCGGAATTCAACGGCATTTCCCGTACGATCTGTTCGGTATTCGGGCCGTGACGGATGTTCAGGCGGATGAAGACCTCCAGGGGTTTTTCCAGTTCCAGAATGGAGTTGACGCGCAGGATATGGGTACGCTTGAGGCCGCTGGCGGCCTCCGGCGGCAAGTCGAGCACCAGCGAGAGAAACGATCCGTCGAAGTTGAACACGTCCAGCCGGAGGCCGAAGGGGGCCAAATCCTCCTCGCGTTGGTTGCGCAACTGGCGGAGCGTCAGTTCGGAGTCCGCGCAGTCGTGAAACAAGGTTACCTCGTCGCCCAGCATCGATTTGTTCGCCACGGAGGAGATGCCGCGTTGCGCCACGGGACCGCGCCAAAGCTCGGGCCGCCACGCCCAGTCCGCGTTATGCGGTTTCGGAAAGCTGTTCGATCCTATGACGGGGAGCGCCAGCCGTTCGTCCGCCACGTGGATCAGCCGGTCCAGATGCGCGCGCAGCAACCGGGCGCGGACCCTCTGACGGCGCAGGACACTGAGTTTGGCGGTGGAGGCTTCGCGCGCGGACAGGGCCCAGCGGGTAATTGCCCGGCGGTAGATTGCCGTATCCCAGAAGGTCTCGCCGCCTTTGCCCATTGTGGTTCGGACTGCCTTTTGCCCTGATTAGTCCCTTATACGGCTATAGCGCGTCAAGGGTTGCATCCAGATAAACCGCGACAAACGGTCAGGGCAAGCCATTTGATGGCGTGACCCCTGCAGATCGGGTGACCTGCAGGGGTGCTATCGTTACAGAGCCATGTAGTCGTGGCCCTCTTCCTTGCCGCCGGGATGGGTCACCGCGCCAAGATAGGTCGGCCCGACAAGCTTGGCGTATTTCCAAAGAGCGCCGGCTCCGTAAATGGTCGGACGCGGTCCTGTCCATGCTTTCTTGCGCTCGGCCAGTTCGTCATCCGTCAGATCGACCGAGATGGTCCCTTCGATGGCGTTCAGCGTGATCATGTCGCCGTCTTTCAGCAGGGCAATCGGTCCGCCGTGGGCCGCTTCCGGCCCGACGTGGCCAACGCAGAAGCCTCGTGTCGCGCCGGAAAAACGCCCGTCGGTTATCAGCGCGACCTTCTTGCCCATGCCCTGACCGGACAGAGCCGCCGTGGTTGCGAGCATTTCGCGCATGCCGGGCCCGCCAGCCGGACCCTCGTTGCGGATCACGAAGACATCGCCTTCGTTATAGCTGCGGTTTTGCACGGCATCGAAGGCATCTTGTTCGCATTCGAAGACGCGGGCCGGGCCGGTAAAGAGCAGATGCTGCGGTTCCATCCCGGCGATTTTCACGATCGCGCCTTCGGGTGCGAGGTTGCCCTTCAGCCCGACCACACCGCCGGTTTTCGACAGCGGTGTTTCAACCGGGTAAATCACCCGGCCATCCGCCTCGAGAGTGACCTTGTCGATTTCCTCTCCGATGGAATAACCGGTTGCGGTCATGCAGTCCTCGTGGATCAGACCCGCCTTGCGCAGTTCCTTCATGACCACGGGCACGCCGCCGGCCTCGTAGAGATCCTTGGCCACATATTGCCCGCCGGGTTTGAGATCGACGAAATAGGGCGTGTCGCGGAAAATCTCGCAAACGTCCTCGAGGAAGAAGTCGATACCCGCTTCATGCGCCATTGCCGGCAGGTGCAGCCCGGCGTTGGTGGAGCCACCGGTACACGCCACGATGCGTGCGGCGTTTTCCAGCGACTTGCGGGTGACGATGTCGCGGGCGCGGATGTTTTTCTCGATCAGGTTCATGACCGCTGCGCCGGACGCCTCGGCATAAGCGTCGCGGCTCTCGTAGGGCGCGGGCGCCCCGGAGGAGTTCGGCAGCGCGAGGCCAATCGCCTCGGAGACGCAGGCCATCGTGTTGGCGGTAAACTGGCCGCCGCAGGCACCCGCCGAGGGGCAGGCCACGCGCTCGAGAATTTCCAGTTCCGCCTCGCTCAGCGAGCCGTTCTGCTGGCGTCCGACCGCCTCGAACATGTCCTGAACGGTAAGGTCGCGATTGGCGAAATCTTCCGGCACTTTCGCGCCTGCGGGCGCGCGGCCCGGAAGGATCGATCCGCCGTAGAGAAAGACGGAAGGCACATTGAGGCGTATCATGGCCATCATCATGCCAGGCAGGGATTTGTCGCAACCGGCCAGACCGACGAGCGCGTCATAGCAATGACCGCGCATCGTCAGCTCGACCGTGTCGGCAATCGCCTCGCGAGAGGCCAGCGAAGACCGCATGCCCTCGTGGCCCATGGCGATCCCGTCGGTAACCGTGATGGTGGTGAATTCGCGCGGTGTGCCGTTCTCGCGTTTCACGCCCATCTTGACGGCCTGTGCCTGACGGTTGAGCGCGATGTTGCAGGGGGCGGCTTCGTTCCAGCAGGTCGCGACGCCCACGAGCGGTTGGTGAATTTCTTCATCTGTCATGCCCATCGCGTAATAGTAAGAGCGGTGCGGCGCCCGGGACGGGCCCTCGGTCACGTGGCGGCTGGGCAGTCTGGATTTGTCGAAACGCGGGCTGGACATGGATTTCTCCCCTTCTGAAACGTCTCCAACGCAATAGCCTCAGGCCATGCGGCCTGCAAGGCTCTAGCGTGCAAGACCGCACAGGGCAGGCGCTGTGCCGCTGCTTGTATTGCAAAAAGCCCGCCCTTAGGTTCTGCTGTGGCAGGTGAAGCGGGCGCACCGTTGCGCCGGTCGGTCTTACCTACGGACCCAGTCGAAAGCCGCCTTATGGAATCCTCTCTGTTTTCGTTTATCTGGAAGTATTCGAAGCGCGATCAGATATTTCTGCTGTTCTTCACGATTTTTACCTTTCCGTTTCTCTACGCCACGCTTGAATTGCCCAAGCGGATCATCAACGACGCCATCGGTGCCAAGAGCAGCATCATCGATATCCTTTGGGCTGAGGTCACTCAGACCCAGTTTCTGATGATCCTCTGCGGCCTCTATCTGGCTGCGGTGGTGGTGCATGGTGTGCTGAAGATGCGCCTCAACACGATGAAAGGTGTTCTGGCCGAACGTCTGCTGCGACGCTTTCGCTATCAGCTTATTGGGCGGATGATGCGGTTTCCGCGTGCCTATTTCCAGTCGACGTCCCAGGGTGAACTGGTGTCAATGGTCACCTCCGAGGCGGAGCCGATGGGTGGTCTGATGGGCGACGCGGTGGCGCAGCCGGTGTTTCAGGCCGGGCAGATGCTCATCATCGTCGTTTTTCTTTTTGCCCAAAGCATCTGGTTCGGGCTGGCAGGGGTTGCGCTGATTCCGCTGCAGGCCTGGCTTATTCCGATGCTGCAGCGCCAGATCAACCAGTTGAACAAGAAGCGCATCGTCGAAGTGCGCCATCTGGCGGCAGAGATCGGCGAGACCGCGGCGGGGATCACCGACCTGCGCACCAATGGCGGGTGGCGCTACCGGCTGGCGACCTTCACCGACCGTTTGGGGCGGCTTTTCGATATCCGTTTCCAGATCTACCAGAAAAAGTTTTTCATGAAGTTTCTCAACAACTTCATCACGCAGCTTACGCCTTTCTTTTTCTATTCCGTTGGCGGTTTGCTGGCGATCCGGGGCGATATCACCGTGGGCGCTCTGGTCGCGGCACTTGCCGCCTACAAGGACCTGTCGAGCCCATGGAAAGAGTTGCTGACCTATTACAACCAGGTGCAGGACATGTCCTTGCGCTGGGAAATCGTCACTGAACGCTTCGCGCCGAAGAACATGATCGACGAGGCGCTTTTCGAGGGGGAGCCGAAGGAAATTCCGCATCTCGACGGGGCTATTTCGCTGCGCAATGTTACTGTGCGCAATGCTGACGGAAACGCGGTTCTGGAAAATATCACGCTCGACATTCCCGCAGGTGCGCGCGTTGCCGTCAAGGCGTCGGTGCAGACGGAACGCACCGCTTTCGCCGAACTGCTCACCCGTGAGGTGCTGCCGTCACGCGGCGACATTACTGTGGCGGGATATGCGCTGAACGATTTGCACCAGGCGGTGATCGCCGCGCGTATCGGATATGCGCATTCGCGGCCCTACCTCTTTGACGGCACCTTGGGCGACAATCTGATGATGCCGCTACGCTCCAGTCCCAAGACGGTGCTCTGGGACCCCGACAAGAAGGATCGCCGCGCGCTCGAGGCGAAACGCTCGGGCAATTCACTCGATAGTATCGAGGCCGATTGGGTGGATCCCGGGCTTGCGGGCTTGAACTCGGTGGAGGAAATCCGTGAGTGGTGGTTCGAACTGATCGAAGCCATGGGCATAGGCAATTTCATGTTCCGCAGGATGCTGGCATCCCGCATGGACCCGGCGCAGCACCCCGACCTTGCGCGGCGGCTGGTCTCATTGCGCGATGAAGTGCACGAAAAGCTCGAGGAACGCGGTCTGTCCGCGCTGGTCAACCGCTTCGATCCGGACACCTTCAACCCGTCGATCCCTCTCGGGGGAAACCTGATGTTCGCCACGCCGCGCTTTGACATCTCGCAGGAAGGTCTGGCCGCCGAAAGGGATTTTCTGGCGCTGATCTCTGAACTGGGACTCGCGGAGCAGGGCATTGCCATTTCCCAGACACTGATCGAGACCCTGCACCAGACCTTCGGCATGGATGGCACCAATCACCCGCTGTTCACTGCTTTGGGAATTGACGAGGCGCTCTATGAAAGGTTGGTGGATATCGCGCTGCGCCGTGCCGAAAAAGGCGATCAGGCCATCAGCTCCGAAGAGTTTGCGCTGCTGCTCACCGTGCCTTTCGCCTTCACCGCAGAGCAGATCGGGCCGGGCTTCCCTGACAGCTTCAAGGAAGAAATCCTCGAAATTCGCAAGAACAAGAGCGGGGAAATGCGTGAGCGTATGAAAGGTCTGTTCGTGCCTATCGCACCGGATAACTACCTGCCGCGCCTGACGCTGATGGAAAACGTGCTCTATGGCAAGATTTCCGCTGTAGCCGGGGTTCAGGGCGAATTGATCGAGGATATCGTGGCCGAAGTCCTCGCGGAAAAAGGGCTCAAACGGCTCGTGTCAGAGACGATTCTGGACATACGAACAGGTCTGGGCGGTGCCAATCTTGCGAGCATCTTCCAGGAGCGTGCCGCCTTCAGCCGCGCCGGGATCAAGCGCCCGGACATTCTGATCCTCGACACGGTTCTGGCCAGCCACGACGCAGAAACGCGGCGGCGTACGCGAGCCAGGCTGGAGCAATTGCTGCCGGGGACCACGATGTTCTTTCTCGAAGAGAAGTTCGAGAACCCGCAGGCCTATGACGTGTTCATCGAGATCGTCAACGGCAGGATCGACGGTGCCTACCAGCCCGAAGAGAGCGAAGAAAGCGACTCCGGCTCCGACGATCTTCGACGCAAGATTCGTGTAATTTCGCGGACCGAACTTTTCGAAAACCTCGATCCCCGCAGCCAGCGGCTGCTGGCCTTTGCTGCGCAGTGGTACGACGTGCCAAAGGGCAAGCAGATCTTTTCCATGGGAGAGCGCGCGGACGCGGCCTATCTCTGCCTTTCGGGTCGCGCCATCCTTAGCTACAGGGATGACGACGGTGTGCGCCGGGACGTCACGGCGGTGGAGCCGGGCCGCCTCATCGGCGATCTTGCCATCATCCTCGACGAGCCGAGGCAGCTCGATCTGATTACCGAGGAAGACAGCCAGTTTCTGCGCCTTGGGGCAGAGCAGTTCCGTTCGGTCATCGAACATGAACCGAGAGTTCTGATGATCCTGTTGCAAACCGTTGCCAGCCATCTAACCGGTGCCGCCGAACTGTTGCGCGAGGCGCGTGTCAACGTTCGCCAGGCGGCGGAGCAGCATAAAAACCAGCTCGCTGCCGAGGCGGCCTCTGACAATGCGCAGGCAGAGTGACGATATTCCGCGATGTCTGATCTTCCGTCATATTCGGCCCATGAAGCATTGGTTGCACCGGCGCGTCCCCGCGCGCAAATCTGGCGGCTTTTCATTGGGCTTATCCTCGTTTCGGGCGTGTTTCTTCTGGGAAACCAGTTTCTGCACCAGTCCCTTTTCACGGTGTTGGGCCCGGCATCCTACGGGGTGCTGACCGGAGCAAACGGCGCAAGCTCGCAAATCTCGGTGATTTTCCTGCTGATGACATTCGGTCTGATGATACTGGGCGTGGCGATCGCCCTGCGCGTCGCCCACTCGCGCGGTTTTGGCCCGGTGCTGGGAGAGGGCAAGGTGTTTCTTCGCCAGTTTCGCTCGGTCCTGACCTTTCTGATTATCCTCAATCTGGCGCTTCTCGTTTTGCCGCCCTGGGACCTTGGTGCGCCGCTGGTTGCGAACGTGCCGCCGCTTCGTTGGGCACTGGCGCTGCCCTTCGCGCTGGTGGCGGTCATGGTTCAGGTCAGCGCCGAAGAGATCATGTTTCGCGGCTACCTGCAGCAGCAACTGGCGGCGCGCTTCCGCACGCCGCTGATATGGATGGGCGTGCCGGCGGCTTTGTTCGGTCTTGGGCACTACATGCCAAACGAGGCGGGTGAGAATGCAGTGCTGATCGTCATCTGGGCGGTCATCTTCGGCATTCTGATGGCGGATCTGACGGCGCGCGCGGGCACGCTGGCCCCGGCCATCGCTGTGCATTTCGTCAACAACGTGATTGCCATCGTATTTATCTCGATGCCGGACAGCCTTTCGGGGCTATCTCTCTACATCAGCCCGTTTTCGCTGGAAGACACGGAGCAGGTGCGTGCGTGGCTCCCTGTCGATTTCGGTATGATGGTGGTCAGTTGGTTAGCCGCGCGACTTGCAATCCGGCGTTGATTGCACTTTCCCCGGGAGGGGATTATCTAGGATGAAAGTGTGCCGGAGGGGCGTATTACATGAACTGGATCACCAACTATGTCCGCCCGAGGATCAACTCGATCTTCTCGCGCCGCGAGACGCCGGACAATCTGTGGACCAAGTGCCCGGAATGCGGAACGATGCTGTTCCACCGCGAGGTTTCGGACAATCTCAACGTCTGCACCAATTGCGATCATCACATGCACATAACGCCGCGCGCGCGGTTCAAAGCGCTATTCGACAACGGGATTTTTACCGAAGTTACGGTCAAGGCACCCAAGGCGGACCCGCTGAATTTCCGCGATCAGAAGCGCTATCCGGACCGGCTGAAAGCGGCACAGCGCGAAACTGGTGAGAAGGAGGCGATGCTTGTCGCTTCCGGCGAGTTGGGTCGGACACCGATCATCGCCGCCGCGCAGGATTTTTCTTTCATGGCCGGGTCCATGGGGATGTATGTGGGCAATGCCATCATCGCAGCCGCTGAAGAGGCAGTGAAGCTCAAACGGCCTTTGATCCTCTTTTCAGCCGCCGGCGGCGCGCGCATGCAGGAAGGTATCCTGTCGTTGATGCAGATGCCGCGGACGACAGTAGCCGTCGAAATGCTCAGGGAAGCGGGGCTTCCGTATATCGTGGTACTGACCCATCCGACGACGGGTGGCGTTACGGCGAGCTACGCGATGCTGGGTGATGTTCACATCGCCGAGCCCAACGCGCTGATCTGCTTTGCAGGGCCGCGCGTTATCGAACAGACCATCCGCGAGAAACTGCCCGAAGGGTTCCAACGTTCAGAATATCTTCTGGATCACGGAATGCTGGACCGCGTCACGCACAGAATGAAAATGCGTGAAGAACTGATAACCATCACCCGGATGCTGATGGGCCTGCCTCCTGCCGTACGCGGGGATCTGCCGCCTCCCGATCCGGAACGGGACGCCAAAACCGAAGCGGTCGAAGCGGTGCTCGAAGGTGCGGACGTGCCGCAGGTGGATTCTGACAAGAAATGACGCAGACGCGATCTGACGACATCCTTGCCGGGATGATGGCGCTGCATCCCAAAATCATCGATCTGACGCTGGACCGGGTGTGGCGTCTGCTTGACGCTCTGGGCAATCCGCAAAACGATCTGCCTCCCGTCATCCACATTGCCGGCACCAATGGAAAAGGCTCGACGCTGGCGATGATACGCGCCGGGCTGGAGGCCGAAGGGCATAGGGTGCATGCCTATACCAGCCCGCATCTGGCACGTTTTCACGAGCGGATCAGGGTCGCGGGTACGCTGATTTCAGAGCCTGACCTGATCGACGTGCTAAAGACTTGCTACGCGGCGAACGATGGTGCCAATATCACCTATTTCGAGATCACCACCTGCGCGGCCCTGCTGGCATTTGCGCGTAGCGAGGCGGATTACACGCTGCTTGAGGTCGGGCTCGGCGGGCGTTTGGATGCCACCAACGTGGTGGAGCGCCCGGCGATGACCGTGATCACGCCCGTCTCCATCGATCATGAGCAGTATCTGGGGAATACGCTGGCCAAGATTGCCTTTGAAAAGGCCGGGATTATCAAGCGCGGGGTGCCCTGCGTCGTCTCCCGACAAGAGCATGAGGCCCGCGAGGTGATCGAAGATGTCGCCGCAAAAGTCGGGGCACCGCTCAATGCTTATGGGCAGCACTGGCATATTGAACCGGACCGTGACCGCATGAGCTTTCAGGATGAAACCGGGCTGGTCGATGTGCCGCAACCCAATTTGCCGGGGCGACACCAGATTATGAATGCCGGGGCTGCTCTGGCGGTGCTGCGCAGCCTGGGTGTGGGGCCTTCGGCCTACGAAGCGGCGGTGACGAAGGCTGAGTGGCCCGCGCGGATGCAGCGCCTGCGCTACGGACCGCTGGTCGAGGCCGCGCCGCAGGTGGAGCTGTGGCTTGATGGAGGGCACAATCCGGCAGCGGGAGAAGCGCTGGCCGAACATCTGGCAGGCCAGCACGAGCGGCCCACGCATCTGATCTGCGGTATGCTCAACACGAAAGATATCGGAGGTTATCTGCGGCCGCTCTCGCGGGTCGCGCAAAGCCTCACAGCCGTCTCTATTCCGGGCGAAACCAACACGCTGCCAGCGGCGGAGACCGCCCAGGCGGCGCGCGCGGCCGGGCTGCGGGCCTCGGAGGCGGAAAGCGTGCAAAGCGCGCTTGAGGCAATTGCAGCGCATACGCCGCATGCAAGGGTTCTGATTTGCGGGTCGCTCTATCTGGCGGGAAACATCCTGCGCGAGAACGGCTGAGAAGCGGCGCTTATCCCCTCGAAAGAAGGGGGTCGTCCCTGCTGGTTTGGTACGGCTCGAATTAGACCCTGATGAAGGGGATTTGCCGATTTGATGCACGGCTGCCGGTGATGGCTCGGGTCGTCTAGCCCGCCCAGTCCGCCGACTGCATTTCCCGCAGCCGCGAGGCGGTCCGCTCGAACTCGAAGGTGCCTTCGCCTTCCAGGTACAGCATTTCGGGCTTGGCTGCGGCAGAGCAGATCAGCCGCACACGGGCCTCGTACAGCGCGTCGATCAGGGTCACGAAACGCTTGGCCTCGTTGAAATTCGACCTCGACAGTACCGGAATATCGTCGATCATCAGCACTTTGACCGCCTCTGCAATGGCAAGGTAGTCGCCGGGGCCCAGAGGCTTGCCGCACAGATCATGGAAGCGGGTGCGCGCCACGCCGTTGCGAAAGGCCGGAAGTTCGACCTCGCGCCCCTTCACATGCAGGATCAGCGGCTCGCCCGGCCCTCCTGCCAGATCATTCCAGACATCATTCATGGTCGCGCGGGTTTCCGCGTTGATCGGCGTGAAATACACTTGCTGACCACCAAGCCTGTCCTGCCTATAATCCGTCGGGCTGACCAGTTCGTGCACCACCATACGCTGCTTGATGAGGGCTATGAAGGGCAGGAAAAGATCGCGGTTCAGGCCGTTTTCATACAGGTTGTCCGGATGTCGGTTCGAGGTGGTGACCACTACGACGCCACCGGCGAAAAGCGCCTCGAACAGCCGTCCGACGATCATCGCGTCGGTGATGTCGGTGATCTGCATTTCGTCGAAGGCGAGCAACCGCACGGAGGATGCGACATCCGCCGCGACCGGAGCGATTGCATCTTCGACCCCGGTTTTGCGTACCTCGTGAATGGCGGCGTGGATTTCCTGCATGAAGGCGTGGAAGTGCACGCGCCGGGCCGGAATATCGCCGAGATGCTGGACAAAGAGATCCATCAGCATGGATTTTCCTCGCCCGACTCCGCCCCAGATATAAACGCCCTTGGGTGGTTCCGGCGACTTGCGGAAAAATCCTTTTTTGACCGGTGTGGCAAGGGCCGAGCGGATACGTTCGAACTCTGGCAAAACCTCGTGCTGCGCCGGATCTTCCTTCAGCGCGCCTTCGGCGACCATGCGCCTGTATATGTCGGTCAGTGTGGCCATACTGTCCCTTAACTTGTTCATCTGTTCCGGGAAAGGGTGCGGCCAGTCTATTCTTCGTGGCTCAGCGCGTCTTGGAGTTCGGCAACTATCCGGGCTGTGTGGGTGTAAGGCAGGCCGTGCCCGGCATCGGCAATGATCCGGTTGTCTGCCTCCGGGTTCCAGCTGGCCAGCAACTGTGCGGCGTCAGGTGGAATCACGTTATCCTGCTCACCCCAGATCGCGGTGACCGGCACGCCTTCGCGGTAGAGCAGCTTGTGATCCTCCTTCAATGACCGGGATACCATGTAGCGCAGGCTTGATCTTACTGCCGGTACGAATCCGCGCCAGTCCAGTTCTGCATCCTGACGTGCGGTGATATCAGGCACTGTCCCGTGTAAATCAGCCTCTGCAGCGAGTCCTTTGCGCAGGAGATGCGGATAGACAAGAAGCATCAGCCAAGCGCCCACGAGGGGCGTGCGCGCGGCAAAGCGAATGAGCGGCGTATCCGCATGCAGCATACCGGCAGGGGCCAGCAGGATAAGCCGCTCCATGCCGTGCGGCTGGCTTGCGGCAAGAGCGGTCGCTATAGCGCCGCCCATCGAAAATCCCATGACCGTGATGTCCTCCTCGATCTGCAGATGATCCAGCAGGTCGTTGATCTGGCGCAGGAAAAACTCTGCATCCTGACGACCGACGATATGATCGGAATAACCTCGCCCGTAAAGATCGTAGGTCAGAGTGCGAAACCCCATCCGGTTCAGTTCCGGCACCAGTCCTTCCCATACGAAACTGGGTGTGGTCAGCCCGTGGATGCACAGGCACACGGGGCCTTCTTCCGGGCCGGACAACTGGTAGTGTGTTCGCCCCTGTGACAGATCGGTGAATGTGCCCGGCGCGTCCGATCGTGCCTTGTCGGTCATCGGCTTGCGTGTCGCCTCCATCGTCAGCGGAACGGCAATGAAAGCCAGCAATATGAGCAACAGCCAGATCACGGGCGGTCGCGCCATGAGTCGAGGATATAGCGGCTGGTCATCAGGTCGAGATGCGCGCCGCCACCGTTTTTGAACAGGGTGATCTCGTCCTCAGAATTACGAGAAAACGTCTCTAATTTGTAGAAATCACCGATGATTTTACCAGGTTCGAAAGTTCCTACAGCGATAGG
>JBFFFS010000037.1:0-16839 GCA_041557855.1 Roseobacter sp. | reverse complement strand
TCGCATGCGGACAGGACAAGAAGGGCACCTAGGGAAGCCACGCATGTGCACAGCCGCATGGGAGAAATAAAATCCGTCATCTGCATGTCCTCAATAACGCTCGTAGAGCCCGCGCCTTTTTGTGTGGCGCTATTATTTTCAATATAACAGGTTACGTATCCTTACCCAAGCCTTCCAGCAATGGCACGAAGCGGACAGGGCGCAATTCCTCGTAATCGAACCCGCTGTTCGTACGGCGCACGACGATCAGGTGCTGAACCGCGTCCGACTGGCCCACGGGCACGACCATAACGCCACCGGGTTTGAGCTGCTCCATGAGCGTGCCGGGCGGGTCTTCTGCGGCCGCAGTAACCAGAATCTTGTCAAAGGGTGCCTGGTCGGGAAGCCCAAAGCTGCCATCCGCCGTAATTGCCGTGATATTGGTCAATCCCATGTCTTCGAAAAGCGCGCGGGCCTCGCGCACCAGACGGCTGTGCCTGTCTACCGTATAGACCCGTCGGGCCAGCCTGCTAAGGATCGCGGCCTGGTAGCCGGAGCCGGTTCCGACTTCGAGAACCTTGTCGCGCGGGCTTATGCCGAGGGCCTGTGTCATCAGGCCCACGACGGAGGGCTGGCTGATGGTCTGGCCGCAGGCGATGGGCAGCGGCATGTCCTCATAGGCACGTTCTGAAAAAATGCCGCGGATGAAAGGGCCGCGATCAACGGCCTCCATCGCCGAAAGTACGCGCTTGTCTGTCACGCCCTTGGACCGCAGAGCGTAAAGAAACTGCATTTTGCGTTCGGCGTCCGACATACCGGCTGTCATCCGTTGATTCCGGAAAGGGAGTCCATCATCTCATGCGCGGTCAAATCCGCGCGCATTGGGGTGACGGAGACATAGCCTTCCAGGTTAAGTTGTGCATCCGAGCCTTCGGCAGTGGGCCGGTGCTGGTCGCCGCCCTTGATCCACAAAAACCGACGCCCGGACGGCGCGTTATGCGGCTCCGTCGAAAAGCCGAGGCCTTCGCGGAAACCTTGAGTGGCAAGGCGGATGCCCTTGACGTCCGCTGCGGCCACGGGCGGAAAATTGACGTTGTAGAAAAGCCGGTAGCCGGTGCTTTCTTCAGGTGTGTGGGCCAGAATGCGGCGTACGACCTCCACCCCGTGCTGCGCTGAGGCTTCGAAAGGGTTCTTCAGGCGCAGATTGGCCGGGCCGTAGTACTGCGACAGGGCGATCGCCGGCAGACCCTGCAATGCAGCCTCCATGGCACCGCCGATGGTGCCGGAGTAAAGCGTGTTTTCCGCGGAGTTGTTGCCCCTGTTGACGCCCGACAGCACCAGATCAGGAGGATTGTCCTTCATCACGTCGTGCAGTCCGGCGAGGACGCAATCGGCTGGCGAGCCCTCGGCGGCAAAGCTGCGGTCTCCCATTTTCATCACCATCATCGGGTGTGTGTAGCTGATGCAATGGCCGACGCCGGATTGCTCGAAGGCCGGCGCGACCGTCCAGACATTGTTTTCGTTCCCGGCCAGTTCAACGGCGATCCTGTGCAGGATCTTTAGTCCCGGCGCGTTGATACCGTCGTCGTTGGTGATGAGAATACGCATGAACAGCCCCTTTGCGTCTTGATAGGCGAGGGGCCAACGGGCGGCAAGAGAGTGCAGTATCGTCGGCCGGATTTCTTGCCCGGGCGTGATCTATATGAATGCTGTGACATCGCGCGCCGCCATGGCGTTGCGCTTATCGGGCCTGCGGGATGCCTCCGGCGGGAGTTTATCCGGCAAAGTGAAGGTCAGATGAGCGCCAGTAGTCGGTTGGCTTCGGTTTCCGGAGATGCGAGCGGGCTTCTGTCCTCGCCCGGGAAAAAACGCGCGCGGACTGCAGTTGGCATCGGGTTAGGGGTAAGAATATGTACTTTTGGTCCGGTTGAAACCGTTTCTGACTGCCAGCTGCGCGCCAGCGCGATCTGTGCAGCCTTGGTGCTGGCGTAACTGCCGAAAAATTTCTCGCCCGTGCGTGGATCGTCGAAGAAAACGGCCTGCCCGGCGGTGCCCAGAAGCGGTGCCACGAAGCTGATCAGCGTGGCCGTTGCTTTCAGGTTGGTGTCGATGGATTTCGACAGGTCCTTCGTGTTGATATGGCTTGTCGGGGTCAGCGGGGCGGCATGGACGGCGGTATGCAGCCACAAATCAAGACTGCCCCAGCGGTCGAAGATGCCACGGCAAAGTGTCGCCATCGCCTCTGTTGTGGTGATGTCCATGGGAGCCAGGGTGGCGCTGCCGCCTTTGGCCTGGATGCGATCGTCGATCTCTTCGAGCGCGCCTGTGGTCTTGGCCACCGCGATGATGTGGTGGGTGCTGGCGAGTGCTTCGGCCAATGCCGCGCCAAGGCCGCGGGATGCGCCGGTGATCAGTGCTGTCTTTGTCATGGCGCCTATGTGCAGCTTTCACGGTGAAGGTGCAAGGCCGCGCGGCGCGGCATTGCGTCAGATGTTATTCTGCGGCCTGTTTCATCTTGAAGCCGCCCTCGATCTGGTCGGCAGGTTTGACCGGGTACTCGCCGGAGAAACAGGCGTCGCAGTATTGAGGCGACTGCGCGTCACGTCCCTTTGCTTCGCCGACCGCGCGGTACAGACCGTCAAGCGAGATAAAGCGCAGGCTGTCCACCTGAAGGTGATCGCGCATCTCTTCCTCCGACATGGTCGCGGCGAGCAGTTTCTCGCGCTGTGGCGTATCGACCCCGTAAAAACATGGCCATGCGGTAGGCGGAGAGGCGATGCGGAAATGCACCTCCTTGGCGCCCGCGTCGAGGATCATTTCCTTGATCTTGCGGCTGGTGGTGCCGCGCACGACGGAATCGTCCACGAGGATCACCCGCTTGCCCTCGATCAGGGCACGGTTGACGTTGAGCTTGAGGCGCACCCCCATGTTGCGGATCTGTTCGGTCGGTTCGATGAAGGTACGGCCCATGTACTGGTTGCGAATGATGCCCATCGCGTAGGGGATACCCGATTGCAGTGAATAGCCGATTGCCGCGGGTGTGCCGCTGTCCGGTACGGGGCAGACGAGGTCGGCCTCTACCGGGCTTTCCTTGGCTAGTTCTCGTCCGATCGCTTCGCGTGTTTCATAGACCGACCGACCACCAAGGATGCTGTCTGGCCGGGAAAAATACACATGTTCGAAAATGCAGAAGCGGGGTTTTTGCCGGCGGAAGGGAAAATGGCTTTCCACGCCCTTGTCGGTGATCACGACCATCTCACCGGGTTCGATCTCTCGGATGAAATCCGCGCCGATGATGTCCAGCGCACAGCTTTCCGATGAGAGCGCCCAGCCGTCACCGATCTTGCCGAGAACGAGCGGCCGCACACCCAGCGGGTCGCGCACACCAATCAGTTTCGTGCGCGTCATCGCCACGATAGAAAACGCGCCTTCGACCCGCCGCAACGCGTCCTCCATGCGTTCAGGGATTGTGCGTTGCAGCGAGCGCGCCATCAGGTGGATGATGCATTCGCTGTCGGAGGAGCTTTGGAAAATCGAGCCGCGCTCGATCAGCTCGCGGCGCAGGGCGTTGGCATTCGTGATGTTGCCATTATGAGCGATTGCAGCCCCTCCCATGGCGAACTCGCCGAAAAAGGGTTGCACGTCGCGGATCGCTGTCTGTCCCTTGGAGCCGGCGGTCGAATAGCGCACATGGCCGATAGCCAGCGGGCCGGGGAGGGTCTCCATCACCGCCTGGCTGGTGAAGTTGTCGCGCACGTACCCGAAGCGCCGCGCCGATTGAAATCCGTGCTGGTGGTCATGGCTTACGATACCGCCAGCTTCCTGCCCGCGATGTTGCAGGGCGTGCAGGCCGAGGGCGACGAAGTTTGAGGCATCGACAACGCCGATGACGCCAAAAATCCCGCATTCTTCCTTTAGCTTATCGTCGTTATCGCCGTCGCGGAGATAGCTCGCATCGAAAGGATGGGCGGGTGGCATGATCTTGGACAACGGGGCAGCTCCGAATCCGATTGTGTGACGATGCTCTATGTAGGGTCTCGAAGGGTAAGTGTCACGTAATCTATTCGTCAGAATAGGTCGCTGTGCCCTGTGCGCCACGAGAAATGGCTGCTAGCGGCGCAAGTTGCTTGCGGAGTGACCTTCCGCTGTCTCGGCTGCATTCGGCAAGGGGATGAGTGTGCCGGGCAAGTCGAAAACGATACTTGTGCCCTTGCCGTTTGGACCTCTATGTGCCGAAATTCCGCCTTTCCAGGCGGTGATGAGACGGCGAATGCCCAGAAGGCCATATCCGCTGTCGACCCGCACCATGCCGGACTGGATAAAGGCAAATCCAGGATTGTCGAATCCCTTGCCATCATCGGACACTTTGAAGCGAAGATTTTGCCCATCGAGAGGAGCTACGTCGAGGCGGATATTCAGACAGGATGTGCCGCCGTGCTTTAGCGCATTGTCCACGAGATTACGCAGGACCACCTGAACCACCATCTTGTCGGTGGCAAGCATCGCCTCCTTCCAGGCAAAATCGTGCAGACCGCGTGGATCAAGAATATCGCGTATTTCCCGACAGAGCTTGCCGAACTCGAAGCTGGTGGACCTGCCGTTCAGGTGGGCGGTGAGCGCGTGTTCGAGCACTTCGGCAATCAGCTCGTGTGACTTGCGGGCGACGTCTTCGAGCAAATCCATCAATTCGATCTTGCCGTCGCCGTGGTCCTGAAAGTCCTCGCGCAGCATTTCGGTCAACATCTTCACGTTGCGCATCGGTGCGCGCAGGTCATGGGCGGCGAGAGTCACGAATTGCTCCATTTGAGAATACCCGGAGACCATGTTTTCGATCAGGGCGCTGCTTTCCCGCTCTGCGCTGATATCGATGCTCGTGGCAATAACGCGTCGCACTCTGCCGTTCGCCGCGACTTCCGGAACCAGATAGGTACGGAAGCGCCGATGGAAATGTTTGGCCCCGAGTTCCACATCGTAGTTGTCGGGGCGTGCGGTCTCGAAACATGCCACGTGCCGCGCATAAGCGGCATCCGCGCCCTTGTCGGGAAATGCCTCCAGAACGGTTTTGCCGATGAACCGATCGGGCGTCATCCCATCGTAGTCATAGCATGCGGCATTCATGAAGACGTAGCGCGGGATATTGTCCGCGCGTCTTTCAAGCACGAAGACGGGAACTTTCACCTAGTCGAGATAGTGAAACATTGATCCTCCCACCGTGGGCTGCCTTTTTCGGTAGTACGATGTGGAGGATAACTTAGTGTTAACTCGGCTTGAGCGGCTTCAGGTGTGCCCTGATCTGTTTACTCTCCGCAGGTTCCGACCAGCTCTTCGTATTTGCCGGTGATCCAGCCCAGAGCCTCTTCGGGTTCCGAGTTTTCGATGCGGTCGGTCATTTGCGAAAACACCGCGGCCGAGCGGCTTTCGTCCACGACCCCATAGCTTTCCCCGGTCACCACGGTGTTATAGACGAAGAACCCGATGCCAACCAGAAGGACGCCTCGGGCAACCCCGAAGAGAAAACCCAGCCCTTGGTCAATTCCGCCGATCGCCGAGCGCTGCACGACCGACGAAAACAGTGGCGTGAAGAGAGAGACGATGATCAGCGCCACGGCGAAAACAGCCGCAAACGCGCCGATGATCGACAATTCACAACTGTCCGACAGAAATTCCCCGACCATCGGGATTTCACGGACCAGCGGTTCGACCTGAGGCGCGAAGAGAAAGCCAACGACTGCCGCCAAGACCCACCCGACAATCGCCATCAATTCGCGGACCAGCCCGCGCCCGTATGCGAGCAGGGCCGAGATCACAACCACGAGGGCCACGACACCGTCGATTAAAGTAAAGTCTTGCATATCCGCGCTCGCCTTTCTGCCCGGCGCTTATCCTGCGCCGAATATTTCGCCAACGAACCCGGTGAGATCCCGCATGGTGGTCAGCGAAATCCCCGACAGGCCCACGGCTTTGCCGCCCCCAGCAGTAATTGCATTGGTGAAACCAAGTTTTTGCGCTTCTTTCAACCTGTTTTCGGTCTGAGAGGCGGGTCGAAGGGCGCCGGAGAGGCTGATTTCCCCAAAAACGACTGTATCCGCAGGCAGTGGCGCGTCTTCGCGCGCACTCAAAAGGGCAGCGGCGACCGCGAGATCAGCGGCGGGTTCAGAAATTTTCATACCGCCCGCCACGTTCAGATAGACGTCAAGCCCCGCGAAGGGAATGCCGCAACGTGCCTCAAGTACCGCAAGGATCATGGCCAGACGACCACCATCCCAGCCGACCACCGTACGCCGCGCCTGCGCATGCGGGGAAGGAGCCACCAAGGCCTGGAACTCGACCAGAACGGGCCGTGTGCCTTCGACGCCGGCAAAGACCACGGACCCTGCGGCCGGTTCGCCGCGCTCGCTGAGGAACAGCGCAGAGGGGTTCGCTACCTGTGCCAGTCCTTGTCCCGTCATCTCGAAAACGCCGATTTCGTCAGCGGGGCCAAAGCGGTTCTTGACCGCGCGCAGGATGCGGAATTGGTGCCCACGCTCACCCTCGAAATAAAGGACCGTATCGACCATGTGTTCGACCACGCGGGGGCCCGCGATCTGCCCTTCCTTGGTCACATGACCGACAAGAATGACGCTGATGCCGCGGCGTTTCGCGAAACTGGCCAGTTCATGGGCGGCAGCGCGAACCTGGCTGACCGAGCCCGGCGCACTTTCCACGTTATCTGCCCACATGGTCTGGATCGAATCGATGATCGCCAGTTGCGGTTTTTCGGCCTCCAACGTGGTGAGAATATCGCGCAGGTTGGTCTCTGCAGCCAGTTTGACCGGTGCATCGGCCAGCCCCAGACGCTGGGCGCGCATCCGCACTTGCGCAGAGGATTCTTCTCCCGAAACATAGATGGTTTTCAAACCGCTGCGGGCAAACTGTGCCGCGGCCTGCAAGAGCAGCGTCGATTTACCGATGCCGGGATCGCCGCCCACGAGGATCGCAGAGGCCGGGACCAGTCCGCCGCCGAGCACGCGGTCCAATTCGTCGATTCCGCATCCAGTGCGGGGCGGCGGGGCTTCCTCCGTGGACAGATCGGTGAGTTGAACAGCCGCGCCGCGCCGCGCGCCCAGCGATTTTGCAGGCCCTTTCGAAATGCCGGCATCCTCGGAGATGGTGTTCCATTCGCCGCAGGCTTCGCAGCGACCAGCCCATTTGGTAGTGACGTTGCCGCAGGCGGCGCAAGAGAAGGAGGGGGATTTGGCCATGGCACTTTGTGACTGCTTCGCGCGCGCTGGTCAAACATGAAACCGCGATTGCGCTTTATCACTTTCCCGCGGCCGGATTTCTTTCCGGGGCGGGCTGTTCAAATGCGCGAGCTATGATCCCCAACATCGCTTGTCGGCATGAAAAAACCCGCCACGACACATCGGTGGCGGGTTCACACCGTATCAGCGCGCATTTGTCGGAGCCTGTCCAGCGCGCACAACTCTCAATCCATCACAAGACGACCCGGATCAGCAGAAGGCTGGGTACCAGAAACGCGAAAAGAATGCAGAAGTTGCGGGCGAAAACGACGGCTTTGCCGGGTTTGTATTTCTCCTCGTAGCCGCCGGCCATCGCCGTGGCCACCGTCATCATGGCGTAGCCTTGCATTTCCTTGCGCTTACGCTCCAGCATTATGCTTTGCATCGCTTGCTCGTAGCGTGCTGCGAAGGCGTCGGTCTCGGCTGTGCGTTCCAGTTCGAAATTGGTGTCTTTCATCTGTCCCTCCGTTGGCTTACGCGCAGTTAGCTTTGCATCGGGCCATGTCCAAGGATGCCGGCGATTATTGCGCCGCCTGCGACAATCTGTACGTGCAAAACCCGCGAGCGTGTCCACTGGGGCTGAATTTGATTGGAATTTCCTTCGGTTCCGGCCTGTAATGCAGGGGGCCTAACAAGGGAGACACCAGCCGATGTACAAGGTCGAGAAACCCGTCACCACCCTGTCGGAGCTTGAAGCTCTTTTTCATGAGATGCATCCAAGCCAGGTGAACAAGATCATCGACCATGTGGATGACCACATCCGCGACTGGATCGCCCGGACGACCTTTGCGTCGATTGCAAGTTCCGATGCGCGCGGGCGTCTTGATGTATCCCCAAAGGGAGACCCTGCCGGCTTCATAAAGGTGCTGGACAAAAAGACGCTGGTCGTGCCCGACCGGATCGGCAACCAGCGTGCCGATACTTTCCGCAACGTGCTGGAACATCCGCGCGTCGGAATGATGCTGGTCGTGCCGAAAAGGCGCGAAGTGCTACGGGTCAATGGCCGAGCCGAAATAGCGCTGGATGACGGTTTGCGCGACATGACGGTTGTCAACGGTCACCGTCCCGATCTGGTACTTGTGGTGCGGGTCGAAGAAGCGTTTTTCCATTGTGGAAAGGCAATGATCCGTTCCGCCATGTGGCAGCCGGAGAAATGGGGCTCCATCGAGGGAATGTCCACCTACGCGCAGGCGCTGAAGGATCACGGTGAGATGGAGATGCCACTGGAGGAGATTGAGGCACGCATGGCCTATAACGAGAGCGACCGGCTTTATTGAAACGCAAGACCGCACCGTCAAAACTGAAATTGGCATTTCCGATTTTATGAATCAGTTGGTGAAATGGCGTTTCAAAGTCCAGGCGCGTAGATGAAGTGCATGCCCTGATTCAATCCGAGTGATTTTGCGAATTCGTCATCCATGAAGACCCATACGGCTGCTGAGATGTAATCGAGCCCCAAAATACAAGTCCCGGATCACAGCGCAGCAAAACCATAGGCGCTTCCGTTTCCCGTCAGCGCACCGACTCGATCGGGCCTTCGGCGCGGCCATTGATAAATTGGTCAAGATAGGGGTTGCCGGACTGGTCCATCTCGCTGACCGGGCCGGTCCACTGGATGATACCTTCGTGCAGCATCGCAATGTTGTCGGCAATCGCGCGCACGCTGGTCATGTCGTGGGTGATGGTCATGGCCGTCGCGCCCATCTCTTCCACGATCTCGCGGATGAGTTCGTTGATGACGCCGGCCATGATCGGGTCGAGCCCGGTTGTGGGTTCGTCAAAAAAGATGATCTCGGGCTCTGCAGCGATGGCGCGGGCAAGGCCAACCCGCTTTTGCATGCCGCCCGAAAGCTCTGCCGGATAGCGGTCGGCCACATCTGCCTTCAGGCCTACACGGCGCAGTTTCTCGACTGCTATTTCGCGGGCTTCGTCCTTGGGTCGCTTGAGGCTGCCGCGCAGCAGGCGGAAGGCCACGTTCTGCCACACCGGCAGACTGTCGAAGAGTGCCGCACCCTGAAACAGCATCCCGAAACGTGCAAGGAAGGCGTCGCGGTCACGCGTTTCGCTCGCGTCCTTCCCATCAACGTAGATGGTGCCCTCGTCCTGCTTGACGAGGCCGAGGACGCATTTGATGGCGATGGACTTTCCGGTCCCCGAACCGCCAATGATGACCATGGAGGTGCCCTTGGGAACCTCGAGGTTCAGACCGCGCAGCACGTGGTTGCTGCCGAAGGATTTGTGGATGTTTTCCATGCGGATCATAGCGAAAAGAACACCCCCGTAAGCACGAAGTTGGCGGCGAGGATGAAGACCGCTGCCGCTTCCACCGCCGTCTTGGTAGCGCGCCCCACGCCCATGGCGCCGCGGCCGGAATTCATACCGTGATAGCAACCCATGAGGGCGGCACCGAAGCCAAAGACCGCGCCCTTGGTCAGCGAGGAGATAATGTCCAGCGGTTCGAGGAAATCGACCGTGTTGTTGATGTAGCCCGCAGCGTTGAACCCCAAGGTGCCGGTCGCTACCGCGAAGCCCCCGAAAATACCGATGATGTCACCGATCCCGACCAGAAGCGGCACGACAAGCAACGCGGCGAGAACGCGCGGTACCGTCAGGTACTTCATAGGATGTGTGGAGAGCGTCACAAGCGCATCGATCTGTTCTGTGACCTTCATGGTCGCAATTTCCGCGGCGATTGAGGATGTCACGCGGGCCGCGATCATCAGCCCCACGAGCACCGGGCCCAACTCGCGGACCATGCCGACTGCCACGATCTGCGGCACCACCGCTTCGGCGTTGAACCGCGAGCCGCCGGCGTAGATTTGCAGCGCCAGCGCGCCGCCCGTGAAAACCGCAGTCAGCCCGACGACAGGCAGCGACAGCCAGCCGATGTTCATCAGCGCCGAAAGAAACTCGCGTATGTAGAAAGGAGGCCGCAGCATGTGGCTGACTGTTTCCACCGCAAAAAGTGCAACGCGCCCGATTGCGGCCAGAAAACCCAGAACTGTTTGGCCGAGGACGGCGAGAAATTTCATGTGCGGTATTCACGCCTGTAGCGTGCCCCAAGCGACGTCAGTATTTCGTAGCCGATGGTATCGGCAAAGCCGGCGACGGTGTCCACCGACTGATGCCGGCCGAGCAGTTGCAGGTGCGATGGAACCTCCGAGAGCGCGGTCACATCCACGCCGATCAGATCCATCGACACGCGTCCAACCACCGGCACCGCGGTGTCGCCCGCATGCAGGAAGGCTCGCGGCCCCATGCCCCGGATCAACCCATCGGCATAGCCTGCGGAAATCGTTGCAATTCTGGACGGGCTGCGCGCCATCCACGAGTTTCCGTAGCCCACGGTCTCACCGATCTCGACGTCGCGGATCTGAATGACCGGGATATCCAGTGTAACCACCGGGTAGGCATCGACATGCGGCAAACCTCCGTAAAGTCCGATGCCAGGTCGTGTGAGATCAAAGTGATATTTCGGTCCCAGCAAGATCCCTCCGGTCGCCGACAGCGAACGGGGCACATTTATTTCGGAGGTCATGTGCATAAACTGCTGCAACTGCTGTTCGTTCATCGGGCGAGTGGGTTCATCCGAGCAGGCGAGGTGCGACATGACGAGGGTCGGAGACTGCGCAAGTGCGATGTCGCGCAAGGCCTGCCATTCGCTTTCTTCCATGCCCAGCCGGTTCATACCTGTGTCGAGTTGAATGCCGAAGGGATGGCCCGGCAATGCCTCGACGTGACGCACCATCTGGTCGATGGAGTTGAGCATCGGGGTGAGGTCCGCGTCGCGGATGAGGTCGGTGTCACCGTCCATGTGACCCGAGAACACGCTGATGCGCGGCCCTTCGCCTAGTACCTGGCGCAGTACGGCACCTTCTTCGGCCACCGCTACGAAAAACTGCCGCGCGCCTGCATTGGCCAGCGTTCGTGCCACCGGCTCGACGCCGAGGCCGTAGGCGTCCGCCTTGACGACGGCTGCGGTCTCAACAGCAGTATGCGCATTCAAGTCCCGCCAGTTTCTGGCAATGGCGGCAAGGTCAATGGTGAGGGTCGCGGTACTCATGGCGTGTTCATGACATGATGTTGCGCAAGGTCAAGGGTCAGAGGCGCTTCTAGGCGGTCCAGATACCCAATTGATCCCTGCTGCGCGCTCATTTGACCCATTCGGCATCGGCTCAGGGCAGATCGAAGTAGGTGCGGTTCTTCTCCCACATTTTTTCGCCGATCAGGCAGTCATAGGCGGAGCGGGGCGTATATTGCGCCTTGTGATGCAGAACGCGCGGAGCAGACCGATGGGTGGCGATTTCCAGAACCAGCTTGCGGCGGACCGCACGTGCGAACTGGTCCCATGCCAGAACCGGCACGACGAAGGCACCGGGGCCGCCGATCACGCAATTGCTGTAGTAGTCGTCCAGATCGGGAATGCCCCAGAGCTCGCTCAGTGCATCCTGAGTCATCAGTGGCAGCCCGTTGACAGTCAAACCCTTTTCAAGCGCGTATTGGCGCGCGTTGAGTACCGGTTCGCCCTGATTGTTCGGACCATCCCCCGAGACGTCGATGACCCGGCGCAGTCCCATGAAACCGTTATCGTCGAACGCATCTGCCGCATAGACCAGCGCGCTGGAAATCGAGGTGCGGCGCAGGCCCGTGTGCGGCGTGATGAAAATCGTATCGGCGACCTCCTGCGCTTCGTCCTGGTTTGAGATCAGTGTCCAGGGAACGATCACACGTTGCGCATCTTCGCCTGCCCATTCCACGTAAGTAACGGCGATGCGGCCAAGAAGCCCCCCCTGGATGGCCGATAGCACCTCCGCGCTGGACAGTGCTTCGGCGTAGCCGCGCCGCTGTATCTCCAGTTCTGCCGGCGACATGGAGCGGGAGACATCGACGGCAAGGAACAACTCCACATCCACTTCGAGATCCTGAGCGGCAAGCAGGCCCGGCAGGCAAAGGAAGAGCGCGACGAAACGAAACATGTCGGCATTGCGCCACAGACCGGCAGATATGTCCATTCACAACTCCGAAAGCCGGGCTGGCATCGTAACGCCTTCCGCTAGAAGCCCGCGGAGACGCCGGGAATGTCCACGGTTCCAAAGATACGCCCGCTGGGAGAGCCCGTCGGCGAGCCGCCCGGAGGCTCTTCGCTGACACCGAGGGTCAGAACCCCTTCGACCGCGGCGATGGTTGGCGGCATTGGCAACCGTGTGCTCTCGCCCTCAGGCCAGAGACCCACGGAAATTGCCGGCGCGCCCTCGCCATGCGCCCAGACCTGAAGAATCCGGCCAGGCGGGGCCTGTCCGCGCGTCCGTGTCAGGATCACCTCATTGGTGGATTTGTCCACCACGGCGATGGCGCGGAAGTCCCCTGCGTCGGCGACAATTTCGGCGGTATAAAGCGGACCGCGCTGATCGCCTCGAGAGCTGAACTCGGTGAAGAACAGTGCAGCCAGTACCAGCAGGCTAAGCGCACTGATGGCCTGCCAGAACCAAAGCCGCTGCCAGGGGCTGCGCTGGGCCGGCTCAGGGAAAAGACGCGAGAGCAGGACCCGCTTGATCGACGGGTTGGGAACGACATCTTCCAAGGGATCGGTCAGACCCGTCAGCCGGATTTCCCAAGCGGTGACCGCCTGCGCGAAGGCTGCGTCGCGCGTGACGCGCTCCCGGGCGGCGGCACGTTCCTCGCCCGTCAGCAACCCCAGTGCGTATTCTGCCGCGATCAGGTCGTCATCATCGTCTGTGGGGTCTGCACTCATTGCGACATGCACTCCCTCAAGGCCTGAAGCCCCCGACGCAGCCAGGTGCGCATGGTATTCAGCGGCACGTTGAATTGATCGGATAGCTGCTGATAGCTGTGCCCCTGCAGATAGGCGCCAACCACCGCCTCACGGCGGTCCGGGTGCAGATCTTCGAGGCACTGCAAAATTCGCCGCGATTCTGACGCTGCGACGGCAGATTGCTCCGGCGTCGGTTCCTGCGCAGCGATCCGCTCGCTGTAGTCGCTGATATCGCTGTCGGATCTGCGCGCGCGCAGTTTGTCTATGGCGGTGTTTCGGGCAATCGTGATGAGCCATGTCATGGGGGAGTGCCCGGTAACCTGATATCGCTGGGCATTGTTCCAGACCTTGACGTAAACCTCTTGCATGGCGTCCTCGGCGATCGCGCGTTCGTTCAACACACGCAGGCAGACGGCCAATAGTTTCCCGCAAGTTTTGTCATAGAGCAATGAGAACGCCGCCTGATTGCCCAGGGCGACCTGTGCAATCAGCTTTTCGAGTTCATCCAATCCGTCCTGGCTCATCAGACCTTCACACGATGGAACTTACATGCGCCACCATTCCCGCTGCCTTGCGACGTAGCCCGCATCGGATACAAATTCCAATGACTTCGCATAATCCGCAGAAATTTTTCATTGCTGATGAAACTTTTCAGCGCTGAGGTTCGTGGCTCTGGGCAATCCGGCAGGCATGGTGCCGACCGGAACATTGGTAAGGAGATAACCGTGAAGAAACTCGTTTTGACACTCGCCCTGAGCTGCGCCGCCGCCGGCGTTTACGCGGATGCACATGCACCGGCCCCCGCAGTGAAGGCCACCGATCAATCGGTCGCCAACGGAATGGTCAGCGCCGAAAAGGTGATTGCCACCGAAAATGGCTGGATGGTGGTTCATCGCACCGATGCCGACATGAAGCCAGGGCCGGTGGTCGGCTATGCCCCGTTGCGTATGGGTGAAAACGTCGATGTGGCTGCCATTCTGACAGAAGAGGTCAAGCCGGGCGACATGCTGATGCTGATGGTTCACTCCGAGGCAGGCGGCAGCATGATGGGCGGTTTTGAATATACGCTCGGCGCAAAAGAAGACGGTCCCCTCCGTATGGACGGGGACCTCGTGATGGCAACCATCACTGCCGAGTAGCATTGCTGAAGCCGTTGTGTGCGCCTTTTCCGGCGGTGTGTAACGGTAGTGGTTTCTGACAATGCGTCGCCCGCGGCTCGTAATCGGGTCGCGGGCGATCTTGTAGTTGTTGTCGGATTTCAGCGGGCCGAGAATGGCGTTAAATTTCCGCTCAGAACTCCTGATCCGCGTTTTGCTGCCAGGGCTGTACGAGGTTGCCGAAGCGGGTGAATCTGCCCTCGAAGCTCAGTTCCACCGTTCCGATGGGACCATGGCGTTGTTTGCCGATGACAACCTCGGCCTTGCCGTGCAGGCGTTCCATGCGCTCCTGCCACTTGGCCATTTCCTCGAGGTTGTCATCGGAGGGTTTTTCACGCTCGACGTAATACTCTTCCCGGAAAACAAACATCACCACGTCGGCGTCCTGCTCGATGGAGCCTGACTCCCGCAGGTCCGACAGTTGGGGCCGCTTGTCTTCGCGGTTTTCCACTTGCCGGCTGAGCTGCGAGAGGGCGATCACCGGGATGTCGAGCTCTTTGGCGATGGCCTTGAGTCCCATGGTGATCTCTGAAATTTCGTTGACCCGGTTTTCGGATTTCCCTGTGCCGCGCACCAGTTGCAGGTAATCCACGATCAGCACGTCCAGCCCGTGGGTCCGCTTGAGACGGCGCGCCCGGGCGGCAAGCTGGCTGATCGGCAGGGCCGGGGTATCGTCTATGAAGAGCGGGCAGGCTTCGAGCGCTTTTGCTGCTTCCACAAAGCGGCGAAACTCGGCCTCTGTCATGTCGCCGCGCCGGATCTGCTCAGACGGGACTTCGGACGCTTCGGAGAGAATTCTTGCCGCCAGTTGTTCGGCGCTCATCTCGAGGCTGTAAAAGCCCACGACGCCGCCATCGACCGCGCCTTCGGTGCCGTCGGGCAGTTGTCCGCGTTTATAGGCCTTGGCGATGTTGAAGGCGATATTGGTGGCCAGAGAGGTTTTGCCCATGGATGGGCGTCCCGCGAGGATCAGCAGGTCGGAGCGGTGCAGGCCGCCCAGTTTCTTGTCCATGTCGATGAGACCGGTCGAGACGCCGGCCAGCCCGCCTTCGCGCTGATAGGCCGCGTTGGCCACGTTGACGGCATCGGTCACCGCTTTCAGGAAGCTCTGAAAACCGCGTTCTGTCTGCCCTTGTTCCGCCAGCGAATAAAGCGCCTGTTCGGCCTCCACGATCTGCTCGCGCGGTTCAGAAGCGACATCGACGCGGGCGGCCTTGTCGGAGATATTGCGGCCCAGTTGGATGAGGTCACGGCGTACTGCAAGATCGTAGATCATCTGGGCATAGTCGCGCACGGCGAAGGCCGAAATCGCCGCCCCGGCGAGCCGCGCGAGGTAGGCGGGGCCTCCCAGTTCCTTCAGGCCTTCGTCATCTTCCATGAATGCCTTGAGCGTCACGGGTGAGGCGAGATTGTTCTTGGCGATCCGCGCGGCGGCGATCTCGAATATGCGAGCGTGCACCGGCTCGTAAAAATGCTTGGGCCCGATCACGGAGGCCACGCGGTCATAGATGTCGTTGTTCGTCAGGATCGCGCCGAGCAGCTGTTGTTCGGCCTCGATGGAATGCGGCATCGTGTCGGGGGACTGGACATCCACACCGGTCGGATTGAAAGCCGTGATCTCGTTCATTGCTGTCCCTGTGTGCGCAGTGTCTGCTCGTCTTCCGCGTCTGAAGCGCGGTGCTCGCGTTCTAGCCAATTACGCAGCACAAGGCCACCTTAATAGGACTGATGACAAGCCGTGTATAACACTGTGGATAACCCGGTCGCCGCGTGTATATTGTGATTGGCGAGCAGATTAGCGCAAAATGTGCGAAGAAGCGACTGATTCTTCACGCGGTTTTTCACGCTTTGTGGAGAACAATTTATTTCTTGTTTTCTTCTTGCCACTTACGCGGCGCCTGCAGAAATTTTTCAACTTCGGCTAGGGTCGCGGCATCGAAACTGTCCTGTTCGCGCGCTTCGGCGAGCACGTCCCACCAGGTGCACAGGCTGTGCAGTGCGACGCCGTGATCGCCGAGTGTTTTCTCGGTTTCCGGGAAGATTCCATAGTAGAAGATCACCGCCGTGTGATGGCAGGTGGCCCCGGTGTCGCGGATGGCATCGACGAAGGAAAGTTTGGAGCCGCCGTCAGTCGTCAGATCCTCGACCAGCAGCACGCGCTCGCCTTCCGCCATGGCACCTTCGATCCGGGCGTTGCGTCCGTAGCCTTTGGGCTTCTTGCGGACATAGGTCATCGGCAAGCCCATGCGTTCGGCAACCAGCGCGGCAAAGGGAATTCCAGCTGTCTCGCCGCCGGCAATGTTGTCGAAGGCTTCGAACCCGGCATTGCGCATCACGGTCACGGTCAGGAAATCCATCAGTGTTGCGCGAATGCGTGGATAACTGATGAGCTTTCGACAATCGATGTAGGTCGGGCTGGGCAGGCCGGAGGCCAGTGTGAAGGGCTCTGCGGCATTGAAGTGAACGGCCTTGATCTCCAGAAGCATCCGGGCGGTCAGACGGGCCATTTCCTGGGCGTCTGGGTAGCTAGTCGGGATCATCGGGGTATCCTTCTTCGGGGCCGTGGCGGATTTCGTGCCTCCGGCGGGAGTTTACAGGGCAAAGTGAAGGGAGATCCTGTCACGGACCATGACAAGGGAAAGCCGGGATC
>JBFFFS010000036.1:0-16948 GCA_041557855.1 Roseobacter sp. | reverse complement strand
CTTTACCCCGGCGACATGACGCTGCAGACGGTCAACGAGGCGGCGTCAGAAGAAATCCAATCCCTTTTTCCAGATCTGAAAGGATACGGTCCAAAAGCCGCGCGCTGCCTGCGTCAGTTCGAAGCCGTGTGTCTCGCAGCATGATTTATTATTTTCCACAACCGGAACCGCAGGTCTTGGCCAGCTTCACCTTGGGAAACAAGGGCTTGGGCTTTTGCAAAGAGCTTAGGCTTTCTTTGCAAACCTCCCCGACACGGCGTCGGGCGGGAAAGGTGGTCCGCCTGATCCGGGCGGTCAACCTGTCAGGACAACGCCACGACGCCCCGCCAGATCGGTGAAATACTGCCAGGCCACCCGCCCCGAACGCGACCCGCGCGTGGCCTGCCATTCAATCGCCTCGGCGCGCAGGGTGTCGTCATCGATGTCCACACCGTAAGCATCGCAATAGCCCCGGATCATCTGCAGATATTGGCCCTGGTCGCAGGGATGGAAACCAAGCCAAAGCCCGAACCGGTCCGACAGCGATACTTTCTCCTCGACCGCTTCGGATGGATTGATGGCGGAACCGCGCTCGTTCTCGATCATATCGCGAGGCATC
The DNA here is from genome assembly GCA_041557855.1 of Roseobacter sp. Taxonomy (GTDB): domain Bacteria; phylum Pseudomonadota; class Alphaproteobacteria; order Rhodobacterales; family Rhodobacteraceae; genus Roseobacter. The sequence continues at coordinate 16,350 of JBFFFS010000036.1, read as the reverse complement.
AGGTGACGCCGGTTCGATGTCGCGTAAAGCACCACGTTATCGGGGCGCCCTTCGATGCCGCCATCAAGAACCGCCTTGAGGCTCTTGTAATGCGCATCATCATGTCCGAACGACAGATCATCGCAAAACAGAATAAACCGATATGTCGCGCCCCGGAGCAGGTTCAGCAACCGTCCCACAGAAGGCAGATCTTCCCGCTGCAACTCAACGATGCGCAAAGCCTCGTTTTCCGCATGAACCTTGGCATGTATCGCCTTGACCAAGCTTGATTTTCCCATGCCGCGCGCACCCCACAAAAGGGCATTGTTGGCAGGTAAGCCTCGAGCAAATTGCTCTGTATTAGCCAGCAGCGTATCACGGGATCGGTCCACCCCGACCAGCAATGGAAGATCGACACGCGAGACCTGCGCGACAGGCTCCAGCCGGTCCGGCCCGACATGCCACACAAAGGCGGAAGCCACGGAAAAATCCGGTGCCGCCATCGGCGCAGGTGCCATGCGCTCCAGCGCCGCGGCGATCCGGTCCATCGGATCATCGATCACGTCGGCGTATCCTCGTCGTCATAGTAGCCTTCGGCGCGCAGTTGCGCTTCGCGCTTCGTCTCGACCCGTTTCACAAGGAAGATCGACACTTCGTAGAGCCCGTACACCACTACGAACAGGATCACCTGGGTGATGACATCGGGCGGCGTTACCAGCGCTGCCAAGACCAAGATCGCGACCACCGCATATTTACGGACATTTCCAAGCCCTTCGGAGCTGACCAGGCCCGCCTTGCCCATCAGGGTCAGCAGCACAGGCAATTGAAAGCACATGCCGAAAGCCACGATGAATTTGATCGTCAGATTCAGATACTCCTGAGCAGACCCCTGAAAGACCACGCTCAGCCCCGGTGAGACAGCCGGGTCACCCGGCAGGGCCTCTCCTTCAGCGCCGAATTGCTGAAAACCGAGGAAGAAATCATACGCCAGCGGCGTGACTACGTAAAACGCGAACGCCGCACCAAGCATGAACATCATCGGCGAGGAGATCAGAAACGGCAGGAACGCGCCCTTCTCGTTCTTGTAAAGACCGGGGGCCACGAAGCGCCACATCTGATGCGCGATGACCGGAAAGGACAGCATCAGCCCGCCCAGCAGCGACACCTTGATGGCCACGAAGAACCCTTCTTGCGGGCTGATGAAGATCAGATCGCAATCCTGTCCTCGCTGCGACAGAACCTGACACAGCGGATCGGTAAGAAAATTGAAGATCGGGGTCGCCACGGTAAAGCAGATGATCATCCCGATCAGAAAGGCGATGACCGATCGGATCAGCCGCGTGCGCAGCTCGGCCAGATGTTCGATCAGCGGCGCGGCGCTGTCATCCAGATCGTCGGAAGAACTCATGTTTCACTCTTCTCGGGCGGGGCGATCTTGGCCTCAAGCTCTTCCGCTTTGGCCTGCGCCTCCTGCGCTTCTTTCAACTTGCGGTCCGCGGCGGCCCGCGCCGTCGCTGCCTGAATTTTCTTCGCATCCTCGGCGCGCTCGGCCTTTTCTTTTGCCAGTTTGCCGGTTTCGCTTTCCGGATCGAACTTGGCCAGATCGGCAGTGGCGGATTTCACGCCGTCCATCGCGGAAGAAACAGGATTCGTGGCCGCTTTAAGTCCCTTGCTGATGTCCTTGACACCTGCCTCATCAGCGGCGTCGTTCATCGCCCGGCTGAACTCGCGCGCCATGCCCTTGGCCTTGCCAATGAACTGCCCCAGCGTGCGGAACATCACCGGCAAATCCTTCGGGCCGATCACGATGAGTGCGACGATGCCGATGACCAGCATCTCCGTCCAGCCAAGGTCGAACATGGATCAGGCCTTGTCTTTGTCGGGCGCTGTTTCGGAGGTTTGCGGCGTCACGTCCTTTGCGTTTTCTGCATTGGCGTCGGTGATTTCGTTCTCGCCTTCCTTGATGCCTTTCTTGAACGAGGTGATGCCCTTGCCCACTTCACCCATCAGGCTGGAAATTTTACCGCGACCGAATAGCACCAGCACGACGACGGCGATGAGCAGAAGGCCAGGAAGGCCGATATTGTTCAACATGGAGTGTCTCCCCTTCTTCCGACCGTGACATCCGGCCGCTTCGGTGCCTGTCATACGCAAACCACGGGCGCGACAGAAGGCAGAAATCCCCAGGAGACGCGGCTGGCGGCTGAAAAAACGACAGGTTTGGGGGGTCGCCAAATGCAACTGACAGGTTTATGTCAGTTGCAGTTCTCCATTGAAAGTGTGTCACCCTTCTTTCTTAAGGTTCAGATTATGAGCGCATCGAGTGTCGCTGAAATCGCCAACTGCTACCTGGCACCGGCTGCGACGGGGCAGAAATGATATGCGCCGCACCGACCGACTGTTCGATATCATTCAAATCATGCGCGACGGAAAGTTGCATCGGGCGCAGGACATCGCCGAGGGGCTCGGAGTATCGGTGCGCACCATTTATCGAGACATGGACACCCTGGTGGCATCTGGTCTGCCGATAGAAGGCGAACGCGGTATCGGTTATAAGATCACGCAAGCGATCACCCTGCCGCCACTGACCCTGAGTGCAGAGGAACTCGAGGCGCTCAACCTCGGAATGGCGATTGTCGCGGAAGCGGCCGACCCCGACCTCAAGGCCGCCGCTCTCAGCCTCGCTGACAAAATCGACGCGGTCCTGCCGACACAGGCGGTAACCGAGGCCGACGCATGGAAGTTCGCGGTCTATCCCTTTGCGGATGCCGCACGCGGATTTGCTCATATGCCGACGTTGCGGGCGGCGATACGCGCGCGGCAAAAGCTGCGCCTTGCGTATATGTCGAAGGACAACACGGTGACCACGCGGGTCGTGCGTCCCTTGCATATGGAATACTGGGGGCGGATATGGACATTGACGGCGTGGTGCGAATTGCGAGATGCCCACCGTGTATTTCGCGTGGATCTGATCCAGACCGCCGAAGCCTTGCCGGAACTCTTTGTCGATGAACCTGGCAAAACGCTCGAAGATTACACGCCCTGACAACCTTGCGCGGCATTCCGGCAAGGATATATTCAAAAAATTGCATTTTCCTCTGTTATTTTTTGATGCTGGGGTAGCCTGTTAGCGTCGGTACTCTTTGGCAATCAGGACTGAAGCCCATGATCTGCGGCGCGGGTATGGATCAAGTTAACCTTTAGGGAGGAAAAGATGAATTCAATGTGGAAATGGATCAGCGCGGTATTGCTGACATTTGCGGTGACACTAACCGCACAAGCCAGAGAAACAGAACGCTTCGTCAAACAGAAAGTCGTCTATCACATCAATTACGATGGCGGACCGGACAGCAAGAAATACGAGGGCGCCATGCGCAACATTCAAACCCACATCAATGCTGTTGGCGCCGAAAACATGGACATCAAGGTCGTGTTGCACGGGAACGGTCTGGGCCTGCTGGCCAGCGCCAAGAGCGACGACAAGCTGCAGGCGGCAGTGGGCTCATTGAAAAGCCAGAAGGTGGGCTTTCAAGTCTGCAACAACACTTTGAAAGGGCGCAAAATCAGCTACGAGAATGATCTCTACGACGTGTGGGAAGAAGATATCGTACCATCCGGCGTGGCTGAACTCTCGCGTTTGCAGCAGATGGGCTACACCTACATCAAACCCTGATAGGCAACGTCAGATACCCGGCAACGGCGCGCCCCGAAGGCGCGCCGTTTTGCGTTTCCGAAACTGCTTCAGGTCTTTAGTTTCCAGCCTGTTTGCGGCGGCAGAAAAGCCTCGACGCTGGCCTGTGCGATGACGATCGGCTCGGCATCGGTTTCCACGTTGAGTCCACCCTTCACCACATGCACCTCGGCGCGGCCGCGGGGCAGGATCGGCACGAGTTCGTCCACGACCACCTTGTCAGGCTCCTGTACGGCGACAGTAACCTTTACCCGCATCGCATCATGGCTCAGTCCTACCGCACCGAAGAGCGGCAGGGATGAATGGCGGAAGGCATCCACGATGGCACGCCCGGCGGCCTTGGTATAGTCCTGCCCGTGCAGATCGTTGCCGGTTCCCATTTCGATGATCAGTCTTTGCTCAGCCATCTGCACGCTCCATGTCGAAACCCACGGTCAATGCCACATTGGCCATGATGGTCGGGTTCCCGTCTCCGTCCGGCCGCTCAATATCCAGCCCACCGTGATGTACCCGCACATCCGCATGACCGTAGGGAAAAACCTTGAGCACCTCTGTCACATCGACCGCCTCGGGCTTTTGAACGCCAACATCCACGCGAATGCGCATGTCTGTTTTCTCAAAGCCGAAAAGTTCGGCGAGGTTGATCGAATTGTGCCAGAGCGCATCCTTCACCCCGCGCACGGCCGCTTCGGTATAGTCACCACGCCTGAGCGACGTGCCCATGCCGAATTCCACAAGTAGTTTTTTCACGTCAACCTCGCTTTCTCGAAGGGATCAGGCGGTAAAGACAAAGCATTTGTCTCGCCGTATGGTCAGCCACATGACGGTCCCGGGCTGAGGCAGGAAAACATTCGGTACGGTCGCTTTGAGAATCGATCCGTCGTAATCCATTCGAAACTCCACAAGACTTTCACTGCCCATGAAGCGTGAACGTGCGACGACGCCGCGCGCGGCAGTGCCGTCGCTGGCAGTTGGCTTGGGTCCCTGCCCGCTTCGGTCGAAATCGATCCGCAGGTGCTGGGGGCGAAAAACGATATTGACCGCAGTACCGTCCGGCACGCCCGGCGCGAGGAACCTGCCAAATGGCGTATGGGCCAGCGCCCCCGTCACTTCCGCCTTCAACACGTTGGCATCAGAGAAAAAGGCCACGGCGGCGCGATCCACCGGACGCGTATAGACGTTGTAGGGCGCGCCTTGCTGCACGATCCGTCCATCCCGCATGAGCGCGATCTCATCGGCCATGCGCATGGCCTCGTCGGGCTCGTGGGTGACCAGAAGCACCGCCGCATCCTGTTCCTTGAGAATTGTCAGGGTCTCGTCGCGAATCCCGTCTCGCAGACGGTTGTCGAGGCCGGAAAAGGGCTCGTCCATCAGCATGATCTTGGGGTTCGGAGCAAGCGCACGCGCAAGGGCAACGCGCTGCTGCTCGCCGCCGGACAATTCGTGCGGGTAGCCATCGATAAAACGCTTCAGGTCCACACGGTCAAGCAGCTCTTCGACCCGTGCACGCTTTTCGGCCTTGGTGCCCGACTTCAGACCAAAAGCCACATTGTCTGCGACACTGAGGTGCGGAAAGAGCGCAAAATCCTGAAACATGAGACCGATTTCGCGGCGCTCGGGCGGGACACGGAAAACCGTGTCGCAAATCAGGGCACCATCGACGTAAATCTCGCCGCTGTCCTGCATTTCGACGCCCGCAATCATCCGCAGTGTCGTCGATTTACCACAGCCTGAGGGCCCAAGCAGACAGGTGACCTGCCCCGGCCAGATCTTAAGCGAGACATTATCGACCACTGCGCGCCCCCCGAAGGAGCGGCACAGGTTCCTGATTTCAAGCCGGGGGGTATCGGTGCTCACGCAGCTCTCCGCCAAATCCGATAGAATTTCTCGGAATAGCAGCTATCAGCCCTTCTGAGAGCCTGCAAGCACCGCCGCGAACCCGGCGCCCAGAACGCACAGATAGATGACGCGTAGTTGCTCGTATTTGTGGTCATCGGGCAGGATCAAAGGCACGGTGGACCAGTCGCGCGCAAAATAGGCGAAAGCGCCCGTCAGCGCAGCGCCGCCGGCGGCAACAAAAGACCGACGCGCGATCCGATGCCCGAAGACCAGCCCGACCATGATCAGAGTGGTGAAGACTTCCGACAGCAACCGCAAGCCGATAACCGTATTGTGGCATGCCAGCCCGGTTGCTCCGAACCGCGCGCCCAGCCAATTCTGAACGGATTCCATACTAGCCTGCCGCAGATACTAAAAGATCAGCTCGCCGGTCAGGAAAGACCCGTAGTAAGCGCAAGGGCCCGGTTCTTTTCCCTGTGGCGTGCCTCCGGTAACCGCCCTTCGAAAGCGATGCGCCGGTGGCCAGCCGGCAGGCTCCTGACAACGACGAAACCGAAGAGCAAATTGAAATATGCGGGATTTGTGTGGCGGTGCCTGCTGTTTCAGGTTTGATGTTCGTACGGCTACCCTGAGCTATCTGCCGTGACTGGCGCGACAGTCGCACGATGCCCGAAAGGTGATCCTGCGCACCGCGACCGGGGCTTCAGATCACAATGAACGATGCGTCGGCACGATCCACGCCGTTGACCTGAAGGGTCAGACGGTGCGGGCCGGGGTACCATGTGAAGGTTGTCGCATCCGCTTTCAGTTTATGGGTCTTTTCCACTTTCAGGGGAGCTCCGGCACTGATCCGGCCCTGCTTGAGCTTGAACACTTTCGATGCCGCGCGCCTGTCCGGTCGGGCAAAGTCGATACGGTAGTCAATTAGAACCGGGCCCGGGCTGTCAGCCGAAATCGTGCAGGTAAAAGTCAGCGCCTCTCCGATGCGAAGTTCGGGCGTCACGATTTCCAATTCCGCCCGTGCGTCAAAGTCCGCACGGAACCCGAGAGCTTCAAGGGCGCGCGGATGGCCGGATTTCACGAGGCTGCGCAGCGCATGCCGGGTCATCCATGCCATTTCGGACGGAGTTTGCCGCCCCTCTTCGTTCCAGCGCATCAGCCTGTCCACAACAAGATCGGGGTGTGTTTTGGACAGATCGTTGAGATGGTTGGCCACCGAACGTGTCACATAGCGCGTCCGGTCCGCGTGGAGCGCATCGAGAAGGGGAAGTGTCTGTTCCGGGGCGAGCGTGAGAGCCGTGGCCCAGGGCAGTCTTGGCCTCGTCCCCTCGCTGACGAGGCGGCGCACATGGTAATGCGGGTCGACGGACCAGTCCTTGAGAGTGGTCAGCGTCTCATCCGGCCACCGGGACAGGAACGGGCGGATATAGAACTCCATCGAAAACCGCTGGGTCGCGGCATGCAGCAGGTGCAAGGCCCGTGACCGATGATCCTCGAGCCCGTGCCGAACTGCGAGGATACCGGGAACCGCGTTAATGAAATGCCCAAAATCATCGTCTGATTTTCCCGCATCGAGCGGCGCGGGCATCGCCGCTTCAAGCTGCGCAGCCATGATCGGGAAATCAGCCGAAAGCTGCGCCTCGACGCAATCGGCAAGCCAGTCGAGCCGCTCGAGCAGACTGCGCCCCTCCAACCCCGCGACGGCAGCCGCCTCGAAGCTGGCCCTGTCGAAGTCCGGAAGCGCGACGGCATATTCCCCGCCCAATTGCGCCACCGTTGCAGGATTGAAGAGGTGATCCTTAAGCGAAAACCGCTCCGCCATCGGATCAGATGGTCGCGTTTGTCGCCCCGCCGTCGAGCAGGATGTTCTGGCCAACGATAAAACCCGCGTGCTGCGAGCACAGGAACGCGCAGGCTGCGCCAAATTCCTCGATGGTGCCCAGACGACGGACCGGGATCGCCGCTTCGCGGCGCTTGCGCGCTTCGGACTGTGACACCCCGTCGGCAGCGGCCCTTGCCTTGTCGAGAGACACAGCGCGGTCAGTATCATGGCTGCCCGGCAACAGGTTGTTGATGGTTACCCCTTTATCGGCAACCTGACGGCTGGTGCCCGCGACGTAACCCGTAAGCCCGGTACGCGCAGCATTCGACAGCCCCAATTGCGGAATCGGCGCCTTGACCGACTGAGAGGTAATATTGACGACCCGCCCCCAACCGCGCGCCATCATCCCCGGCAGCAAAGCCTTCATCAACGCAATTGGCGTCAGCATGTTGGCATCGAGCGCGGCAATGAAGTCGTCGCGGTCCCAGTCGCTCCAGAGACCCGGCGGCGGTCCACCTGCGTTGGTGACCAGAATATCGATGTCGCCCGCGACTGCGAGCACCGCCTCGCGCCCCTCATCGGTGGTGATATCGGCGGCGACGGTGACCACCTCGACCCCGAACGCCGTGCGGATTTCATCGGCAGAAGCGCGCAGGGCCTCTTCGCCACGTGCATTCATCACCAGATCGACACCTGCTTCGGCCAGCGCGCGCGCCGATCCAAGGCCCAAACCTTTGGATGCACCGCAGACCAGAGCGCGCTTACCTTTTATCCCCAAATCCATTCGACACTCCCTTGTTTCTTGGCACGTGATTATCACCTCCGCATCAAGGAAGACCAGACGCAGGCGCAAGCAATCTCCCTTTTGATGCCACAATTATCTGGCAAGGCTTGGCAAAGTAACCAGAGACACCGCGATATACATGGCCAGCGAATCCAACTTCCATTCCCCCGCGCAAAGCATCCCCGTATTCAGTGCGGGCGATTTCACCGTTGTGAGCGGTGCCAATGAGGGTGACGGGCTCAGTTTTGCCGACGATCTTGTGCTCGACGACATATACGCGCTGAGTATCCATGCGACGCAGCAACGACTGGCGGTATGCCGTTCGCAGGACGCCAGTTACCGAATCGCGGAACAAAGCGAAGCCGGCACTCCGGGCGCCGCGCTGCATCTCGACTGCGCGCTTTCGGTGACGGCTTTTGGCGGCCCGGTGATCGAAGTACTGGTTCTGGTCGAAACGGATGAAATCGGCCGGGCATACAGCATCTACATGCTGCCGCTCGCTCCTTTGGAGCCAAAGACTGAATATCGACTTGTAGGGATCGACACCGAAACCGTCGAAAAGAAATTCGCGCAGGTCGCCTGCGTCTCCTTCACGCGAGGCACCCACATCACGCTGGCAACAGGCCGTCAGCGCCCGATCGAAGACCTGCGCCCCGGCGACAAAGTACTGACGCGCGACGAAGGGGTGCAAAGCATCCGCTGGATCGGATCCAGTACACAGCGCGCATATGGCGCCTTCGCACCGATCCGCATCGCCGCCGGTACGCTCAACAACAACCATGATCTGGTAGTCAGCCCTGATCACCGGCTGTTCATCTACCAGCGGACCGACACCCTCGGGATGGGCCGTTCCGAGTTGCTGGTAAAGGCACGCCATCTGGTCAACGGAACCACCATTACCGTCCAACACGGTGGTTTCATCGACTATTTTCAACTGCTTTTTGACAGCCACCAGATCATCTACGCCGAAGGGATCGCAGCAGAATCGATGCTGGTCGATGATCGCACCGCACCGCTGGTCGACGCGGAAACGCTCAGGCACATCATACCCGATCGACGTACGCACCGCGAGATGACTGGCTTCGAAGTGCACGAGGCGCTGCTGCAGCGGCCCGATGCCGTCGACCTCCTGCGCCGCGCATCGAAGGGCTAACCCACGCGCGGACTTGCGTCACCGCCCCCCCTCGCCTATAGCCCGACTATGCTAGATACACCCCGAAATCGCCCCGACTTGCCGCCCGAAATCGCCCGTAGGCGAACCTTTGCGATCATCTCGCACCCGGACGCCGGCAAAACCACATTGACCGAGAAATTCCTGCTCTTCGGGGGCGCCATCCAGATGGCCGGGCAGGTCCGTGCGAAGGGTGAAGCGCGGCGCACGCGCTCCGATTTCATGGCGATGGAAAAAGACCGCGGCATATCCGTGTCCGCCTCTGCCATGTCGTTTGACTTCCGCAACTACCGGTTCAACCTTGTCGATACGCCGGGGCACTCGGATTTTTCCGAAGACACCTACCGAACGCTGACCGCAGTCGATGCCGCTGTTATGGTCATTGACGGCGCCAAGGGGGTCGAGAGCCAGACACAGAAGCTTTTCGAAGTCTGCCGCATGCGCGACCTGCCGATCCTGACCTTTTGTAACAAGATGGACCGGGAAAGCCGTGACGTCTTCGAGATTATCGACGAGATTCAGGAGAACCTTGCCATCGATGTGACCCCGGCCAGCTGGCCCATCGGCGTCGGACGCGACTTTCTGGGGTGTTATGACATTCTGCGCGACCGGCTGGAATTGATGGATCGGGCGGACCGCAACCGCGTGGCCGACTCCATCGAGATCAATGGGCTTGACGATCCGAAGCTGGCCGAGCACGTGCCCGCGGCCCTGCTCGACAAACTGCGCGAGGATTTGGAGATGGCGCGCGAACTGCTGCCGCCGCTGGACATGGCCGCAATGCACGAAGGCTCGCTGACACCGATCTGGTTCGGCTCCGCTATCAATTCCTTCGGTGTCAAGGAACTGATGGACGGGATCGCCACCTATGGACCACAGCCGCAAATCCAGTCAGCCGAGCCGCGACAGATTCTGCCCGAAGAGCCGAAAGTGTCGGGTTTCGTCTTCAAGGTACAGGCCAACATGGACCCGAAACACCGCGACCGGGTCGCTTTTGTACGGCTGGCTTCCGGCCATTTCGAACGCGGGATGAAGCTGACCCATGTGCGGTCGAAAAAACCCATGGCCATCACCAACCCGGTAATGTTTCTCGCCTCTGACCGGGAACTGGCCGAGGAAGCCTGGGCCGGTGACATCATCGGCATTCCCAACCACGGCCAGTTGCGCATCGGCGATACGCTGACCGAGGGAGAGGCGATCCGGGTCACGGGTATCCCGTCCTTCGCTCCCGAATTGCTTCAAGGGGTTCGTGCCGGCGATCCGATGAAAGCCAAGCATCTTGAAAAAGCGCTGATGCAGTTTGCTGAAGAAGGCGCCGCAAAGGTGTTCAAGCCTTCCATAGGATCGGGCTTTGTAGTGGGCGTCGTCGGCCAGTTGCAATTCGAGGTTCTGGCCAGCCGGATCGAGTTGGAATACGGGCTGCCTGTGCGCTTTGAACAATCCCAGTTCACCTCCGCGCGCTGGGTCAAAGGCACGAAGCAGGCCGTGGAAAAATTCATCGAAAGCAACAAGCAGCATATTGCCCATGACCATGATGGAGATATCGTCTACCTGACAAGGCTGCAGTGGGACATAGACCGTGTCGAACGGGACTACCCCGACGTGAGCCTGACGGCGACCAAGGAAATGATGGTGTAGGATGACCTGGCGCGGATGATCGACAGCTAAGAGATCCATCAAGGCGGATACTACAAGCTGATGCGTGTCCTCGAGCGCCGCCAGCGACCCTTCAAGGACCTCGCGTCCGTACTGCCACCTCAAGATCTCGACCTCGACCACGCCCTTGCCCTGCAGGTCAGCGCGACTGGAAAGTCTCCGGGCGACTGCCCCAAGTACTCAGCCGAAGCGAAATGGGTTGAACTCGAAGCCGAATTCGACGGACAGAGCTACCTCTTCCTGGTCCACGCAATGCTGGTCGCGGTGTCACGACGGCGCGACCCGCCGCCCGAAGCGCTGACTCTCTTCTTTCGTATCTGGCGCGACAAAGGGTCCGAACTGGCCCGCACCTTGCCGGTCCGCTGGCTGATCTCAGCCGCGACCACCTTCGCCGATTGCGGCGAGACGGGTGACCAGCGCGCTTTGGGGATGGGGTTGTCCACCCTCTTCGATCTCATCAAGCTGCACGAGAGCGAGCGCCGCATCACCGGTCAGCCCGGCAACAAACCGTTTCGGCGCGCAACGGACATTCGCCGCCCGGCCATGCCCTTTCGGATGAAACCCTATTCTCTCAAGGGCGGCGACCTCGACCGCGTGATGCTCTCACGCCTGTGGCAGTTAAGCGAACGCGACGCCACCATCCGCCCTTTGGCCATGCGGATGCTCCGCATGGTGATGACGGACCAGCGCACGATTTTCGGCCGCGTTGAGAAATTCAAGAACCGGGAGGACGCGTGAGCGGAGCACCGACATGGGGCGTCTGCGCCACGGTCAAGGCCACCACAACGGAAACGCTGCGATTTGCAGCGCACCATCTAGATGCCGGAGCGCACCGGGTCTGGATCTATCTGGATGAAGATGATGCGGAGGCACGCGCGGCGCTCAAAGCACATCCCAAATGCCGTGCGATTGTTTGTGACGAGGCCTACTGGAAACGCACAGAGGGCAAGCGACCGCTAAAACACCAGGTAAGGCAATCGCTCAACGCGACCCGCGCCCTAAAGCGCGCCACCAACGTGGACTGGCTGTTGCACATAGACGTTGACGAATTCATTGTCTCCGATCAACCGGTCGCCACATCTCTTGCGCGGGTTCCCGAGGCCACGCTGACAGCGCGTGTCCGTCCGATGGAGGCTCTGGCCAGTAAAGAGGGCGCATCGCCTACTGCCTTCAAGAAGTTCATTCCACCGGGACCGGATCGCACCAAGATCGTGTCGCGGCTCTACCCCCAATACGCCACGTATCTCAAAGGCGGCTTTCTCAGCCATGTCGCGGGCAAAATCTTTACTCGAACAGGGCAGCCCGACGTTAACTTGCGCATTCACAATGCCCTTCGAGACAAGGAATTGAACACGGATGAGGTGGATTTGGATGACCTGAAACTTGCCCATGTGCATGCGACCGACTGGACAGCCTGGCGCACTCGCTTTGCCTACCGGCATGAAAAAGGGGCCTATCGTGCCGAGCTTGCGCCTGTGCGCCCGGCAGCACAGGGCGGGGTGACGCTGCACGCGTACTTCGAAAGCCTGCTGGAAAACGAGGGTGAAGAGGGTCTGCGCTCTTTCTTCGACACGGTCTGCGCGGACAGCGACGAACTACGTTCCCGTCTGGCCGCCGAAGATCTGCTGGAAAGGCACGATCTTGAACTTGATGCCAAGCTGCATCAGCATTTTCCTCAATTCACCGTCGGACCGGCATCTGTTTGACCCTGCCACGCCGAATTGCTATGCACGCGCAGCATACCTCGGCGGGTCGCCGCCTCTTGGGCCATGCCGGCCGGTATGAATGCTGTCGCGGGCGAAGAGTGTGTCCGCAAACCACGGATACATATGACAAAATTCTCTGAGTTGAATCTCAACCCGAAAGTGTTGAAGGCCATTGCCGAGGCCGGTTACGAGTCACCGACCCCCATTCAGGCAGGCGCCATCCCGCCAGCACTGGAAGGCCGCGACGTTCTGGGTATTGCCCAGACGGGTACCGGCAAGACCGCCAGCTTCACGTTGCCAATGATCACGCTGCTGGCACGAGGACGCGCGCGGGCGCGCATGCCGCGCAGTCTGGTGCTTTGCCCGACACGCGAACTGGCCGCACAGGTGGCGGAAAACTTCGACACCTACGCAAAACACCTGAAGCTGACCAAGGCGCTTCTGATCGGCGGTGTGTCCTTCAAAGAGCAGGACAAGCTGATCGACAAGGGCGTTGACGTGCTGATCGCCACGCCGGGACGGCTTCTCGACCATTTCGAGCGCGGCAAGCTGCTGCTGACCGGCGTGCAGATCATGGTGGTCGATGAAGCGGACCGGATGCTCGACATGGGCTTCATCCCCGATATCGAACGGATCTTCAGCCTGACCCCGTTCACCCGGCAGACGCTTTTCTTCTCCGCCACCATGGCGCCCGAAATCGAGCGGATCACCAACACATTTCTGTCCGCCCCCGAGCGCATAGAAGTTGCCCGGCAAGCGACCACCGGCGAAAACATTGAACAAGGCGTTCTGATGTTCAAAGGCTCGCGAAAGGACCGCGAAGCTTCCGAAAAACGCAAGGCCCTGCGCGCGCTGATCGACGCGGAAGGCGACAAATGCACGAACGCGATTATCTTCTGCAACCGCAAATCGGACGTGGATATCGTCTCGAAATCTTTGAAGAAACATAATTACGACGCTGCACCTATCCACGGCGATCTAGACCAGAGCCAGCGTACGCGCACCCTGGACGGGTTCCGCGATGGCACGCTGCGCTTCCTCGTCGCCTCTGATGTCGCCGCAAGGGGGCTGGACGTACCCTCGGTCAGCCACGTCTTCAACTTCGATGTACCAAGTCATGCGGAGGATTACGTGCACCGGATCGGCCGGACTGGACGCGCCGGACGCGACGGCAAGGCCATCATGATCTGCGTTCCACGCGACGAAAAGAACCTCGCCGATATCGAACGGCTGGTTCAGAAGGAAATCCCGCGCCTTGAAAATCCTCTTGGCGGCGCACCGACAGACGACGCAGCCCCTCAGGATCGCGAAAACACTGCAAAAGATGCGTCAGAAAAACCAAAACGCAGCCGTTCACGCGGGCGCAAGAAAGACGATGCGCCCAAAGATGAACCGCAGGACGCCAGCGCCGAGGTTGTTAAGGATACCAAACCCGAGAAACCGGCGACCGCTGAAAAGGGCGAAAAGCCACGGAATTCACGATCACGCGGTGGGCGCGATCGCTCCAATAGCTCGGATCGCGGCGGGAACAACGTGGTCGGTCTCGGCGATCACACGCCCGAATTCATCGAGTTGAGCTTCAAGGAACGCAGCGCGGGCTTATAAGCCAGCAATCGGCCCAATCCGACAAGCTGATTTCAATCGAAGTGAATACCGCCGTCCATGACGATGGTTTGCCCGGTTACCGTTTCCATGCAGCAGAGTGCCACTGCCTGCCGTGCAACCTCCGGGATCGATGTGGTCTTGCCTGAAAGCGCGCGTGTCTTCCAGCGCGCAACATAGTCGGATGGCGCACCGCCGCTCATTTGCGTGCCCTCCATAAAACCGGGGGCAATACAGTTCACCGTGACATCGGGCGCAAGCGACGCTGCAAGATAACGGGTAAGCGCGACAACAGCCCCTTTGCTCGGCGCAAAGGCCGCGTCGGCGTGCCAGGCACCTTGGCCAATGGTCGATCCGAAATTGACAACCCGGCCCCACTGCGAGCGGCGCAACGGGCGGGCGGCGGCGCGGGTTACCAGAAACGGTCCGCGCAGATTGACCGCCATCATATCATCCCAAATATCAGGCGTGACGGCATCGAGATCACCCGGCGCGAGCCGCCGCCCGCCCGAGGCGACGGCTGCCGTGTTGAGCAGAAGATCAACAGACCCGAAGAGGTCCACAATCCGCGCTACGGCCAGATCGATATTTTCCGGGTCACGTTGATCTATGTGAATGGCATGTGCGCGTCGGCCCTTTTCGGCCACCGCCTTGCAAACGCTTTCCGCACGGTCCCTGCCTGTAAGATAGCCTACAGCAACATTCGCGCCGGCCTCCGCCAAAGCCATGCAGATACTCTTGCCCAGACCGCCGCTACCGCCTGTAACAAAAGCCGTCGCACCGAAAAGTTCCATGTGCCTCTCCGTGAACCCGTCTTTGGGCAGGCTACCGAAGGCGATGCGTCACATCAATTTCAAAGAGATCAGCTCAGTCGGCTTACGATCACCGTGACTTCGGGTTTCTTGCCGGTCTCGTCCTGTGCCGTCTGCCGCACGACACGGCGCAGTCCCTCGTTCAGCTTTTCATCATCGCGCAGGGTCTTGGCCCCTGCCCTTGCTACCCATTGCCCTGCGTCAGCTTCCAGAACGTCAACCAGCGATGCTCCGCTGGCACCAGTTTCGGGCAGTCCCTTGATCTCGCACCATGGGTCTCCCAGCGGCTCGTCCTCCTCATCGACGATGAGCGTCACGATAACATGCCCGTTCAATGCCATGCGGATGCGATCGCGCACCACACCGTCCAGCGCACCGATCTGGACCGAGCCGTCAAGGTAGGTGCGCCCGGTTTCTACGTATTCCGCCATCCTGGGTTGGTTACCCGACAGATCGACCATCATTCCGTTGACCGCCAAGACCCCGGTTACACCATTGCTTTGCGCCAATTTCACATGTTCGCGCAAATGCCGGTGTTCGCCGTGCATCGGGATCAGCACTTGCGGCTTCACAATGGCCGTCAGCTGTTCCAGATCGGGACGATTGGCATGACCCGACACATGATAAAGGCCGGAGCTGTCGTCGACCACGTCAACGCCCTGTTCGGAAAAGGCGTTGATGATGCGGATCACACCTTTTTCATTGCCCGGAATGGTTTTCGAAGAGAACAGGAACATATCCCCTTCCTGCATCTCCATGCCCTGATACTTTCCGCGCGACAATTGCGCGGAGGCCGCGCGCCGCTCTCCCTGGCTGCCAGTAACCAACAGCATCAGATTTTCGCGCGGAATATTCTGTGCGTCTTCGGGGCTCACGGTACGTGGAAAATCATGCAGCACGCCCGTTTCCGTCGCCGCTTCGATCATCCTTTTCATCGCGCGCCCCATCAAGACGATGGACCGCCCTGCCCGCACGCCGGCTTCCGCCAGCGTCTTGACCCGCGCGACGTTGGAGGCAAAGGTCGTTGCGACAACCATGCCCTTTGCCTTTTCGACCAGCTTGGTGATCTCTGGGCCGACACTGGCCTCTGATCGGCCAGCGTTGGGCGAAAAGACGTTGGTGCTGTCACAGATGAAGGCCTTGACGCCGTCCTTGCTGACCTCGGCCCAGAGATCGGGATCAAAGGGTTCTCCGACGAGCGGCGTCTTATCGAGCTTGAAATCGCCCGAATGGATTACCCGCCCTTCCGCACTGTCGATCACAAGTGCAGATCTTTCCGGGATCGAAT
>JBFFFS010000035.1:0-16950 GCA_041557855.1 Roseobacter sp. | reverse complement strand
TATCTGTCGGCTGCCGGCTGCAGGATTTCACCACCGGTTCCTGGACCGCCTTTGCCAAGGACGCGCGGATTATCTCTATCAACGCGGCGCGGCATGACGCGGGAAAGCATATGTCGCTGCCTGTCGTCGGTGACGCGAAGCTCGGCGTGGAAGCGCTCGGCGCTGCACTGGGAGGTTACAAGTCACCGGCAAGCTGGACCGGCTACGCCAAGGACGAACGCCAGAAATGGAACGCCTACGTTGCCGAGAACGTCCGCCCAGGCAACCGGCCGAATTCATACGCACAGGCGATCGGTGTGGTGAATGCGCTCTGCGACACGCGCGACCGCGTGGTCGCCGCCGCCGGTGGGCTGCCGGCGGAAGTTACGGCCAACTGGCGCACGCTCGACGTCGGCACGGTGGACGTCGAGTTCGGCTTCTCCTGCATGGGCTACGAGATCGCGGGCGGCTGGGGTGCGCGGATTGCGCAGTCAGAAAAGGAACCGCAGCAGGACACTATCGTCTTTTGCGGCGACGGTTCTTACCTGTTGATGAATTCCGATATTTATTCCTCGGTTCTGACCCATAAGAAGCTGATCGTACTGGTTCTGGACAATGGTGGTTTCGCGGTCATCAACAAGCTGCAGAACAACACCGGGAATGAAAGCTTCAACAACCTGATCGCCGACGCGCCCACCGTACCTGACGCCTTTGCGGTGGACTTCGCCGCCCATGCCGCCTCCATGGGAGCGCATGCTGTCCATGTGGATACGCCCGACCAGCTTGCCGAGGCGTTCAAGGCGGCAAAGGCGGCAGATCGGACCAGTGTGATCGTCATGAACGTCGATGCCTACGAGGGCTGGACCACGGAAGGACACACATGGTGGGAGGTTGGCACGCCTGAGGTTTCGCAAAGCGAGAGAGTGCGCGAAAAGCACGCTGAATGGGAATCCAGTCGCGCCAAACAGAGGAGGGGCGTGTAATGGCAGGCTTGTCCCACGAGGCGCTCCTTGCCGGTATCTCGCAGAAGAACTTCGTGATTCTGGGGCGCGCGGGCATGGATATGTTCGCCCACCCGCCGGGTGTGAAAAGCGAGCACGCCGAAACCTTCCATGCCGATCTCGGCGGGTCTTCGGCCAATATCGCCGCAGGGCTGTGCAAGTTCGGTTGCGCCGCTTCGCTTGTGACCTCCGTCTCGGATGACGCGGTGGGCCGGTTCTGCATCAACAAGCTGCGCCACTACGGGGTGGACACCACTTACGTGCGCGCCGTCGGCGGCGAATTCCGGAATTCCCTCGCGGTCTATGAAAGTTGTATCGAGGATTTCCAGAACGTCATCTACCGCAACGGAGCGGCGGATTTTCAGGTCACGCCCGAGGACATGGCGGCAGTCGATTTTGGCCCTTTCGGTGCATTGGTCACGGCGGGAACCGTCTTTGCCGCCGAGCCCTCGCGCTCCGCGACCTTCGAAGCGTTCGAACGTGCGACTGCCAACGGTTTGCCGGTGATTTTCGACATCGACTACCGCCCCTATTCCTGGCCATCTTCCGATGTCGCCGCCGAGGTGCTGTCGCGGGCGGGCGCAGCCTCTGACATGATCGTGGGCAACGACGAGGAATTTGGCTTCATGGCCGGCGACATGTCCAAAGGGCTGGAAAAGGCGGAGAGCCTCGCGGAAAACGGGGTTGGCATCGTCATATACAAGATGGGTGAAAAAGGTGCGGTCACCTTCGCGGATGGGCAGGAAATCCACACTGGCATCTATCCTGTCACCGCCGTCAAACCCAATGGCGCGGGCGACAGTTTCATGGCCGGACTGCTTTCCGGGCTGGCTGAGGGGCTTTCTTTGCGCGATGCAGTACTGCGTGGTTCCGCCTGTGCCTCCATCGTCGTCTCGAAACCCGGCTGCGCCCCGGCAATGCCCACCCATGCGCAGCTTTCTGAATTTCTGGCCGGTCATCCCGGCCCCACCGAAAGGTAACCGGTCATGCATATACCTCCCTTCGATAACCGAAACGAACCGATCGTCGATGCAGGCGATGCACTGGTGCCGCTCAACTACTTCAACATCGTAAAGCTCAAGAAAGGCGAAAGCTTCGGCTACGCCGTGCCCGGCTACGAAACATGTATCGTACCCGCCACGGGACTGATCGCGGTGGAGGTAGGCGGGTTTCAGGTCAAGGATCTTGGCGGTCGCGGCGTCGATGTATGGGACGGCGAGCCGGAGGGGGTTTATGTGCCAAGCGGGGCGGAGGCCCGTTTCCACTGTATCTCCGATACGGCCGAAGTTTTTGTCGCCGGTGCGAAATACGACAAAGCGCTCGAACCCTTTGCCGTGCACGCCAGCGAGATCGACCTGGTGCAATACGGTTCCGACGACACCAAGACCCACCGGAAAATCAAGCACATCCTCGGGCAGAAACAGGTCGACCGCGTCGGCCGCCTGCTGGTGAGCGAGCTTTTCACCGTGGGGGCGGGCGGCTGGTCGGGTTTTCCCAGCCACAAGCATGACACTGACCGCGAAGAGGCCGGCGAGAAAATCGAGACGCGCCACGACGAAACCTACAACTTCCGCTTCAAACCCAACTACGGCTCGGGTCTTCAGATGCTGCAGCGGGTCGATAACGAGCCGGGCGATGCCTATCACATCGTTGATGGCTCCACGATCTGCATCGACAAGGGCTACCACCCTTGCTGCGTGCTGCCGGGCTACGAGATGTATTATTTCACCATTCTCGGTGGGCTGAGCCAGCGTAGCCTCAAGCAGTATTTCCAGCCCACCCACGCCGAACAACTGCATACCATCCCGGGCATCATGGATATGGTGGCCAAGTTCAAATAGCCGATATCGAGCCCGGCGGCGCGCCGGGCAGCCCCCGACCGCCCACGGGCGAGGGCCTTCCCCCAACCGCGGCAGGGAGCCGCCATCAGCGAGCAGAACCATGACCCTCGCCACTCTTTCCGACGTCCTGAACCCCGCGCTGCGCGACGGCTATGCCGTGGGCGGCCTCGTCACTCTCGGCTGGGAGGACATGCGAGCCTACACAATGGCTGCCGAAGCGACGGGACTGCCGGTGATCCTTCAGGCCGGCCCTTCCTGTCGCAAGCACACGCCCTTGCCGGTTCTCGGCAAAATGTTCCGTCACCTTGCGGAAAGCGTCTCGGTTCCTGTCGTAGCTCACCTCGATCACGGCTACACCTTCGAGGAATGCCGCGAAGCGCTAGACAGCGGCTTTACATCGCTAATGTTTGACGGCTCCCGCTTGCCCTTGGCCGAAAATATCGATCAGACCGCCCGCATCGCTGAAATGGCCCACGCCGCAGGTATTTCCTGCGAAGGCGAAATCGGTTTTGTCGGTTACGCGCAGGGCGAGCAATCCACCGGGACCGACCCCGGAGAAGCCGCCAGGTTCGCCCGCGACAGCGGCGTCGATGCCATGGCAATTTCCTGTGGCAACGTGCACTTGCAGCAGAACCGCGAAGGTGGACTCGACGAGGACCGCATAGGCGCCATCGAAGCGGTGACGGACATTCCGCTGGTGATCCATGGCGGCTCCGGCGTGCCGGTTGCCCAGCGGACGCGGCTCGCGCGCGGCTCGAACATCTGCAAGTTCAACATCGGCACGGAATTGCGCATGGCTTTCGGCAACGCCCTGCGCGACGCTGTCGCCCGTGATCCGGACCGCTTTGACCGCGTGCAGATCCTTTCCGAAGTCGAAGCACCCATCGAAGAGGCCGCCCGCGCTGCCCTGCGCGCGCTTGGCCCCGCATAAACCCGAGCAAAGGAGACACCCATGATCTCGATCGGACTACTCGGCTGCGGCCGCATCGGTCAGGTCCACGCGTTAAGCCTCGCGCGGATGGCCAACGCCCGGCTGACCGCAGTCGCTGATTTCGTACCCGCAGCCGCCGAAGCGCTGGCGCAAAAATTCGGCGCAGAGGTGCGCTCCGCCGAAGATATCATCGCTGCGACAGACATCGACGCTGTCATCATCGCCACGCCCACGACGCTGCATTACGACCAGATCCACCAGCTGGCGCGGGCGGGCAAGGCGATCTTCTGTGAAAAACCAATCGACCTGTCGGCCGATCGCGCCGCAGAATGCGCCGCAGTGGTTGCAGAAACGGGCGTTCCGTTCATGACCGCCTTCAATCGCCGATTTGATCCGCAGTTCGCGCATGTGAAGGCGCAGCTTGCCGCGGGCGCTATCGGTGACGCGGAACTTGTCGTCATCACCTCGCGGGACCCTTCACCGCCGCCACTGTCCTATATCGAGAATTCGGGCGGTCTGTTCCGGGACATGATGATCCACGACTTCGATATGGCGCGTTTCCTTCTGCGCGAAGAGCCGGTTGAGATCTACGCCACAGGCGCCTGTCTTGTCGATCCCGGCATTGGCGAGGCCGGGGATGTGGACACCGCCGTTGTGACCCTGCGCACCGCCTCGGGCAAACTCTGCCAGATCAACAACTCGCGCCGCGCTACCTACGGCTACGACCAGCGCGTCGAGGTGCATGGGTCGGCCGGCATGCTGCAGGCTGCCAACCAGCTTGAAAATCTTGTCACGCAGGCGGGCTCAGGCGGCTTCACCAGCGCGCCGAACAAGCATTTCTTCCTTGAGCGCTACGAGGCGGCCTATCTTGCGGAGATGATCCACTTCATTACCGCGTTGAGCGAGGGGTACGCCCCGTCACCGGGCATCGCCGACGGGGTGGTCGCGCAGCGGCTGGCCGATGCCGCGACGCGGTCGCTGAAAAACAAAGCGCCGGAGCATCTGTCGTGATGCCCCGGCGCGGGTTTCTACAGGCGGAATTCCGGTTGGATCAGGCCATCATCGCCTGACGACGCGAGATGTCCTTCAGCTTGGCGCGGCTGAGATTGAGATCATTCAGCTCTGCGTCGCTCATGTGCGACATCTCATTGTAAATCTTGCGTTGCAGCGCCTGACGCGCTGCAAATTCACGGATTTTGCCAATCATGATCATAGTGCGCTCCTTTCGGGGTTGCGGCCGCAAGGCCGTGCGTTTCAAAGCGCGATATAAACCTATGCTGCACCTGCACAATGGGTTGTATTGCAAGACCGCTATGCATGCCTGACATGGCGATTCCGGCAACCTGTACACTTGCGGTGCCGCTTTGCGACGTAAGCTTGCCGACCTGCTTTTTGCGCAATACGGGCCCCTCGGCGCGATGCGCGGCAGACGTGTCGCCAGCGGGCTATGGCCGTGTCACCCTCACTGCTCCGGAAGGCTGGAAAGCAGCATCAACGGTGATGAAGAATGACGCCAATGCGATGGCGGAACGTACGTCGTTCGACGCGATGACTCAAACATATCCGACCAAGGCCAGCGGAATTGATCGCCTGAAGAACGCACATAAAGTGAGAATTACCAAAAGCCTCCACCCTCGTTTTAGAAGGTTTTGCCAGAGGAAGAAGATGCAGTTGCGTGCTCTGGCGTCGCTGCCAAATTGCCGCTAAACGAAGACACGTCTCATTGTGTCACTTTTTGACGATACGGATCGGAAACAAATGTATATTGCGACCCTGCTTGGCGCCTCTCACCCCGGTTCGCTGGATGCGGTCACGGTGGATGCACTGCGCAATGCCTGGGGCGGTGGCGACGTCACCTGGCTCAACCCGGGAGTCGCTGCCGAATTCGCGGTCCCGGCGGTGCCCGATAACCGATGGGATGTCTGGGCCGGGCTGCAGGAACGCGCTGTCGATCTGACGCTTCAACCCGGTAACGGCCGCCGCAAGCGGATGTTGCTCGCGGATATGGACAGCACGATGATTGAACAGGAGTGCATCGACGAACTCGCGGATGAAGCGGGTGTCGGCGCGCGGGTCAAGGACATTACCGCGCGTGCCATGAATGGTGAGTTGGATTTCGAAGCGGCCCTGAAAGAACGTGTAGGCCTGCTAAAAGGGCTGCCGGTTACGATCATCGACAAGGTTCTTAAAGAGCGGATCACATTGATGCCGGGTGGCCCTGTTTTGCTGGCGACGATGAAGGCGCATGGTGCTCACGCAGCGCTGGTCTCGGGCGGTTTCACGAATTTTACTGCGGCTATCGCGGCGGCACTGGGTTTTGATGAGAACCGAGCAAATACGCTTCTGGCGTCGGGGGGAGTTCTGACAGGGGATGTGGCGCGTCCGATCCTCGGTCAGCAGGCCAAGGTGGATGCGCTTCAGCAGATCACGGCGCGGCTGGGGATCAGCGCCGCCGAGGTCATCGCGGTCGGCGATGGCGCGAACGATCTGGGTATGCTGTCGCTTGCCGGGTCCGGCGTCGCGTTGCATGCAAAACCCACCGTTGCCGCGCAATGCGACTTGCGCATCAACCACGGCGATCTGACGTCGCTTCTCTATTTGCAGGGCTACAGTGTCGCGGATTTCGTGTACCCCGATACCGAGGGCACGCCCTTCTAGAGCAGTGCTGGCGCTGGTCGGAGAAAGGCCGCCTCGATCCCCCGGCGATTCGGCACAGGCGTGTTCATGACGGCGCGTGTCGCCGGATGAT
Organism: Roseobacter sp.; assembly: GCA_041557855.1. Taxonomy (GTDB): domain Bacteria; phylum Pseudomonadota; class Alphaproteobacteria; order Rhodobacterales; family Rhodobacteraceae; genus Roseobacter. The sequence goes on along the minus strand of JBFFFS010000035.1, from coordinate 10,449 downwards.
CTGGCTCTAACACCCCGAGTTTTACAAGGATTGATGCGATTGCGCACTCCGATGCTCGGGTTGCCCCGTCACTGATCTTGAGCGCGACGCCCAGTTTCCGTTCTGGCAGTATGGCCGTGTAAAACCCCTCAGCCCCGGTCTTGATCGCCACTTTGCCCTGCATCGCGCGCATCAACTCGGTGCAGGCGCGACCCGGGCCGGCTACCATGTCCGGGTGCAGGCGCATCGCCTCGTGCAACCGGAATTCGGCGCTGCCTTCAGGGCTTGCTGCGAAGTGAGCCATTGCACGGGCCATGCCGTGCAGACTGCTTGCGAAATTCGGTGCCGAGCAACCATCCACCCCGTACCCCGGCGAGGTCTCCTGCGTGACCTCTTCAAAGGCTGTGCGCACCGCGCGTTGTACCGGATGATCGATCTCGAGATATTCGGGTCCTGCGCCAAGATGCCTTGAGAGGGTCAGAAAGCCGCTGTGTTTGCCCGAGCAGTTGTTGTGCAACTGGCAGGGACTTTCGCCTTCGCGGATCATCGCGTGAAACGTCTCTTCATCATAGGGTGCGTGCGCGCCGCAGCGCAGATCGCCCTCATCCAGGCCGAGAATCTTCAGCCACGCGCGTACGACATCGGTGTGCATTGGCGTGCCGCGATGCGAGGCGCAGGCCAACGCCAGGTGCCGCTTCGTCAGGCCCGCCGCATCGGCGGCGCCGCTGGTGACGAGCGGCAGAGCCTGGATCATCTTGCAGGCGCTACGAGATAGCACGATCCGCTCAGGATCGCCCCAGGCCTCGACAATTTGCCCTGTCGCGTCGCAAACTACGGCATGCCCGCTGTGCGAGCTCTCAAGAAAAGGCCCACGCCAAAGCTCGGCCATTGGTACTGATCGGGTCATTTTTTCCTCAACAAATCGCGAAAACATGCGGATCGGGCTTTCGTCTGCCTTGATCTTTGCGCTACTGTGCCGCCTGTCGGGATTCAAGAATAGACTTGCAATAAAAGGCGGCCACCAATGAGCCGTCGATCCGGGTCAAAAGTTGAGGTTAGGACAGCTGGAGGCTGTAAAAAATGCGAATTTCTAAGAGTTTCCTTGGTTTGGTCAGCGCTTTCGCCCTGGTGGGCCAGATGGCCGCGGGACAGGAAGTAAGTAATAATCGCGTCGCGGCAAAAACCGACTGGAGCGTTTTCGTTGAAGACAATCCAAAGGAATGCTGGGGCGTCTCGGTACCCACGGAGACAGTCAACACCCGAGATGGTCGCGTCGTCGCCGCCAACCGGGGCCAAATTCTTCTGATGGTGTTCTACAGACCCGGATCCGGAGCCGATGGGCAGGTCGCCTTTACTGGTGGATACCCCTTCCGCGATGGAAGCCAGGTCGAGGTCGATATCGGCGGCACGGAGTTCTCGCTCTTTACGGATGGCGAATGGGCCTGGCCGGCCAGCCCGGCAGACGACGCAAAACTGGTCAACGCAATGAAACGCGGTGTCGATGCTGTGGTCACCGGTGTTTCGAGCCGGGGCACGACCACCAAGGACACGTTTTCGCTGCTTGGCTTCACCGACGCGGTAGAGGATGCAGAGAAACGCTGCGCCAACTGACGCGCCCGGCACCTGCGACAGAGCCCCGCAGCCTGCGGGGCTTTTCCTTTTGATCCGCACTGAAATTTCTATATAGAGCAGCATCCACCTTCATCAGGAGGCCTAAATGCCTGCCGCCGCGCCGATCACGCAAGACGTACATACCATTCCGCGCAAACTGCCCGAGGGACCATTGAACCTCGTCGGGCTGACGCGCGACGCCATGCGCGAGGCGTTGATCGCGGCCGGGACGCCGGAAAAGCAGGCCAAGATGCGCGTTGGCCAGATCTGGCAGTGGATTTACCAGTGGGGCGTGCGGGATTTCGACGCGATGACCAATCTGGCCAAAGCCTACCGTGCTGAACTCAAAGAGAAATTCGTAATCGAAGTGCCCGAGGTGATCGCCCGGCAGGTCAGCGAGGATGGTACGCGCAAATACCTCGTGCGGATCGCGGGAGGCCACGAGGTCGAGGTTGTTTACATCCCGGAGGAAGGGCGCGGTACACTTTGCGTTTCCAGCCAGGTCGGATGCACGCTGACCTGCTCGTTCTGTCATACAGGCACGCAGAAACTCGTGCGTAATCTCACAGCTGGAGAGATTATCGGTCAGGTGATGGTCGCGCGCGATGATCTCGGCGAATGGCCGGAGATCGGGGCGCCGAAGGACGAGACGCGCCTGCTCAGCAATATCGTGCTCATGGGGATGGGAGAGCCTCTCTACAACTTCGAGAACGTACGCGACGCAATGAAGATTGCCATGGACGGCGAAGGCATCCAGCTTTCGCGCCGCCGAATTACGCTCTCGACCTCGGGCGTGGTGCCGGAGATCGAACGCACCGCGGAGGAAATCGGCTGCCAGCTTGCGGTCAGTTTCCATGCCACGACTGACGAGGTGCGGGACAAGCTGGTGCCGATCAACAAGCGCTGGAACATCGAAAAACTGCTGGCCGCGCTCCGAGCTTACCCGCGCGGGCGCAATTCCGAACGTATTACCTTCGAATACGTGATGCTGGACGGTATCAACGACAGTGACGAGGACGCGCGCCGCCTGATCAAACTGATCGACGGCATCCCGGCAAAGATCAATCTCATCCCGTTCAATGAATGGCCGGGCGCGCCCTACAAGCGCTCTTCAAACAACCGCATCCGGGCCTTTGCGGATATCATCTACAAGGCGGGGTACGCCTCGCCGATCCGCACGCCGCGTGGCGAGGATATCATGGCGGCCTGCGGCCAGCTCAAATCGGCCACCGAGCGTGCGCGCAAATCGCGTCGGCAGATCGAACAGGATGCGGGGCTGGCAGGCCGGTAATGCGCCGTCGCGACCTGTTGGTGATCGGCGGATTGATGGCTGCTGCCGCTGCCGTACCTCCGATTTTACGCAGGCTTCCGTCCGATTTCGAATTCGAACCTCTTCCGGGCTTCGAGGGCTTTCGCAAAATGGCCGGCGGTTCTGTTTCGGGCGGCATCGATCCCTTCTTCGGTGTGGGCGAGCGTCTTCCTGATCAGGCACCGCTCTACGATCCTGTCTCTGATTCACCCTGTTTGGCTCTGTTCGGTCCCGAAGGGTGGACGCAGGACCGCCTCCCGATCGCGGTCTTCAGCGACTTCAACTGCCCCTATTGCAAGGTTCTGGAACAGCAATTGATCGGTTTGCGCGACTCGGGCGCGCCCATCCGCCTGATCTGGCGTGAAATGCCGTTGCTCGGTCCATACTCGCAGCATGTGGCACGCGCGGCGCTGGCGGCTAAGTTTCTCGGTGCGGAAGACCGGGCGCGCGCCTATCTGGCTTCGGGCGCGCTGCGTCCGGGGCCTGCTTCTCTGCGTGAGATGGCGCTGGCTTTGAATCTTTCCCCGGATACGTTCGCGCGCGAGTACAATGGTCAGAGGGTCATCGATGCGCTCGCGCAAAGCCTGGCTCTCGGCGCGCGGCTTGGTATCGCGGGCACGCCGGGCATGGTCGTTGGCCGCACGCTGGTCATCGGCGCAATCCGTCTGCCGGACCTTGAAAAACTGATCGATCTTGAGCGCAGCTTGCCGCCGCCTGCCTGCGCCTAGCTGCGTCCCGGAAGCCGGTCGCGCGTAGGCTGCGCCTGCCAGTTGGTAATGATCTCCACGGCCTCCGCAGCACTTTCCACGTAGCTGAAAAGGTCCAGATCCTCGCGCGAAATCGTGCCGGCCTCTGCAAGTGCATCCCAGTTGATGATCTTTTCCCAGAAGCTGCGCCCGAACAACAGGACGGGAACGGGTTCCATGCGCCCTGTCTGGATAAGTGTGAGCGCTTCGAAAAGCTCGTCCAATGTGCCGAACCCGCCCGGAAAGACACAGATCGCATGGGCGCGCATCAGGAAATGCATCTTCCGGATCGCGAAGTAGTGGAAGTTGAAACAGAACTTCGGTGTGACGTAGGCATTGGGGGCCTGCTCGTGCGGCAGGACGATATTCAGACCGATCGAGTGACCGCCTGCTTCGATTGCCCCGCGATTACCGGCTTCCATGATCCCCGGACCGCCACCGGTCACGATCACGTTTTCCCGTCCTCCGGTTTCAAGGCTCTTCAGCGTTATCAGCCGGGAAAACTCTTCGGCCTCCTCGTAATAGCGCGAGAACTCGCCCAGCGTTTTCGTCCTTGCCTCCGACTTGTCCGCCGGTCGCGGAATACGCGCGCTGCCAAGCATGACGACGGTGGAGGCGATCTTTTCCTCATCCAGAGCCATCTGCGGTTTGAGCAGCTCGAGCTGCAACCTGACCGGGCGCAATTCCTCGCGGCAAAGGAAGTCTTCGTCCGCGAAGGCCAGGCGGTACTGGGGCGCACGTGTCTGTGGTGTATCCGGAACAGTTTGTGTCGCTTCACGGTCAGAACGCGCGCGGCGAAGAGGGTGGGGTTGGTCCATCATGATGGTCACTCCGAAACGGTCAGCCTTGGCAAATGGCCACGTCAGGCGGCATTTTGCAATGGGTCAGGCGCGTCCTGTTGCAGCGCCCTGCGCCATGCTGCGCATTGCACGGCGGGGTTGGTCCTAGTATAGGCGCGCAAAGCATTTATCTTTCCGGGGAGAACCGCCATGTCCAACGCACAGCTTGAAGCCGCCATCGAAGCCGCATGGGAGGCGCGCGACACGATCACGCCCGGGACCTCCGGCGAGACCCGCGAAGCCATCGAAGACACGCTGGCCGCGCTGGACAGCGGCAAGCTGCGGGTGGCGGAACGTCAGGAAAGTGGCGACTGGCATGTGAACCAATGGGCGAAAAAGGCCGTGCTGCTGGGCTTTCGCATTAAGGACATGGAAATGCAGTCCGGTGGTCCGCAGGGTGCTGGCTGGTGGGACAAGGTCGACAGCAAATTCCACGGCTGGGACGATGCGCAATGGAAAGCGGCCGGTTTCCGGGCGGTGCCGAACTGCGTGGTGCGCAAATCGGCGTTCATTGCGCCCGGCGTGGTACTGATGCCTTCCTTCGTCAACCTTGGCGCATATGTAGACGAGGGCACCATGGTCGATACATGGGCGACGGTCGGTTCCTGCGCGCAGATCGGCAAGAACGTGCACCTCTCCGGCGGCGTCGGCATCGGCGGTGTGCTGGAGCCGATGCAGGCGGGCCCAACGATCATCGAGGACAACTGCTTCATCGGCGCGCGCTCCGAAGTTGTCGAAGGCTGCATCGTGCGCGAAGGCTCGGTGCTTGGCATGGGCGTGTTCATCGGCAAATCGACCAAGATCGTGGATCGGGAAACCGGCGAGTTCACCTACGGTGAAGTGCCGGCGGGCTCGGTCGTGGTTGCGGGCTCCATGCCCTCCAAGAACGGGGTCAGCCTCTACTGCGCGGTCATCGTCAAGAAGGTCGATGCGCAGACCCGCTCCAAGACCTCGATCAACGAGCTTCTGCGCGACTGATTTTAACGAATTCTTAGGAGCTGTGGCAGACACGCCCCAAGAATTCCCGGCTTCGGACAAAAGCGCGTGACAATCTCGCCCGGATGTTCCGGTAGGGGATCGTCATGCGCCATTTTACTGCACCTTTGCCTTTCAAAACGATGCAAGTCCTATCGGACTTGCAAAGCGTGGCTGCCACCGGGTTTTCCGATCTCGCCATGCGAGTCTCTCCGGGTATCAAATCGACATTGCGTCGGGTGATTTACGATCAGCAGTGCAAGATGACCATTCAGGATGCGAAGGTACTGCACGCGGAACTTATGATGGTCGCTTCCATGCCCGATCAGGATCATCGCAGTTTCATGACCGCGACGGTCATCCTGCTCTCGGACCGATTGCAGCACGGCGCGGGGGAGGATGATCTTTTCTGGAACTGGGACGCTTTCCAGGATCGCTTCCGCGAAGCCCCTTCCCCGGTGCGTGCCGCATTGATGAACGGATTTCGCTGTGCTCATGCGATGGGTAGGGTCAAGCTGGACCAGCCCCCCAGAGGCACGGACCTGCGCACCTACGATGAGGCGGACCTGATACGCCTGCTGCAGATCATCGCGCGCTCGATGACCGATGATATGCGTGATCTCGTCTGCGCGCTCGCCCCCGAGGAGATCAGGGAAGTGCATCGCATGGCGCTCGAGAACTGTCTGAGAAGCAGCTGCACCCTGTCGGAATTCGGCGGCTGGTTTCCCAGCGAGGTGGTGGAACGCGCCTCGCTTGATTCGGATCACCCGGCCCATGCAGCCTGCACGGCTCTAATCCTGCTCGACGCAATCGCCACCGGAGATGCCAAGGGCCTGATGGCCCTACGTTACGAAGAGCTTGCCGAAGAGTATTTTCAACTCGCCCCCGAGGTCCGCGCGCCGATGGTTGCCGGGCTGCGGCACCTGCACGAGATGGAGGATGATTGGGAGCCATATTCAGGCTGGCCCCCGGAGGACAAATTGAACAAAGCCATTGTGATGCCCTTCACCAAGTCCTAAAGCAGGGGCATGGCAGACGCGAAAAAACCCTCACGCCAACAGGTCTATACCCTTGTCGTCCAGATCGGTCGCAAGCAGGGTGATGGGCTGCCGAAAAAGGCCACGGGTGCCGGACTCGTCGTTTATGCCAGCGGCGTAGACGAGGCCGAGGCGGTGCGCGAAACGGTGGCGATCCTGAAACAGGCGGACACCGCCCCTCTTGATGTCACCGGCTACGGTACCTTGCAGGAACGCCTCGACGAAGGGCATGAGATTTCGGATGAAGAGCGTGCCCTGATGGATCGGGCGCTGGCCGAAAACGCGGTGATCGTTGCCCAGATGGAGCCGTTTTACGGCACGCATCCGGAGGCGGATGCGGATTGATGCCCGTCAGGCAGCACGCTGTCGGGCAAGGTGAATGGCATCGTACCACTTCAACTCCTTGAAGGCGGCGCGTCCGTGTTCCGGCAGGCTATTGCGGTCCAGATCCCGCAGCAGGGTTGCCTCCAACAAGGCCGGTTTGCGTCGTAATTGCCCGATATAGAGACTTTCCAGCGCCGTGCCTGCCACCATCAGGGGCTCGTGCGCGGGCAGGATCACCTGTGTGTAGCGTGCTGTTGGGCGAGGGGCTTCCGCCATGGCGGCAAAGCCGTTGACGAGATGACGTGCCGGCACCAGCACAGCTTCCTGGTTGAACAGGTATTCGACCTCGGATCCGTCGATGACCAGCCGCTGTTCGGGAGCCACGATCACGTCATCCAACAGGCCGAAATAGGGGGCACGCAGCCGCACCGGCGCAAGGCTGCCGCGTGCCGGCACCACACGGTCGAGCTTGTGCAAGACGGGTACCACGCCACCGCCGCGGGTCAGCACGGTATCTCCGCGCTTCAGGCTTCCAGCGGCGCGGTAGCCGTCAGGCGTTGCTATCATCGCATCGGGCCCAAGGCTCGGGGAGGGGCCGACCGGTTCAATACCGTCGGACAGCGCTGCAAAAATCATGTCTGCCGCGAACTCATGATCGTCGCGACCCATCACCATGTCTCGTAGGACCTTCAGCGGCATCGGGCGGACATCCCGAACAGGCGTCGATGTGACTTGATGCTCTTCTGGGCGCTCCACGGTCAGCAGGGCCCACCCCCGTGGCGCATTCCACGAAAAAGTAATACGCAGCACGTCGGTTCGGCCCGAGATGGCATGTTGCACGGCGGCATGGGCTATATTCTCCCCTTCCACCTGTACCATTGAAATGCCGCCGCCGGGGATCGCCTGAAAGCTCAGGCTGCGCTGATCGGGCCAGCTGCGGTTGTAGCCCAGCAAAGCATGCGGTTTGCCGTCAGGAGAGACGCGGCTCTCAAAGACGAGACTGCCGCGCGCCAGCAGATAATCATCGTCATCGGGATGCCTGCGGGTTTCCTGACGGTCCTCACCGATACCGCGCAGGGAAAACCGGCGCTCCGAGTGATCGGCAAGGCCGAGCCAACTCACGCGGGCCTGCCTTTGGCTCGGCGCGTGCCTGTATTCCCGATTGGGCCTGCCTGTTTCATCTTACTGCTCTCCGGGCGCGAGCCTGCAGGGGGTGCTACCGCTTTGGGCTTGCCGAATTTCCCAAATCTGGGGGGTCATCGACATTGTGCCGCCTCATCTTGTTGTTAAAGGTGCATAACACGTCATAGGTGCGTCTGTTAAGAACTTCCTTGCCCGGATTACCCGCCCTTGCAGCTTTTGTGCATCCCTGTAGGAAGAAACTGGAAAATTGACGATGGAGAACTGCAATGGCTGGTGTTGATCCCGTGGACCTGACCGCAAAACTGGTGCGCTGTGCGTCGGTTACACCGGCGGATGAGGGAGCACTGGATATCGTGCATGACGCGCTCTCGTCCGCCGGGTTCGACTGCGCCTGGGCGGATCGTGGCGGCATCCGCAACCTCTTTGCGCGCTGGGGCGACAAGGCGCATCCCAAGACCTTCGGTTTCAACGGCCATACCGATGTGGTGCCTATCGGAGCAGAGGCCGACTGGTCGATGCCGCCCTTCGGCGCCGGGATCAAAGATGGTGTGATGTATGGGCGCGGCACGACGGACATGAAATCGGGTGTCGCGGCTTTTGTAGCGGCGGCGGTAGATTTCGTCACCAGTCAGCCGCCAGAGGGCGCGATCGTTCTTGCCATCACAGGTGACGAGGAGGGCGATGCCATCGATGGCACCACGGCGCTTTTGGACCATATGGAGCAGGCGGGCGAGAGCATGAGTGTCTGTCTGGTGGGCGAGCCGACCTGTCCAGACACGATGGGCGAGATGATAAAGATCGGAAGACGGGGGTCCATGACTGCGTGGATCAAGGTGACAGGCAAGCAAGGGCACTCCGCCTATCCGCACCGTGCGCTCAATCCGCTGCCCGCGATGATGCGACTGATGGACCGTCTTGCCAGTCACACGCTCGACGAAGGCACCGATTTCTTCGATCCATCGACGCTGGCGGTGGTGACGGTGGATACCGGCAACTCGGCCACCAACGTGATCCCGGCATCCTGCAGCGGGACAGTCAACATCCGCTTCAACGATAGTCACAGCGGCGCATCTCTGTCGGACTGGCTAAAGCAGGAAACGGTCTGGATAGAGACTGAATTCGGGGTAAAAACGGATATGAAGATCAAGGTGTCGGGCGAAAGTTTTGTCACGCCGCCGGGGCCTTTGTCCGATCTGGTGTCGCAGGCGGTGGAGGCCGAAACCGGGATCAAACCGGTTCTCAGCACCACCGGCGGCACATCGGATGCGCGCTTTGTCCAGCACCACTGCCCGGTGGTGGAATTCGGGCTTGTGGGGCAGTCGATGCACCAGGTCGATGAGCATGTCAGTGTCGCGCACATCCAGCAACTCAAATCGATCTACGCGCGTATCCTGAAAGACTATTTCGCTTGAAATCCACCCTGGTCGTTATGCTGAAGGAGCCGAACCCCGGTCGGGTCAAAACCCGGCTCGGGGCCGAGATCGGTTCGACGGTGGCGGCGTGGTGGTTTCGCCACCAAACGGCGGCGCTGCTGCGTGAGGTGCAGGATCCGCGATGGCGTGTCGTACTGGCCGTTACTCCGGACCGCGTGGGACTTGCCAGCCGGGTGTGGCCTTCACATCTGTACCGGGTGCCACAGGGAACGGGGTCTCTGGGTGATCGGATGGCGCGGATGCTGACGGGGCAAGCGCCCGGCGCCGTTTGCGTGATCGGGGCGGATATCCCCGGCATCTCAAGGGCGCATATCTCGCGGGCCTTCGGCGCTTTGGGGGCTGCGGATGCCGTCTTTGGCCCGTCCCCCGACGGTGGCTACTGGCTGGTCGGCCTCCGGAATATTCGCCGCGCGCCGCCTGACTTGTTTCACGACGTACGTTGGTCCAGCAGACATGCGCTCGCCGACAGTGTCCGCACGCTCGGCGATTTTCGCATCGCCTTTACGGATACACTGCAGGATGTGGACACCTATGCTGATTTGCGCATGACGGCACCGGGCGCGCGTGCTACCTCAAGGCCATGAGCAAACTTCCCACCAAGTCCGAAGTGCTCGACTGGATCGAGCAGAACCCGACCCTGACCGCCAAGCGCGACATCGCCAAGGCGTTCGGGATCAAAGGGGCTGCGCGCATCGATCTCAAAAGGCTTCTGAAGGAACTGGAGGCCGAGGGACATCTCGAAAAGCGCCACCGCAGTTATCAGGATCCGGATCGCCTGCCGCCGGTAAGCGTGCTGCAGATCACTGGACCGGACCGCGACGGCGATCTTTATGCCAAACCTATGGAATGGCAGGGAAAGGGGCAAGAGCCGGTTGTTCTCGTGGTCCCGCGCGCGTCGGACCCCGCGCTGGGCGAGGGGGACCGCATCCTCGCGCGTCTGACACTGGTGAAGGGCGAGGCGCATCACTACGAGGCGCGCCTGATCCGGCGGATTGGCACGAACCCGAGGCGCGTGGTCGGTATTTTCCGAAAAGGGGATGAAGGCGGACGTAT
>JBFFFS010000034.1:0-17056 GCA_041557855.1 Roseobacter sp. | reverse complement strand
GGATCAGGCTTGCGCGGCGCGGCACCTGCACGCCTGTCAGCTTTTCGATCACCAGGCACCACGCATGCTCCTGGTTCATCGGCGAAACGTAGTCGAGCCGGTCGAAATACGGCAGGTTTTGCAGATAGGTCCGGCTTTCCATCAGCTTTTCAGTGCCCCGGTGCAACAGGCCCACATGCGGGTCGCAGCGTTCCACGATCTCGCCGTCGAGTTCGAGCACGAGCCGCAGCACGCCATGCGCAGCCGGGTGCTGCGGCCCGAAGTTGATGTTGAAGTTGCGGATTTTCTGCTCGCCTGTCAGCGCGTCCTCGAAACCCTTTGTACCGTCCATCATATCAGATCACCCCTCGAGCGCCGGACCGTCTACGGTCAGGAATAGCTTGTTGATGAGCTTCCAGTCTCCGCCCACCTTGACGAAACCGAGGTAGTCCTCGAACACACGCGGCGGGACCGTCACCCGCAGCTTGACGCGCGCGATCTCGTCGCCGGAGACCTCGACATCCATTATGTCGCAAACCGGCTCTCCCGCGAAAGCATCCCGCCCACCGACGCGATCGAGATAGGCCTGCTTGTCCCAGATCACGACCTTGCCGGATCCCGCACGCGCCGACATGTGAAAGCTGTCATGGCAAAGCGATTTAAAAAGGTCGACATCGGCTGTGTGAATACCCACGCAATAGGCTTCAGCAGCAGCTTGGACCGCGTCGCGGTCGCTTGTTTGAGTTCCGTCCATCATTTTATCGACGCTCCAGTTCCTGCAGCTTCAGACTCATCCACCACAAAAGCGCGAGAACCCCCAACGGGATAATGCAGGCCAGCGCCCAGTACTTGTTGATCCCGAAGTGCGGCAGCAGTTTGAGCATCGGGACAATCGTCAAAACGATAAACGCGATCCATAGGACGCCTTCCATCACTTGCTCTCCTGCTTTTCATCTCCGGGCAGTATATATTCCGCGCCCTCCCAGGGGCTCATGAAGTCGAACTGACGGTATTCCTGAACAAGGTTGACCGGCTCATAGACCACCCTTTTCTTCGCCTCGTCATAGCGTACCTCGGTATAGCCCGTGGTCGGAAAGTCCTTGCGCAGCGGATGCCCGCGAAAACCGTAGTCGGTCAGGATGCGGCGAAGATCAGGGTGGCCGGAAAACAGAATGCCGAACATGTCGAAAACTTCACGCTCGAACCAGTTGGCCGAAGGGTGAACCGACGTGATCGAAGCCAGCATCTGCTCTTCTCGGACACTAACGCGCAGGCGGATACGCTGGTTCTGGTACATCGACAGCAGGTGATACACCACGTCGAAACGCTTGGCACGGCCCGGATAATCGACGGCAGTGATATCCACCAACGTGGAAAAACGGCAGGTGGCATCGGCCTTAAGGAATTCTACAAGGCCGACGATATTGGACGGCGTCACGTCTATGTTCAGCTCCCCATGCGTCACATCCCAGCCAAGCACGCAATCAGGACGCTTGGCTTCGATGTATGTGCCGAGTTCTTGCAGCGCTTCGGTCATGAACGGGTCTCCCGCATCAGTTCGTCGTGAAAGCTCGCCTTGGCGTCGTAGCTCGGGAAAAAACGCGCCATGAAATCGGGCATGACCGTCTTCTCCGGCACATCACCGGCGTATCGCTTGATCGCGTTGATATTTTCCCACTTGGTCATCACGGTCACGCGGCACGGATCGCCGCCTCGTTCCGCATGAATCGTGATCCCCTTGAATCCTTCCACGGCCTGCATGCCGGGATAGGCGCGTGCGCGGAATGTCTCAAGCCACGGGGCAATGTCTGCCCGCGCGATCATGGCTTCCCATCTGCGCACAATCGGCCCCGTCATCGTACGAGCGTCCCGGTGCGTCGAATCTTACGCTGCAATTGCAAGATACCGTAGAGCAGCGCTTCGGCCGTCGGCGGGCAGCCCGGCACATATACGTCCACGGGAACGATCCGGTCGCACCCGCGCACCACCGAATAGCTGTAATGGTAGTAGCCACCGCCATTGGCACAGGATCCCATGGAAATCACGTAGCGCGGCTCAGGCATCTGGTCGTACACCTTGCGCAGCGCCGGCGCCATCTTGTTGGTCAGAGTGCCGGCGACGATCATCAGGTCCGACTGCCGCGGGCTGGCCCGCGGGGCGGTGCCGAACCGTTCCATGTCATAGCGCGGCATCGCGGTGTGCATCATTTCCACCGCGCAACAAGCAAGCCCGAACGTCATCCAATGCAGACTGCCGGTGCGCGCCCAGTTGATGATATCCTCGGTCGAGGTGAGCAGAAACCCCTTGTCCTGCAACTCGCGATTCAGGTTCTGGGTGGCGACGTCTCGATCCACCCCTGCGCTTGTTGCTCCTGCGGCTACTGCCATTCCAGGGCTCCTTTCTTCCACTCGTAGGCGAAACCAATCGTCAATACAGCCAGAAACACCATCATCGACCAGAAACCGACCATGCTCACATCCTGGAAGGCAACCGACCATGGAAAGAGAAACGCTATCTCCAGATCAAAGATGATGAAAAGAATCGACACGAGATAAAAGCGCACATCGAATTTCATGCGCGCGTCATCAAAGGCGTTGAACCCGCACTCGTAGGCCGAGACTTTCTCGGGGTCCGGATTGCGGACCGCCAGCACGACAGCGGCAAGGATCAGTACCAACCCAAGGCCGATGGCCACGGCCAGAAACATGAGGATCGGAAGGTATTCCCTAAGCATCTCGTCCAAGGGTGGGCTCCTTTTTTCATGCCGCATTGCAGCGGTCTCGGCGCAACGGCCTCCGCGAGGCCAGCTTCAGGTGTACGTCCATGTGCCATCCGGGTCAACCGGATTGCCAGCCAATTGACTGCGATAACTTCACGCAGATTGGCTTTTTTTTAAAGGCGCGGAATGCCTTGGCACCTATGCGGTCACCCCTCTTTGGACCGGGGTACCTTGGTGCTGTACCCACAGTTCCGCAGGTGCATCATACGATCATCGGGACAGCCTGCGGCAAAAACACCCTTTTTGTCAAAGCCCGGCCAGACGCAACTCGCGGGCATGGCATACCTACGGGATGCCCCGAAAATCAGCACAGGCTGCCCGCTCGCTGCGGCAGCACCAGAGCGCCCGAATGCAGGTTCTTTCCGGGATGCATGCCGCAAGGCTATACGAAATGGCGACATTTCTGCGCAGTTGACCGTGGATCTGCAACCGCCGCTTCAGGCCAGCACAACAAGTTCTTCAAAATGCGTCATATCGGCAAAGCTGCAAAATGCGGGCGCTTTCAAAGGTAGAATCGGCATTTCCTCCAGAAGTCTGTTCAGGATGTCTGCAAGCGCATCGCCCCAGCATGGCAGGACTGCGTCAGGCAACCACGCGACCGGATAGGCAAATGTCATATGAAACTGATAGGCGTCATGGGCCCGATTGCGAAATCCGAACGGAACGGTCAGCGCATCGCGCCATGCGCGCATGCGGGCCCGGTCCTGCACGGTTTCCCCGTCCAGCAGCAGACCGCCCGGATGTACGTCGCGCACCCGCACGTCAAAACGGGGCGGTGGTACAAATGCCTGCAGGCGCGGTAACAAATGGTTCGTCACCTCCTCAACCGGCACCGTCAGATCCATGTCCGCCGGCCAGGCATCATTTTTGCGTTTCGTATCTATCACACCTTCAAAAAGCGTCATGTGCAGGCTGTCCAGCGGCGTGAAAAGCAAAGCGTCCGCCCCGGGCAAGGCCTGAAGGTTCTTGCGTGCCTCGTGCACCGCCTTGTGTGCGGAAACGGCCGTATCGAGATGACAGACAACCGTGTTACCAGCCTCGGGAAGAAAACCCTTGGACGAATACCTTTGGCCCAGGCGGGTCGGCTTTCGGGGATTATGAGCTTCGGAGAACCTTTGCAGTCCTGTCGTAATGTGCCTGCGCGCCTCCTTTGTTCTGCTTCATCTGGCATGCCGAGGTGACGCCCCAATGACAAAGCCATGTTTTGTCAATCAGAGCATCCAGCGCGCCTTGCGCTTGTCGAAAAACGCGCCGATTCCCTCTTCAGCTTCCGGATCCTCCCAGCGCGCAGCCAGTGCCGCGATGGTTTGGTCGATGACGTCCGCATCAATGCGCGGCCCCAAATCGCGCGCCAACTTTTTCGCGGCGGCGACGGCACCCGGAGCGCAAGACAAATACGGCAGGACCTCCGCTTCCACGGTCGCATGAAGGTCGTCGGGTGGCACCGCCCGCGCCAGGATGCCCAGATCGACAGCCTCCGCCGCATCAAAGAGACGCGCCGACATGAAGACACGACGCGCCCGTCCCTCCCCCATCCGCGCGATCACGTAAGGCCCTATGGTGGCCGGGATCAGGCCCAGACGGGTCTCCGTCAGTCCAAGCCGCATCGTTTCGACCCCGATGGCCACGTCGCAAATGCAGGCGAGTCCCACCCCGCCCCCAAAGGCATTTCCCTGCAGCGCGCCGATGAGTGGTTTGGGTAAGCTGTTCAGCGCCCCCAGCATCGTCGCAAGTTTGCGCGCCTCGACCGAGCGGGTGGCGGCATCCATAGCCATCTGCGCCCGCATCCAAGACAGATCACCGCCGGCACAAAACGACGTTCCCGCGCCGGTCAGCACCACGGCCCGAACAGTATCATCGGCAGCCAACGCTGCCGCTACTTCGATGAGTTCGTCCAGCATCTGCCCGGACATGGCATTGTGCTTTTCCGGCCGGTTCAGCATCAGCGTCGCAACGCCACGGCCGTCCGTGATGCAGGAAATCGTGTCGTACATCGATCAGATCACTCCGCAGGCTCTGCCGCCGCCTGACCACGCATGGCACGCGCCATCTGCGCGGCCTGTTCGATGACCTCAAGGTCCAGCCCGGTCTGATACCCCAGCGACGCAAGGTGCCGGGCAACATCCTCGGTGGCCACGTTACCACGTGCGCCAGGCGCGAAAGGGCACCCGCCAAGACCGCCCACCGCCGCATCGAACACGCGCAAGCCAAGACTGAGCGAGGTGTCTATGTTCTCCATCGCCCGGCCATTCGTGTCATGATAATGCCCCGCGAGCCGCCCGACCGGCACAACATCCCGGACAGCGAGCAGCATACGGGCGATGGAATCGGGCGTGCCTGCACCAATAGTATCGCCGAGGCTCACTTCGTAGCAGCCCATCGAGAACAGCTTGTCCGCGACCTCCGCCACCGCCGCTGGTGCGACCGCGCCGTCATAGGGGCACGCCACCACGCATGAAATATATCCGCGCACCGGCAGATCGATATGACGAGCCTCTTCCAGTATGGGCACGAAACGCTCGATACTCTCAGCCACAGTCGCGTTGATATTTGCTTTGGAAAATCCTTCGGAGGCAGAGGCAAAAACAGCGATCTCATCGGCTCCGGCGGCACGCGCGTCCTCGTAGCCGCGCATGTTCGGTGTCAGCGCCGCGTAACGCACGCCCGGGGCCCGTTGTATTCCAGCCAGCACCTCCGCCGACCCGGCCATCTGAGGCACCCACTTCGGAGAAACAAAACTGGCTACTTCGATCCGGCTGAACCCCGCGCGGCTGAGGCAATCAACCAGCGCCACCTTCTCCGCCACCGGTATTTCACGCGCTTCGTTCTGCAGGCCGTCGCGCGGTCCCACCTCGAATATCTCACACGGCCCCAGACTCATCTTTTATCTCCCCTCCCGGTATTGCTGTCTCACTCTAACGGCCAAGGCTCGTAAAAGTCTTGCGAATAAATACCATCGCCGTCCGGCAGTGCCTGCTGAAAACTTTCGCGCTCGGTGATACGGGCATACCAGTCCGACACGGCCGGAAAGTCATCGATCCGTGCAAAGTGCCGCGCCATATAGACCGCCTGCCCCACCGAGATGTCTGCGGCGGAGAACCCGGACGTCAGCAAGTAATCGCGATTTTCGATCGGCGTTGAAAGCCGCGCCTCGATCGCCGCATAGCATTTGAGCAGACGCGCCGCCTCGAGCTTCATAATGATCGGGCTGCGCATGGAGTCCTCGTAGAGCGCAACATGCTGCTGGGTCAAAGCCGCCGAATGCTGGCTGATGGTCTCCGCGAAGTGGACCCAGATGAGCCAGGCAGGCCGGTCCGGCGTGCCGGGCATCCGGCACAGGCGCTCAGGACTGAACCGCTCGCACAGGTATTCGGTGATCGCGCCGGTTTCGAACATCCGCTCGCCGTCGATCTCCAGCGCCGGCACGCGGCCAGCCGGGGACAGCGTCAGAAACTCCGGACTGCGCAAGGTGCGGTCAAAAGGATAGCTCCGCAGTTGAAATGGCACTTCGAGTTCATTCAGCAGCCAGAGCGTGCGCATCGAGCGTGTCTGCGGGCAATGGTGCAGCGTGATCATTTGATGTCCTCTTCGGCCAGTCTGACAAGCGGAGCGCCGGCAGCGACCTGAGCACCTTCGACAACGAAAACTTCGGCAACGTCCCCGTCGCGGGCCGCCAGGAGCGGGTGCTCCATCTTCATGGCCTCCAGAATAGCAAGGCGGTCGCCTTTGTGCACCTTTTGTCCGACCTCGGCGCGCAGGAGTTTCACCAGCCCAGGCATCGGCGCCTCGATCAGCGTGCTGTCATGTCCCGGCCGATCCGAACGAGCCAATGGGTTGATGATCCCGAAGCTCAGACCATAGCCGTCAAACACGGTAATCTCGCCGGGCGTACGCGCAGAGCCGGGCGCGGGACGCCCCGCCAGCCACCATCGCCCCTCGCGGCGTTCGGCGATCAGGCTTCGCTCCTCGATGTGCCAACGCTGACGGTCGGGGCCCAGCACCTCGACCTGCAAATCGACGACTTCCGGCCCTTCAAGAAGGCTTACGCGATGGGTCAGCGGCGCCCATAGGGCAAATCCGGCATCTTCGGATGGTTCGTCCAGACCGGAGGCCGCCATGGCCGCCGCAACGCGGTGCCGGTCTTCGACCTCGGGACGGGCGGTCAGAGCGTCTATGTCCCGGCCTATCAGGCCAGTATCGAATTCAGCCCGCGCGAAGCCTTCATGTGCGGCCAGTGCGCCGAGGAAGGCCAGGTTGGTCACACTGCCCGCCACCCGTGTCTGCGCGAGTGCACGACGCAGACGTGACAGGGCAACCTGCCGGTCCGGCCCGTGCACGATCAGCTTGGCAATCATAGGATCATACCACGGGCTGATCGCATCCCCGGTCCGCACACCACTGTCCGCGCGGACATCCACTGGAAATTCAAGATGAGTGAGTGTCCCGGTTGCCGGCAGGAAACCTGCCGGAACGTCCTCGGCATATAGCCGCGCTTCGAAAGCATGCCCGTTGATCCGAAGCTCTTGCTGGGTCAGCGGAAGCGAGCCACCTGATGCGACCTGCAATTGCCACGCCACCAGATCGACGCCGGTGATCGCTTCGGTCACCGGGTGCTCGACCTGCAGACGCGTGTTCATCTCCATGAAATAGAACCCGTCCGGCGACAGGGCACCCGAGCCGTCGACGATGAACTCCACGGTGCCGGCTCCGCTGTAGCCTATGGCCTGTGCCGCGCGTACGGCGGCGGCCCCCATGGCCGCGCGCATCTCTTCGGTCATTCCGGGTGCGGGTGCTTCCTCGATGACCTTCTGATGACGCCGCTGCAACGAGCAATCACGCTCGAAGAGATGCACCGCGTTTGTGCCGTCGCCGAAAACCTGTACTTCTATGTGGCGCGGACGGGGAATGTATTTTTCCACCAGAACGTCCGCGTTCCCGAACGCCGCACTGGCCTCCGCCCGCGCCGCCTCCAGCGCCTCGGCAAAGCTTGCAGACGTCTCCACAAGCCGCATGCCCTTTCCTCCGCCGCCGGCCACCGCCTTGATGAGCACCGGATAGCCGATCTCTTCCGCCGCTGCCGCGAGACGCGTATGGGTCTGATCGCTGCCGTGATAGCCCGGCACGACCGGGACCCCGGCCTTTTCCATCACCACCTTGGCCGCATCCTTCAGACCCATGGCTCGTATCGCATCGGCGCTGGGGCCTATGAAGACCAGCCCTGCCGCCTCAACGGCCTCGACGAAATCGGGGTTCTCGCTCAGGAAACCATAACCGGGATGAATAGCCTGCGCCCCGGCCTCAAGCGCCGCCGCGATGATGACCTCGCCGCGCAAATAGCTCTCGCCCGGCGCCGCTCCGCCGATGGCAACCGCCTGATCGGCCATCTGCACGTGTTTCGCCGCGGCGTCCACATCGGAATAGACGGCAACCGTGCGCACGCCCATCGACCGGGCTGTTTCTATCACCCGACAGGCGATTTCACCGCGGTTGGCAATCAGAATAGCCTCAAACATCGCTCTCTCTCCCCGGATCGCAGCGGCCAGCGTGCCCCAATCCGACATATCCCGGGCCCGGCGCGAAAGCGGCGTTCATCACGCCACACCCTCCACTACCTCGAGGCGCTCCGACGGCATTTCAACATACCCGGCAAAACGACAGGCCGCTCGCGGATACGCCTCGCGCCCCTCCCACCTTTGCGCCAGCGCTGCTCTCATGGTCACGGACATCCCGCCCTCACATCCTGAAGACGCCGAAACGCGTCTCCTCGATGGGCGCGTTCAGAGCAGCCGACAAGGACAGTGCAAGAACCTCGCGCGACTGTCTCGGATCGATGATCCCGTCATCCCAAAGCCGAGCGGATGCATAAAGCGGATGGCTCTGACGCTCGAACATCTCGATCGTCGGCTTCTTGAAATCCGCCTCCTGCTGTGCGGTCCACGTCTCGCCCGCCCGCTCCAGGGCTGCGCGCTTCACAGTGGCGAGAACCCCGGCCGCCTGCGCACCGCCCATGACGGATATGCGGCTGTTGGGCCAAGTCCACATGAACCGCGGGCTGTAGGCGCGCCCGGCCATCCCGTAGTTGCCGGCACCAAAAGAGCCGCCTACCAGCATTGTGATCTTCGGTACTTCGGTCGAGGCGACGGCCGTTACCATCTTGGCCCCGTGACGGGCGATGCCTTCGTTCTCGTATCTCTGGCCCACCATGAACCCGGTGATATTTTGCAGGAAAACCAGTGGAATACGCCGCGTGGAACATAGCTCGATGAAGTGTGCCCCTTTTTGCGCCGCTTCAGAAAACAGAACGCCGTTATTCGCGACAATGCCGATGGGACAGCCCTTGAGGTGCGCAAAGCCGGTGACCAGCGTTTCACCGAAGCGTGCTTTGAACTCGTCAAAGCGCGATCCGTCCACCAGTCGCGCGATCACCTCGCGGATATCGTAGGGCGTTCGCAAATCCGCCGGCACCACCCCGAGGATTTCCTCGGGGTCATAGTCGGGTTCCTCCGGCGAAGCCCAGTTCACGGTCTCGGGTTTGCTGCGGTTCAGACTTGCCACCGCGCGCCGCGCCAGCGCCAGCGCATGCGAGTCGTCATCGGCAAGGTAGTCCGCCACCCCGCTCAGGCGCGTATGCACATCTCCGCCGCCAAGGTCTTCGGCACTGACCACCTCGCCGGTGGCGGCCTTCACCAGCGGCGGTCCGGCCAGAAAGATCGTTCCCTGCTCGCGCACGATGATCGTCACATCCGACATCGCAGGCACATAGGCACCGCCAGCCGTACAGGAGCCCATCACCACGGCAATCTGGGCGATGCCTTTCGCGCTCATCCGCGCCTGGTTGTAAAATATGCGGCCAAAGTGATCGCGGTCGGGGAAAACCTCATCCTGATTCGGCAGGTTGGCGCCCCCACTATCCACGAGATAGACACAGGGCAGATGGTTTGCTTCGGCGATTTCCTGCGCGCGCAGATGCTTTTTGACGGTTATCGGGTAATAGGTGCCGCCTTTTACCGTGGCATCGTTGCACACGACCATGACCTCTTGTCCGCTGACGCGCCCCACACCGGCAACGACGCCCGCAGCAGGTGCTGCACCGTCGTAAAGCCCATGGGCCGCAATCGCTCCGATCTCCAGAAACGGACTGCCCGGGTCGAGAAGATTGGCGACCCGGTCGCGCGGAAGCATCTTGCCACTCGACAAATGACGGGCACGGGCCTTCTCGCCACCGCCTGCCGCCGCCGCTTCGGCGACCGCGGCAACCTCGGCCAGTGCAGCCAGATGGGCCTCGCGATTGGCCAGGAAGCTTTCCGATCCCGGCAGCACCTGCGACGTCAGTTTCATCACTTAATTCCTTCCATCGACACCGTGCCGGAACGACATTGCAGACCACGACCCATCATGTGCGCGGCGCGGCAGGCTCTGCCTGCGCTGGTGAAATTTCCAGAAGACGCCCCCATCGGTCCACCGGGTAGTCGTGCCGCATTCCCGACCGGTCTATGCAACTGACGATGATCCACACCTGCGACATCCGTCCGGGCCGCGCCGTGCAGTCGGAGAGGCGTCGCGTGTCCGGATCCTCCACAAGATAACGCGCGCTCCATGTCTTTATGACGTCGGTTTCCGTCAGCGTCGCCGCAATCCAGCCCAAGCGGAATGCCCAGACGGCGAGCGCCAGAACCAACGCACCCAGCGGCAGAAACCAAGTCCAGCGCGGCATCGGTCACGCGACCTGCGCGTCGGCATCACCCGACGGCGCCCTCCGGCACGCAAGGGCGCATACCAGCCTGCGGCCTGCGCAAGGTCTCATGTCATCGCTCCCATAAGTTCGCGCCCGACCAGCATGCGGCGGATTTCGGAGGTGCCGGCACCGATTTCCATCAGCTTGGCATCGCGGAACAGGCGCGAGACAGTGCTGTCCGCCATGAAACCCGCACCACCCATGGCCTGCACCGCCTGATGCGCCTGTTTCATCGCTTCTTCGGAGGAATAAAGGCAGCAGGCCGCCGCATCCTGACGCGTCACGTCGCCCCGGTCGCAGGCCTTGGCCACTTCATACACGTAGGCCCTCGCGGAATTCATTGCCGTGTACATATCGGCAATCTTGCCCTGCATCAGTTGGAACGACCCTATGGGCTGTCCGAACTGCTTGCGCTCGGCGAGATAGGGCATCACCGCATCCAGACAGGCCGCCATGATCCCGGTCCCGATACCCGCGAGCACGACGCGCTCGTAGTCCAGACCGGACATCAGCACCCTGACACCCTTGCCCTCTTCGCCCAACACGTTCTCGAAAGGCACCTCGACGTCTTCGAACACGAGCTCGGCCGTGTTCGACCCCCGCATTCCCATCTTGTCGAAATGGGGACTCGTCGAAAAACCTGCCATCGATTTTTCGATGAGAAACGCGGTGATCCCTTTCGAGCCTGCATCAGGGTCGGTCTTGGCATAGACGACCAGCGTTTCAGCGTCCGGGCCGTTGGTGATCCAGTACTTCGTACCGTTGAGACGAAAATGATCGTTGCGTTTTTCTGCACGCAGTTTCATCGACACCACATCGGAGCCTGCACCTGCCTCCGACATAGCAAGAGCGCCAACATGTTCGCCGGATATCAGTTTCGGCAGGTAGCGGGCTTTCTGCTCGGGTGTGCCGTTCAATTTGATCTGATTGACACAGAGATTGGAGTGCGCGCCATAAGACAGTGAAACTGATGCCGACGCGCGGGCGATTTCCTCGATCGCCACCGTATGCGCCAGATAGGACATGCCCGCTCCGCCATATTCCTCTTCCACGGTGATGCCCAGCAATCCGAGCGCGCCCATCTCCTGCCAAAGCTCCGATGGAAAAGCGTTGTCGCTGTCGATCTTCGCCGCCATGGGCGCAACGCGCTCCTGGGCCCAGCGATGCACCATATCGCGCAGCGCGTTCACGTCTTCGCCAAGATCGAACTGCATCGTCGCGTTGAACATCGCCACCTCCCGGTTATTGAACGACCGTTCAGATAATAGACCCGGCACAGGGACAGGTCAAAAGAAAAGCGGTGGCGCGCCGGATATCTACCCCTGGAACACGGCGCCCACCTCTGCACGAATGATCCGCGCGATCAGGTCACAGTCTTCCAGCGAGAAAGTCAGCGGAACCCGCATATCGACGGTTGCCGCGAGAATCCTGTCGGAACTCGGCATCTGTTCAGACGCAACATAACGCCAACTGTCATAACGGCTGGTGAAACCGACCGGTTCGCGCGCGCCGAACCATTTCAACTCCACGCCGCGCTTGTGGCAACGAGAAACGACGTCGTGCACGGCGTCGACATCCCAATCGAGCAACAGAAACTGTATTGAAGAGCCGACGATCGTCTCGGCGGCGGGGCGCTCGATCACCGTCAGGCCCGGGGTCCCGCGCAGCCCCTTCTCAATGCGGTAGTAGCGGTCGTTCCACCGGGCGCACTGGGCCGGGAGATCGCGTACCTGCGGGCGCAGGATCGCGGCACGCAGGTTATCCATGCGGCCCGAAATATTGGGGGTCTGGTAGCGGATTTCCTCGAACGCCTCCTTGGGCGGTGCCGCGAGGTGTTTTTCATAAAGCATGTAGGAACCCGACAGGATCACCGCCCGCGCCGCGAGATCAGGATCGTCGGTGACAAGAAAGCCCCCCTCGCCTGAATTCACGTGTTTATAGGTCTGACAGGAATAACATCCGGCGACTCCGTGGCGACCCGACGGCACATCGTTCCACGCCGCCCCCATGGTATGCGCGCAATCCTCGACCACTTTCACGCCGGCTGCATCACAAAGTTGCATAAGCCGGCCCATGTCGCAGATATGCCCGCGCATGTGGCTGAGAAGCAGAACTTCCGCGCGATCCAGCTTTGCCTCGAGGTCTTCAAGATCGATTGTCAGGCTTTCAGAGACGCCGACGAAGACGGGCTGCGCCCCAACGGCGGCGATCGCTCCCGGCACGGGCGCCAGCGTGAAAGCGTTGGAGAGCACACGATCACCGGGTTTGACACCCAACGCGCGTAGAGCCGTCGCCATCGCGTAGCCTCCGGAGGCCACGGCAACGCAGTATTTTGCCCCGACGGTGGCGGCGAATTCCTGCTCAAGCAGCGCGGTTTCGCTGATCTCGTCGCGCCGGGTATTGTACCGGTGCAGACGTCCGCTGCGCAGAACTGCCAAAGCCGCTTCGATTCCCTCCTCCGGGATAGGCTCCTGCTGCGTGAAACTACCGGTAAAAACTTCGCTCATTTTGCCTGCTCCTCAAGACAGAGAACTTTGGACCCGGTCATCATTGGCGTCAAGCCAGCAAGCGCACCGCCAAGTCCGGCAAGGCGGCATAATCGTGCAAAAGCGCCTCCGGATCGAGCGCTGCCATGTCGCCACCGGCGGGCCCGAAGGTGACCAGCACACTTGGCACGCCGGCGGCGCGCGCCGTGTTGCGGTCCGTGTCGCTATCGCCGATTAGGATACATGATCGCGGATCCCCACCCGCCCGACGCGCCGCCTCGAACAGCGGTTCCGGGTCCGGTTTTCGCACGGGCAATGTATCTGCCCCAACCAGTGAGGCAAAGGCTTCCCGCACGCCCAGGCGCTGGAGAAGAATTTCGGCCAGAGCCTCGGGTTTGTTGGTGCAAATCCCGATCCCAAAGCCCCGCATCTTGAGCACCTCGATGGCCTCCATCGCGCCGGGATAGACGAATGTGTGGGTATCGATCGCCGCGCCATAGGCCTCCAGCAGCAACGGATAGAACGCGTCGATGGCGGCTTCGTCGTCGGCGCGGTCCAGCCGCGCCATTCCAAGCCGGAGCATGGCCCGCCCGCCCCGCAGGGCCGTACCCTGATCGCGCTCGGGGTCCAGCATGTCGCCTGCCCCCATCTGGCGAAAACAAAAATTGGCCGCAGCTA
Source organism: Roseobacter sp. (assembly GCA_041557855.1). GTDB lineage: Bacteria > Pseudomonadota > Alphaproteobacteria > Rhodobacterales > Rhodobacteraceae > Roseobacter. The sequence continues at coordinate 3,399 of JBFFFS010000034.1, read as the reverse complement.
TCAGGTCACCGCTGGTATCCGCCAGCGTGCCATCCAGATCAAAAATCACCGTCTTCATGCTTGTTTCAAAACCAGTTTTCCCAGCGGATATTTGCTTCGGTATGTTGCAAGCCGCAACCTTCTTTGATCGGCCGCGCCTTGCGTTGCGCGGATTACCGGATAAACAGGCGCGCAGCAGAACACAAAGAGAAATAGCATGAAGATTGCATTGGTCATCCTCGCCGCAGGCAAAGGCACACGGATGAATTCCGAACTACCCAAAGTCCTGCACCCGCTGGCCGGGGCACCGCTGCTGGTACATGCGATGCGTGCGGGCGCAAGTCTTGACCCGGAGCACACGGTTGTCGTGGCGGGGCACGGGGCGGAAGCCGTTCGCAAAGCGGCCCTGTCCTACGATCCCGGCGCAACGGTGGTCGAACAGGCGGAACAGCTGGGCACCGGCCACGCGGCGCTGCAGGCACGTCCGGTGCTCGAGGGCTTCGACGGCACAGCGATTGTGCTTTTCGGTGATACGCCCTTCGTGCAATCCGAAACGCTCGATGCCATGGTGGAGGCGCAAACCCACAGCGATCTGGTGGTTCTCGGGTTCGAACCTGAAGACGCCGCGCGCTATGGCCGCCTCGTCATGCAGGGTGAAAGCCTTGAGCGCATCGTCGAGTTCAAGGATGCAACGGCGGAGGAACGCGCCATCCCGCTGTGCAACAGCGGCGTTCTGGCCTGTCGCGCATCGCTGCTGCTGGATTTGCTCGACGCCGTTCCCAACGACAATGCAGCCGGCGAATACTACCTGACGGATGTCGTAGCTCTTGCGCGGGGGCGCGGCCTGTCCGCCACTGTCGTGACCTGCCCCGAAGAAGAAACCCTGGGGATCAACACGCGCGCCGAGCTTGCCGCCGCCGAAGCGACGTTTCAGACGCGAGCGCGGGAGCAGGCTTTCGAAGACGGCGTTACCATGCCGGCCCCTGGCACCGTGCACTTTGCATTCGACACGGTCGTGGGCCGCGACACTCTGATCGAGCCCAATGTCGTCTTCGGACCGGGGGTCACGGTCGAATCCGGGGCAACGATCCGCGCCTTTTCGCATCTGGAAGGATGTCACGTGGCGCGCGGCAGCATTATCGGGCCCTATGCGCGGCTGCGGCCCGGCGCTGAACTGAGCGAGAACGTGCGCATAGGCAACTTCGTCGAAGTCAAGAACGCGCGCATCGGCGAAGGCACCAAGATCAACCACCTCAGCTATATTGGTGACGCCACTCTCGGCAGCCAGACAAACGTCGGGGCGGGCTCCATCACCTGCAACTACGACGGCGTCATGAAACACCACACCGAAATCGGCAACCGGGTCTTCATCGGCTCCAACACAATGATGGTCGCACCCGTGCATATTGGCGACGGCGCAATGACGGGCAGCGGTTCGGTCATTACGTCCGATGTGGAGCCGGATGCGCTTGCCCTGTCGCGGGCGCCCCAGATCGAAAAGCCCGGGATGGGGGCAAAGTTACTCAAACTCCTGAAGGCCAAGAAGGCGCAGGCACAGAGAGGCAGCTAACAATGTGCGGTATCGTAGGCATTCTGAGCAAACATGAATCCGCGCCGGTGCTCGTGGAAGCACTCAAGCGGCTGGAATACAGAGGATATGACAGCGCCGGGATCGCCACGGTGAACGATGGCAAGCTGGACCGACGGCGCGCGGTCGGAAAGCTCGTGAACCTGTCCGACCTGCTCGTTCACGAGCCTCTGCGCGGCAAATCCGGCATCGGCCACACCCGCTGGGCCACCCATGGCGCACCCACGGTCATGAACGCGCACCCGCACCGGGCGGGCCCGGTGGCCGTGGTTCATAACGGCATCATCGAAAATTTTCGGGAGCTTCGCGAGGAACTGAGCGGATACGGCAAATCCTTTGTCACGGAAACCGATACCGAAACCGTGGCGCTGCTGGCCGAGCATTTCATGGATCAGGGCGACGGTCCGGTCGAGGCCGCCTACAAGACGCTCGACAAGCTGCATGGCGCCTTTGCACTGGCATTTCTCTTTGAAGGCGAGGACGATCTCATCGTCGTTGCGCGCAAGGGATCGCCGCTGGCAATCGGTCACGGCGAGGGCGAGATGTTCGTGGGCTCCGACGCCATCGCGCTGGCTCCGCTGACCAATCAGATCACCTATCTCGCCGAGGGCGACCGCGCGGTGCTGACCCGCACCTCACTGCGTATCACCGACATCAACGGGGAAGAGGTCACCCGCCCCGTCAAAACCGTGTCTTTGGATAACACGCGGATCGACAAGGCCGGGCACAAGCATTTCATGGCAAAGGAAATCGCCGAGCAGCCAACCGTGATCGCACAGGCGCTGGGGCATTATCTCGGCGCCGATGGCAGCATCAACCTGCCCGATCCGGGATTCGATTTTTCCCAGATCGACCGCCTGACCATGGTTGCCTGCGGCACGGCCTATTACGCGTGCCTTACCGCGAAATACTGGTTCGAACAGATCGCCCGCCTGCCCGTCGAGGTCGATGTGGCGTCAGAGTTCCGGTATCGCGAGCCGCCCATCGCGCCACGTACGGCTGCGCTTTTTGTCAGCCAGTCGGGAGAGACCGCCGATACGCTGGCGGCACTGCGCTATTGCGAGGGCAAGGCCACACGCATCCTCTCCGTTATCAACGTGCCGGAAAGCTCGATCGCGCGAGAAAGCGATCTGGTGCTGCCGATCCACGCCGGTGTCGAAGTGGGCGTGGCCTCCACCAAGGCCTTCAGCTGCCAGCTCACCGTTTTGTTCATCCTGGCCCTGAAAGCGGCGGCAGACCGGTGCGAGATCACTGAAGCTGAACGCGCCGATCATATTTCGGCCCTGCGTAGCCTGCCCAACCTCCTCAGCACCGCGCTGGAAGCCAACGCGCAGACCCACAGCGCCGCGCTGAAACTGTCGCAGGCCCGCGATGTACTCTTTCTGGGGCGCGGCCGGATGTACCCCCTTGCCCTCGAAGGTGCGCTGAAACTGAAGGAAATCAGCTACATCCATGCAGAAGCCTACGCGGCCGGCGAGTTGAAACACGGGCCCATCGCACTGATCGATCAGGAAGTACCGGTCGTGGTCATGGCGCCGCGCGACGCGCTCTTTGAAAAAACGCTGAGCAACATTCAGGAGGTCATGGCGCGCAAGGGGCGGGTCATCCTGATCTCGGACGCACAAGGCCTCGCGGAGTTTGGCGAAGACGCATATGCCACCATCGAACTGCCGCAGGTGGCCGAAGCGGTAACGCCGATCCTTTACGCCGTGCCGGCACAGCTTCTCGCCTATCACACTGCCGTTGCCAAGGGGACCGACGTGGACCAGCCGCGCAATCTGGCCAAATCCGTCACCGTCGAGTGAGAGCGATGACTTGCTCTTTGCATCAAT
>JBFFFS010000033.1:0-17193 GCA_041557855.1 Roseobacter sp. | reverse complement strand
GGACCTCGTGGGGCGCAAGCTGGCAGCTGACGGCGGCAAGCACGTGATGGCCTTCTTCGATCTGGTCAAGGGCTTCATCAAGGAGAACGCCGGGGCGGATGCCGCCTTTGACCGCGATTTCCTCGACCCGCTGAAAGCCGCGAGCAAGGATCTGCAGGCGGCGGGGATGTATTTCATGCAGAACGGCATGAAGAACCCCAACAACGCGCTCTCGGGGTCCTATGACTTCATGCACATGTTCGGGCATGTCTGCCTTGGCCTGATGTGGGCGAAGATGGGCAAGGCCGCGAAGGACGCGCTGGCGGGCGGTGCGTCGGATACGGCGTTCTATGAAACCAAGCTGGCAACCGGGCGCTACTACATGGCGCGCCAACTGCCTGCGACCGCGCTGCACCTCAGCCGCATTCAGTCGGGCGCCGACCCGGTCATGGCGCTGGACGTGGCAAACTTCTGAAGAGGTGACAGGCAATGGCGGAGCTTCCGGAGTTTTCAGGTGGATGTCAGTGTGGCGCGGTGCGCTACACTGTCTCCACTGGCCCGGGCGAGGTGAACGTCTGCTTTTGTGACATGTGCAAGCGGGCCACCGGCGGGGCAATGCCTTACTTTATCAGCGTTCCGAGAGCGCGGGTGGAGTGGCATGGAACGCCGGCGGTCTATGCCTCTTCCGAGATTGCGACGCGCGGAATTTGCAGCATGTGTGGGACACCGCTTTACTATGCGGGAAACGGCAGCAGCACCTGGGCGATTACAGCTGGCACTGCGGATATTTCCCCTGCCCCCGATGTGGTCTTCTACTACGACCAGCACCCGACATGGCTTGCCGCACTGGACAGCTTGCCAAGACCAGATTTCTCGCCGGCACGCCGCGGCGCTGAGGACTAAGACGACTGAAGAAAGGCCTGACCCAATGCCAAAACGTTTTCGCGCCACACGCCGCCTGAACATCGCGATGACAGAGGACGCCTACCGCCGCCTGCGCCGCTTTGCCTCGGAGGCGGGCCTCGATGAGGGTGAGGCGCTGTCCTTTCTCTTCGAAAACTTCGACAGCGTCCTCAACGAGGAAACCTTCGGCCACCGTCTGCGTTTGTTCAACGCCGAGCTTGACGCACGCAAGAAATAGGAACCCTCCTTATGAACCAGCAAGTTTCCGCATGGATGAGCGACGAGCACCGGATGCTGGCCGATATGACGGCACAGTTCATCGTCAACGAATGGTCGCCGAAGTTCGAGAAATGGCGCAAGCAGGGTCAGATGGACCGCGAAATCTGGCAGCAGGCGGGCGAATTGGGGCTGCTTTGCCCGTCGATCCCCGAGGAATACGGCGGCGCAGGTGGTGATTTTGGCCATGAGGCGGCGATTCTGATCGAAGCGGCGCGCAACAATATCGCAAGCTGGGGCCATGGCATCCATTCGGGCATCGTCGCGCATTATATCCTGGCCTATGGGACCGAAGAGCAAAAACAGCGCTGGCTGCCGAAGATGGCCACCGGTGAAATTGTCGGCGCGCTGGCGATGACCGAGCCCTCGACCGGATCGGATGTGCAGAACATAAAGACTCGGGCCCTACGAGAGGGGAATGCATACCGGCTTTCCGGCCAGAAAACCTTCATAACCAATGGTCAGCATGCAAACCTGATCGTGGTTGCCGCCAAGACCGACCCGGACGCGGGCGCGAAGGGCGTGTCGCTGGCGGTCGTCGAAACCGACGGCGCGGAAGGTTTCAAACGCGGGCGCAACCTGGACAAGATCGGCCTGCACGCCTCGGACACTTCGGAGCTGTTTTTCGATGATGTCGAGATCGCACCCGAGAACATCCTTGGCGGTGCGGAAGGTCAGGGTTTTTATCAGATGATGAAGCAGCTTCCCCAAGAGCGCCTCATCATCGCCTGCGGGGCGGTGGGCGCGATCGAGGGGGCGGTGGCGCTGACGGTGGCCTACTGCAAGGAGCGCGAGGCCTTTGGCGGCCCACTCACGCAGTTTCAGAACACCCGCTTCAAACTGGCCGAATGCAAGACGAAGGCGGCGGTCGCCCGCTCCTTTCTGGACGAATGCATGCTGGAGCACCTGCGCGGAGAACTGACCGTCGAGAAAGCGGCAATGGCCAAATACTGGCTGACGGACACGCAAGGTGAAGTGCTGGACGATTGCGTGCAACTGCATGGCGGCTATGGGTTCATGCAGGAATACGCCATCGCGGAAATGTGGGCGGATGCACGCGTTCAGCGCATCTACGGTGGTACAAATGAAATCATGAAAGAACTGATTGCGAGGTCGCTGTGATGATCTGCCGATTGCGCCATTTGTCAGCCACGGGAGCCTCCGGCGGGAGTTTATCCGGCAAGATGAAGAGACCATCGGCCCCGCCGGACCGGGCAGCTTTCGCTGCAGGCGTTCCGGCGGGACTTCACCTTGCACATGGCTCGGCTCTCCAGCCTGCCACGCGATACGGAGCTTGCCGCGCCCAAGGTAAAGAAAAGATGAACGCGGTCCTTCATCTTGCCAGATAAACTCTACGGGGGTTTGGGGGTGTAAAAACCCCAAGGTTCCAAAAATGAAAAGATACACTCCGGAGGTTACAGGATATGACCATCAAACTTTACTGTTTCGGCGAAAGCGGGAATGCCTACAAAGCGGCGCTTGCACTGCAACTTTCCGGCCTCGACTGGGAACCCGGAAAGGTGGATTTCTTCAACGGCGAGACCCGGACGCCCGCCTACCGCACCGAAGTCAATGAAATGGGCGAAGTGCCCGTCATGGTGGAGGGCGATCTCAAGCTGACGCAGTCGGGCGTTATCCAGCACTATGTGACCGAGCGCACCGGAAAGTTCGGCGGCAAGAACGCGGACGAAGCGCGGCAGGTTCTGCGCTGGGTGCTCTGGGACAACCACAAGCTCAGTTCCATGGCGGGGATGACTCGTTTCCTGATGAATTTCCTGCCGGAAGAGAAGCGCCCCGCCGAGGTGATCGCCTTCAACCAGGGACGGCTCGCGGCGGCCTACTCGATTCTCGATGCACATCTTGCAGGCCGCGACTGGATCGTCGGTGACGACATCACGAACGCGGATCTGAGTTGCTGCGGCTACCTCTATTATCCCGAACCCTTTGGATTCGACCGCAAGGAGTGGCCGCATATCGACGCCTGGCTCACGCGCCTCTCAGAAACACCGGGCTGGAAAGCCCCCTACGATCTGATGCCCGGCTCCCCCGCCGACCGCACGTAACACGAAAGGGTGCCAGTCACGGCACCACAAGGAGAAAACAATGACCGACGCTTATATCTACGATGCGCTCAGAACGCCGCGCGGCAAGGGCCGCAAGGACGGCAGCCTGCACGAAGTCACCGCCCTGCGGCTCTCTGCCGAAACCCTCAACGCCGTCAAGGAGCGCAACAACCTCGAAGGTCACGCAGTTGAGGACGTGATCTGGGGCAATGTCACACAGGTCATGGAGCAGGGCGGCTGCCTGGCCCGCTCCGCCGTGCTCGCCTCCGATCTCGACGAGCGCATTCCCGGCCTTGCGATCAACCGCTTTTGCGCGAGCGGCATGGAGGCGGTGAACCTCGCGGCCAACCAGGTGCGCGGCGGTGCGGGCGAGGCCTATATCGCCGGCGGTGTGGAAATGATGGGCCGCGTGCCGATGGGCAGCGATGGCGCGGCCATAGCCGTGGACCCATCGATCGCTATGGAAAAATACTTCGTCCCGCAGGGCATCAGCGCCGATATCATCGCCACCGAATACGGCTTCACCCGCGACGACGCTGACCAGCTTGCGGTGGAATCGCAGCGTCGCGCGAAACAGGCCTGGGACGAGGGCCGGTTCTCCCGCTCGGTCATCGAGATCAGGGACCGCAACGGCCTGCCGATCCTCGCCCATGACGAATACATGCGCCCGCAGACCGACATGCAGAGCCTCAGCAGCCTCAGCCCCGCTTTCCAGGCCATGGGCGAGGTGATGCCCGGCTTCGACAAGGTTGCGCTGATGAAGTATCCGCATCTGGAAAAGATCAACCACATCCACCATGCGGGCAACTCTTCCGGCATCGTCGATGGCGCGGCGGCCTTGCTCATCGGTTCGAAGGAATTTGGCGAAAAACGCGGGCTGAAGCCGCGTGCGCGCATCCGCGCCACCGCCAAGATCGGCACCGACCCGACCATCATGCTCACGGGCCCCGTCCCGGTGACGGAGAAGATCCTGAAGGACAACGGCATGTCGATCGGCGACATCCACCTCTTCGAGGTGAACGAGGCCTTCGCCTCGGTCGTGCTGCGCTTCATGCAGGCTTTCGACGTGGACAGCGACCGCGTCAACGTCAACGGCGGCTCGATTGCAATGGGTCACCCGCTGGGTGCTACCGGTGCGATCATCATCGGCACGCTGCTCGACGAGATGGAGCGCGCGGACAAGGAGGTGGGGCTGGCCACGCTCTGCATCGCCTCCGGCATGGGTGCCGCCACAATCATCGAGCGCGTGTAAGCGCCTGAACCCCGGACAGAGGGAAGAGATATGACTGATTTTACAATGAAAACCGACGGCGAGGGCATCGCCACCATCACCTGGGACGTCAAGGCGAAGTCGATGAACGTCATGACATTGCAGGCCTGGGACGATCTCGAGGCACTTGTCGATGAGGCGCTTGCCGACGACGCGGTCAAGGGCGTGATCCTGACCTCCGGCAAGGACAGCTTCGCCGGCGGCATGGACCTCAACGTGATTGCCAAGATGAAGGAAATGGCGGGCGACAACCCGGCCAAGGGCCTCTTCGACGGGATCATGAACGCGCACCGCATCATGCGCAAAATCGAACTGGCGGGCATGGACCCCAAGACCCAGAAGGGTGGCAAGCCTTTCGCCACGGTGCTGCCGGGAACGGCTCTCGGCATCGGGCTTGAAATCCCGCTTTCCACCCACCGCATCTTTGCCGCCAACAATCCAAAGGCCAAGATCGGCCTGCCGGAGATCATGGTGGGCATCTTCCCCGGTGCCGGCGGCACGACCCGCCTGACGCGCAAGATGGGCGCGATGGCAGCCTCGCCGTTCCTGCTGGAAGGCAAGCTGTCCGACCCGGCAAAAGCCAAGGCGGCGGGCATCATCGACGAGGTCAGCGACGATCCGATGGCGGCGGCGCGCGACTGGGTGCTGAATGCCAAGGACGCCGATCTGGTCAAGCCATGGGACGCCAAAGGCTACAAGATGCCCGGCGGCGCGCCTTACCACCCGGCAGGTTTCATGACCTTCGTTGGGGCCTCCGCCATGGTCAACGGCAAGACCCAAGGGGTGTACCCGGCGGCCAAGGCGCTGCTCTCGGCGGTTTATGAAGGCGCGCTGGTACCCTTCGACACCGCGCTCAAGATCGAGGCGCGCTGGTTCACCTCCGTTCTGATGAACCCGTCCTCGGAAGCGATGATCCGCTCGCTCTTCATCAACAAGGAAGCACTGGAAAAAGGGGCCGTGCGCCCTGCCGATGTGACCGATCAGAAGGTGAAGAAGCTTGGCGTGCTCGGGGCCGGCATGATGGGGGCGGGCATTGCGCTTGTTTCCGCACAGGCGGGTATCCAGGTGGTACTGATCGACCAGACGCAGGAAGCTGCCGACCGGGGCAAAGACTATACCGCCAAATTTGCCGACAAGGGCATCGCGCGGACAAAGACCACGCCGGAGAAGAAAGAACAGCTTCTCAGCCTCATCACGGCCACAACCGATCTGGACGCGCTGAAAGGCTGCGATCTCATCATCGAAGCGGTGTTCGAGGATCCGAAGGTCAAGGCGGAGATGACGCAAAAGGTCGAGGCGGTGATCCCGGCGGACTGCATATTTGCCTCTAACACCTCCACCCTGCCGATCACCGAACTGGCCAAGGCCAGCAAGCGGCCCGAGCAATTCATCGGCATCCACTTCTTCTCGCCCGTCGAGAAAATGCTGCTGGTGGAGATCATCAAGGGCAAAGGCACGGGCGACCGTGCTGTGGCAAAGGCGCTCGACTACGTGCGGCAGATCCGCAAAACGCCGATCGTCGTCAACGACGCGCGGTTCTTCTATGCCAACCGCTGCATCATCCCCTACATCAACGAGGGTATCCGCATGGTGGCTGAAGGCGTTGCACCGGCGCTGATCGAAAATGCCGCCAAGCTGGTCGGCATGCCGCTGGGCCCTCTGCAACTGGTCGATGAGACCTCCATCGATCTCGGCGCCAAGATTGCGCGCGCCACCAAAGCGGCGATGGGCGATGCCTATCCAGATGACGCGGTCGATGAGGTGATCTTCTGGATGGAAGGCCAAGGGCGTCTTGGACGCAAATCCTCCGCCGGGTTCTATGCCTATGACGAGAAGGGCAAGCGCATCGGTCTCTGGGAAGGTCTCGCGGCGCAATACCCGGTGGCCGATACCCAACCCGAACTGATCGACGTGCAGCACCGCCTGCTTTTTGCGCAATCGCTCGAAGCGGTGCGGGCGCTGGAGGAAGGTGTGCTGATGGATATCCGTGAAGGCGACGTCGGGGCGATCCTCGGCTGGGGCTTCGCGCCCTGGTCCGGCGGACCGCTGAGCTGGCTCGACATGCTGGGCGCCGCCTATGCTGCCGAACGCTGCGACCAGTTGACGGAACGCTTTGGCGACCGCTTTTCCTGCCCTGCACTATTGCGCGAAATGGCCGAGAAAAACCAACGTTTCTACGGACGTTTCGGACCGCAGGCCAAGGCCGCCTGACCGAAAAGGCGCCCAGGGAAAAACGCAAGAAAAGAGGGGCCCTTGGCCCCTCTTTTTTTGCTGCTTCAAATCTGCTTTCTCGTTGTTGGGGGCGCGGGTTCTGCTAGGCCACGCGCCCCATTTCCAGGTGCTGATAGATATCGTTGCCTGTCTCATCCAGAAGCAGATGCGCCAGATCGAGATCGGTCATCATCTGCCGTGCGGCCTGCCCGGACCACACGTCGTAACGGCCGGACGCCTGCCCGTCCGCGGGGGGGCAATGCAGCAGGACGCCGCCGTCTGCATAGACGACAGCCTCCTGCGGCAATACCAGCCTGTATAGTTCCGTTTGCTGTCGTGGCGCTTGACGCGCGATCCCGCAGACTCCCTCCAGGACATGAACGGGTACGACAGCAAAAGGATCTCCTGCCTCGTCACAAGCATTCTCACTTTCGATCATCAGCCCCTGCTGCGGCATCAGAAGCATCTCGCGGGTGTTCCCGAGCGTGCCCTCGGGAATCCGCATTGGCTGCCGTGCTGGGTCGGCCTGAGCGTTCTGCCGCGTCAGCGTGTAGCGGCGGATTTCCTGTATGGGCTGCAATTCGTCATCCAAGGTATGGACGAGATCACCTGCCTGCAGGCTGTCGATCGCGCACCAGCCATTTTTTGTCGCCACGAGCACGCCTGCTGCGACACCGTTTTCCGGATGGCGGCACGCCGGTGCGGGCCATTGATGCGCGGCAACCATTCCAAGGGCCGGCTGCTCGGATATGTTTACGTTCCATCCGTACATGATGTCTCCTTTCAGATCCGCTGGCCGCTGGCCACATTCGACACCCGGCATGTTCATCAAATGGCCAGAAGAAAGGCAGGGGTTTGATCCAAATGAGGCAAGCCTGTGTCATTGTCCCCCGGCAGCGCGTTAATGGCTTCTGCAATCTGCGGATTGCATCGCCTGCGGAGACAAAAACATGGCTCGAAACTGTCGGACTGCCCTGTTCTTAGGACTGCCCTATTCGAGTGAGTCGCTCTCCCCAGTCCGCTCCGGAGTGGAGGGCGGGAACCGGTATCCAAAGCGGGTGATATCCTCCGCGCATAGCGCCGCCACCGCTGCCGCAGTTTCCTCGCAATAGAGTGCACCGCCCCCGCAAGACGCGTTGGCATGTGGCAAGGTGATGCGAAAACCCAGATGGCTTTCGAGCGGAGCTGCGTCCTCCTCGAAATGCTCAAGCCGGATGTAGGCGTTGCACCATTCGCGCCCCTGCGCGTCTCGCATGTAGGAGGCCGCCGGGCTCGCCGACAGGCTCCGCCGTATCAGCGGGTCGCGCAAGAAGCCGCGAAAGGTGGTCTGCCGGGCGATCCGAACAGCCGGGTGGTCGAACGCCTGACCGCGCAGCCAGTTGTAGTAGCTCGCAACGCGGTTCCACGGATTGCGCACTAGCGTGAAGGTGAACATCCGCGCCATCTCGTCCGGGGCCAGCAGTCCGTCGATATCGGCCAGCGTCGCATGTTTCCACAATCGGCCCGCGACCTTGAACCCGGACAATCGCCCGCGACCGCGGCGTGCCTTCGGAGTATCGCCGATCAGGATGTCATCGCGCATGGCCCGGTCCTCCAGCGCCAGCGCCATCGAGGTGCCGCCGGTCTTGGGGATATGCACGAAGATATAGGACCTGCCCCGCGACACGATCATGCGCGCTGTCTTTCACGGTGTCGCATCCGGGCCTCCAATTGTCTTACACTTATCTTTTAAATTTGTGCAAAAGCAATATCCTGTTAAGCGCAGGCCGCAGCGACGGCAAAGCACGATCACAGGGGAGGAGAAACGGCAGATGGGCTGGATGAGCGACGAAACCGGGCTGGAGAAATGTCCCGCCAATCATGTTCCGCTGACGCCGCTGTCGCATCTGCGGCGCGCTGCCGATGTCTTTGCCACGCATACCGCGGTCGTGTATGGCGATCTGCGGCTGGATTACAGCGCGTTCCACGACCGCTGCTCGCAACTGGCCTCCGCGCTGGCAGCTGCAGGTATTGCCCCGGGAGAGGTGGTCGCGACGATCCTGCCCAACGTCCCCGCGCAGGTGGAGGCACATTTCGGCGTCCCCGCCTGCGGTGCCGTGCTCAATACCATCAACACCCGGCTCGACGTGGATACGGTCCGCTACATTCTGGGCCATGGCGAAGCGCGGATCGTGTTCTGCGACAGCCAGTTTATAGATCTTGCCGAAGCGGCGGTAGGCCATCTTTCGAAACCGCCCCGGCTGATCGAAGTCCCCGACGCGCATGCCGGCATAGCCGCCAGCGGCCGCCATGAGGTTTACGAGGACTTCATCGCCGGGGGCGATCCGCACTTCGACTGGATCCTGCCCAGAGACGAGTGGGAAAGCCTGGCGCTCAACTACACCTCCGGCACCACGGGGCGGCCCAAGGGCGTCGTCTATCACCACAGGGGTGCGTACCTTATGACGATGGGAACGGTGATCAGCTGGCGCATGACGCTGAACCCGACCTTCATGCAGATCGTGCCGCTCTTTCACTGCAACGGCTGGAACCATTCGTGGATGATGCCGCTGATCGGCGGGACACTCGTGTGCTGCCGCGACATCACGGCACAGGCGATCTACAACGCCATCGCGGATGAGAAAGTGACGCATTTCGGCGGCGCGCCGATCGTACTCAACATGCTGGTCAACGCCGCGGAGGAAGAGCGGCGCAGCTTTGAGCATACCGTCGAGGTGTTCACCGCGGGCGCACCCCCTGCCCCGGCCACGCTGGCCAAGATCGAGAGGCTCGGCTTCAACGTCACGCAGGTCTATGGGCTTACGGAAACCTACGGCCATGTGACCGAATGCCTGTGGCGCGGCACCGATTGGGATGGACTGGACACGGTCGAACGCGCGGCGGTCAAGGCCCGGCAGGGCGTGGCCTTCCCGATGATGGAAGACATCACTGTGATGGATGAAAAGATGGCGCCGGTGCCGCGCGACGGCACCACGCAGGGCGAAATCATGATCCGTGGCAACTCGGTGATGAAAGGCTACTACAAGAACCCGCAGGCCACGAAAGAGGCTTTCGCCGGCGGCTATTTCCACTCTGGCGACATCGCCGTGCAGCATGAAGACGGCTACATGCAGATCGCCGACCGCGCCAAGGATATCATCATCTCCGGGGGCGAGAACATCTCTTCGGTGGAGGTCGAGGGAGTGCTGATGGCTCATGATGACGTGATGCTGGCGGCCGTCGTTGCGAAACCGGACGAGAAATGGGGCGAAGTGCCCTGCGCTTTCGTGGAACTCAAACCCGGCGCCTCGGTCGATGAGGCCGGGTTGATCGCTTTCTCCCGCGAGACGCTGGCAGGCTTCAAGGCACCCAAGAAGGTGGTGTTCCAGGAATTGCCGAAAACCTCGACCGGCAAGATCCAGAAATTCGAACTGCGTAAAAAGGCCGCCGACCTCTGAAGGCGCGCCACGCCTTCTGCCATTGCCCAGCGCCACCCACCTGATAGACTGCGTCCAACAGGCTTGAGCAGACGCATTCCGAAATGGTGGCACTGAAAAAATACGCGCGACTGGAAGGCAGCGCCCTGTGGCGAGCTTCGCCGCAGGATCAGCGGCGCGACGTGATCGTATCCATCGGGGACGCAACGCTGATAATCTCCGACCTGCGCGACCGGGCGATCACCCATTGGTCGCTGGCGGCGGTCGAACGGGCCAATCCGGGCAAACGCCCCGCCATCTTTCACCCAGATGGCGACCCAGGTGAAACGCTGGAACTGGCCGAAGACGAAGCGGAAATGATCGATGCCATCGAAAAACTGCGACGCGCCGTCGAACGCCGACGCCCGCGCCCCGGTCGCCTGCGCTGGCTGGGGATGAGCCTTTCCGCGGCCATGGTGGCGGCACTGGCGATTTTCTGGCTGCCCCAGGCGCTCGTTTCTCACACGGTTTCCGTCGTCCCGGGCGTGAAGCGGGTTGAAATCGGTGATGCCCTGTTGTCGCGGATCGAGCGGATGACCGGCCCCGCCTGCGCCGATCCCGCCGGACAGCGGGCGCTGCGCGCGCTCAGGGCGCGGCTCGGCACCGGACCGATCAGCATCATGCCCGGCACGGTCACCACCAGCCTGCATCTGCCCGGCGGGCATATCCTGCTGGACCGGGCACTTGTGGAAGACTTCGAGGAGCCGGACGTGGCAGCCGGCTACGCGCTGGCTGAGCAGACCCGCGCGCAGGCAACCGATCCCTTGCGCGACATGCTCGAGCACCTCGGCACAAGGGCCAGTTTTCAGTTATTGACCACAGGCACACTCAGCAGTGACGCCATGGATCGCTATGCCGAGACCCTGCTGACCCGCGAGCGCCAGCCCCCCGACACTGAAGAACTGCTCAAAGCCTTCGCCGCCCGTTCCGTGCGCAGCACCGCCTATGCCTATGCGCGGGATGTGACCGGCGAAACAGTTCTTCCCCTGATCGAAGCCGATCCGATGGCAAGACGCGACCCGGTTCTTCTGCTCAGCGATGCGGACTGGCTGCGCCTGCAATCCATCTGCGGCTCCTGACGGGCAGCATCGGTATCAGTCGATCAGGCGACGCGGCACCGTGTCGGTCCAGATCTCACGCATGCTGGCGCGGCCACGCAGGGTCTGCTCGGCCCGGCGTGAATTGAGCCGGTCATCATCCCAGGCCGGCCGGTAACCTCTGGGCATCTTGACCTGGGGACGGCTGCTGCGCGCCTCATAGACGTGACGCGGCAGCACCCGCGCAGTGTCACTGACGCCCTTGCTTGCCGCCGTCTTTGCCGTGACGACCGTACCCGCCTTGCTCTCCGCCGCCGGGGCGGGGGCAACCGCGCGCGGCGCGACCGATGGCTTGGACCGACGCGCTGTGGTGGCGACCGGCATCTCGATCACCTCCACTTCGGGTCTTGGGGCTGATGTTGCGGGGGCAGCAGCGGCACTTCGATGGGCGGCAATCGACGGCACGAAGCCGCATACCGGCTCGCGGGCGCGGGTCAGCCGCGGCACCCATGTGATCTGATCGTCAATGCCGGCGCGGATAAAGACGCAGCCTGCGCTATCGACATATTGTGCCTCGTCATACCCTTCCGGCGGCAACTCTGCCGGGTCGGGCGCAGAGGTTTGCGCCCACAATGCGCCGGCTTGGACGGCACAAGCTGCCGCAACCAGCACAAGTCTCATAGCTGTTGGTTGTTTCATCATTGCCCCCACAAGATATGGGGACACTGGCGCAAAGTGCCGCGCGAGGCAAGGGAATGAACCGCCTTGCGCGAAAATATCGGCCCTACGTTACTTTGTGCCGAACATGCGGTCACCGGCATCGCCCAGCCCGGGCACGATATAACCTTTGTCGTTCAGCTTCTCATCCACCGCCGCCGTCAGGATCGGCACGTCGGGATGCGCCTCCTTCATCCGTGCAATGCCTTCGGGTGCCGCGAGTAGGCACAGGAAGCGGATGTTGGTCGCTCCCGACTTCTTCAGCAGGTCCACGGCCGCGGCGGAGGAGTTTCCCGTCGCCAGCATCGGATCGACCGCGATCACCAACCGGTCCTCCAGCGCCTCGGGCACCTTGAAGTAATATTGGACAGGTTGCAGCGTCTTCTCGTCGCGGTAGAGCCCGACAAAACCGACGCGCGCGGAGGGAATGAGTTCAAGCACCCCGTCCAGCAGCCCGTTGCCGGCGCGCAGGATCGAGACGAGCGCCAGCTTCTTGCCGGCCACTGTCGGCGCATCCATCTCCCGCATCGGCGTCTCGATGCGCTTCGTCGTCATCGGCAGATCGCGCGTGACCTCATAGGCCAGCAACTGGCCGATCTCCCGCAACAGCTGCCGGAAGACCGCCGTCGGGGTCTCCTTGTCGCGCATGATGGTCAGCTTGTGCTGCACCAGCGGGTGATCGACGACGGTCAAATGATCTGACATGGCAACCTCCTGAATCCTGTCTTGGTGTATCCTTCCGAGCGGTCCGACCGCAAGGGACCATCTTCGCTTCTTTGGACCTCAAATATCCCGAGGTGCGGGGCAGAGCCCTGCTCAGGCCCTCTCCGGCACCGCCACGCCGAGATGCCCAGCCACGCGCCGCGCCACCCCGGTGAAGCCGATATGCCCCAGTTGCCCCGCGCCAAGGCCCGCGATCAGCACCGGCACCCGCTCGCGGGTATGATCGGTGCCCACCCATGTCGGATCATTGCCATGATCTGCGGTCACCACCAGCATGTCGCCCGGGCGAAGGCGCGCCACCAGCTTGCCGACCTCCCGGTCGAACCACTCAAGCGCCGCCGCATATCCTGTCACGTCGCGCCGGTGCCCGTAGAGACTGTCGAATTCCACGAAATTGGCGAAGGTCAGGCTGCCCTCCTCGGCCTCCGTCACCAGCCGCCCCAGGTGCGCCATCAACCACGCATCCGTTCCCTTGTGCAGCGTATCGATCCCCTGCATCGAGAAAATATCGCCGATCTTGCCCACCGCGTGCACGCGCCGCCCCGCATCCTGCACCCAGTTGGTCAGCACCGGGGCGGGCGGCGTCATGGCATAATCGCGCCGGTTGCCGGTGCGCGCGAACCCGGTGTCGACCGACCCAAGGAACGGCCGCGCAATCACCCGGCCCACCTTCATCTCATGCAGCAGCGGCGCAATGCCCTCGCACAGCGCCAGCAGTCGCTGCAGGCCGAAGCGCTCTTCATGCGCGGCGATCTGAAAGACGGAATCGGCCGAGGTGTAGCAGATGGGCCAGCCCGTCTGCAGATGCGCCTCACCCAGTTCCGCGATGATCTCCGTACCCGAGGCGTGACAGTTGCCCAGAATGCCGGCGGTACCCGCCTCCGCGCAGACAGCCGCCACCAGATCGGGCGGGAAGGCAGGCCGCGCATCGGGAAAATGATGCCAGTCGAAGGGGACCGGCACACCCGCCAGTTCCCAGTGACCCGAGGGCGTATCCTTGCCCTTCGATTGCTCGGTCGCCACTCCCCATTTGCCCTTGGGCGCTGCATTCAGCCCCGGCGCGGCCATACCGCTGGCCAGTTGAAGCGCCTGCCCCAGTCCGAGCCCGTCGAGGACAGGCATGCGCAGCGCGCCACTGTCTCGGCCCTCGACCTCGCCGGCGGCACAGGCTTCGGCGATGTGACCAAGCGTGTTGGCGCCGGTATCGGGTACCGATCCGTTGAAAAAGTCCGCCGCATCGGGCGCGCCGCCGATCCCCACCGAATCCATGACCACCAGAAATGCCCGCGCCATCATCCGATCCTTTCGTGAATGAGATCCGGCAGTGCCGGCGCTTCCTGTCCCAGCGTGATTGCCGCGCGCACCTCGGCACTGCAACGGTCCGCCGCCTGCGGGCGCGCGGCATGCACCACCGCGAGAGGCTGGCCTTTTTCCACACGCTGACCCAGCCGCACGACCTGCTCCAGCCCGACCGAAGGATCCACACCGTCGGTCTCGACCCGGCGCCCCCCGCCCAGATCGACCACCGCATTACCCAGACGCGTGCCGTCGATCGCTGTCACGTAGCCGCTCTCGCGTGCGGGAATTTCACGGATCACCGTGGCTTCTGGCAGGAACCGCTGCCAGTCCTCGACGAAACGCACCGGCCCGCCCATGGCCGCGATCATCCGGCCAAAACGCTCGGCGGCGCGCCCGTCGCGCAGGCTCTCGGCAATCGCATCCGCCCCGGCCTGCACATCCGCGGCCAACCCGCCATTGGCCAGCAGCACACCGCCCAGCGCCACACTAATTTCGGCCAGTGGGCCGCGGGCCGTACCGCAGAGCACACGCAGCGTCTCCGCCACCTCCAGCGCATTGCCGAGACTGGCCGCCAGCGGCTGGCTCATGTCGCTTATCAGTGCGGTCGTCTTGCACCCGGCCGCATTGGCCGTCCCAACCAGCGCCTCGGCCAGTGCCCGTGCCGCATCCATATCCTTCATGAAAGCGCCGCTGCCCACCTTCACGTCCAGCACCAGCCCGTCGAGCCCGCCCGCCAGTTTCTTCGACAGGATCGACGCGGTGATAAGATCGAGACTGTCCACCGTCGAGGTCACGTCGCGCACGGCATAAAGCCGCTTGTCCGCCGGGGCGATATCGGCACTTGCACTGACGATAGCGCATCCGACCTGCGCCACCACTTCACGAAACCGCGCTTCGCTCAGACCGGTGACGACGCCGGGGATCGCGTCGAGCTTGTCGAGCGTGCCGCCCGTGTGCCCCAACCCGCGCCCCGAGATCATCGGCACGAAGGCCCCGCAGGCGGCCAGCGCCGGGGCCAGCACCAACGACACGCAATCACCCACCCCGCCGGTGGAATGCTTGTCGAGCACCGGGCCATCGAGATCCCAGGCGAGCACCTTTCCGCTGTCACGCATCGCCAGCGTCAGCGCCACGCGCTCGGCGTCCTGAAGCCCGCGCGCGCAGATCCCCATCGCAAAGGCGCCTGCCTGCGCATCGCTCATCTCTCCATCCGCCAGCGCCTGCGCCGCCCAGCCCATGTCTTCACCGTCCAGCGGTTCGCCATGGCGCAACCGCGCCAGTATGCTGCGCGCAGAAGGCATATCAGCGGCCAATGTGCGCGGTGTCAAACGCCCCGGGAAGCAGTTCCGCTACGGTGCTCCTCTGCTCCACCCCGCCGGTGGTCGCTATCGTCACCACAACGCCACCCTCGGAAAATTCCGCCAGTTTCTGACGGCAACCGCCGCAGGGGCTCACCGGTATCGACGAACCGGCGATCACATAGGCCTCCGCGATCTCAGTTTCGCCTGCGGCCACCATCGCTGCGATAGCGCCCGCCTCGGCGCAGGTGCCTTCCGGATAGGCCACGTTCTCGACATTGCATCCCACGAAGATACGCCCGGAGGCGGAGCGGATCGCTGCCCCGACCTTGAAATTGGAATAGGGCGCGTGGGCATGGACGCGCACGGCGCTAGCGGCATCTTTGAGCTCTGTGGTCATATCTGGTCCCGTTGTCGGCGCGCAGCGATGGCGGAACCCTGCCCCCGCATCGCACGTTGTGTTCATGAAGAACGATACTGGAGAATTCCCATGACCAAAACACCCCAAAACGATGTCATTGCGGGCCCGCAGGCGGTGGACGTCGCCACCCCGGATCCGGACGCCCCTCTGACGGACGAGACGGCCGCAACCCTGCGCGATCTGTGCGAGAACACCTCGCAGCCCTTTGACAGCGCCCTGACCGAACGTCAGGCGCAACGGCGCATCGCCGCACTGCGTGAGGCACACGGCGCGATCTAAGCGCCCGGTTCACCATCCAGCACGGAGGTTTGAAAGACGCCCGGCAGCGCCACTTCCAGCAATTCCAGATCGGGCGTTGCATCGCTGTATCTGACGGCCATCCCCGGCGGGATAACAAAGGCGTCGCCTGCCTCAAGCCTGTAGGGGTCTCGCCCCTCGCCCTCGAGCATCATGCCGCCCTCCATCACGAAGGTGAAGAGGATATCACCGTCGTGCCGGGTCCAGACGGTCTCTGCGCCCGCAGGCTGCACCACATGCACCCCGGCCACGCCCTGCGTATGCGCGGCGATGGTGGTATCGCGGCTCAGAAAGCCCGGTATGCGGAATGGCGCCCAGGCGGCGCCTTCTGCCTTGTGATGCACAAAGGTCTGCCCATCAAAAACCCGGTCCGGATTTGCCGGCCCGTTCGGCAGTTCCATCTCGTGATCGATCGTCGTCACGTGCTCGGCGGGAACGCCGATCTCGATCACTTCGATATTGTCTGACGCATAAAGCACACGGTGGCGGATTTTCGGCGGTTGAATGACGCAGTTGCCCGCATGCAGCCGGAAAGGTTCGCCCTGGTCCTCATAAACCAGATCGACCCAGCCCCGATAACAGAAGATGAGCTGAAAACCGACGGTGTGATAATGCACCATGTCGGGCACAGGTCCGCCGTCGGGAATGCGGATATGGCTGGCGATGATCGAACCGCCCAGCCGGTCGGGGATCAGGTCGCGATAATGCATGCCCGCGCGACCGATCACCCATGGCGCCTGATCGGCAAGGCGCCGGACGACGAAACTGTGAATGGTCTTGGGGACCTCCAGAGGCTCGTTGAGTGGAACGATTTCCACCCGTGTACCATTAGGAGAGATCAGCGCCGTTTTGCCATCCGCAAAGCCTTCTGGATCGTCCGTCAGGATACGAATGGTGCCTGCGGGTTCCGGCGCGCCCTTCTCGATCCGTATCCGCAGCCCGTGGCCGGAAAACACCGCGACGGAAGGATCGTCGGCCGGATAGATCATGTCCATCCGCATACCCAACACCTTGGTGAAGAAAGGAATGTCGTCGCGCAATTGCTGCGTGGGCAAGCGCACTTCGGCAAGGATATAGCTCATGTCTGGCGTCCTTTCCAGCAAGCTATGAGCGCGAGAATGGCGATCACCGGCAGAAAAGCCTCGCCGATTTCCTCCACTGTCGAAGCCAGCGTGTTCAGATCTTCGGATATCTCGATCCCGAAATCGCGCAGCTTGCGCCCCAACCCGTCCATCGCCTTGACG
>JBFFFS010000032.1:0-17313 GCA_041557855.1 Roseobacter sp. | reverse complement strand
GACACCGAAGATGATCGCATCGACCGGCCCGACCTCCGTGGGATCGTCCGTCGCCCGCCACGGCTGCACGGTATCGGTGCTCTCGGGCCCTTCCAGCGTCAGACCGTCGCGTTTGATCGCCGCGAGGTGGTCGCCCCGGGCTATGGTGGCGACCTGATGCCCGGCTAGCGTCAGCCTGACCGCCAGAAAGCCGCCGATGCCGCCGGTACCCATCATTGCGATTTTCATGTCGTCTTTCCCCCTTGTTCCTATCGATTCCCGCCATGTGTGGGGGATCATGCCGCCAGCGGATCACCGTCCCATGTTCCCTGCGACTGCAGGATGCGCAACCGCGTGAAAGAGCTTCGATCGAAGGTCGAACCGTCCCGGCTCTCGTCCATCAGCTTGCGGTGGTGACCGCTGTGGTAGGCCGCCTTCAGCATCGCCTCGTCGCTCTCCCACAGGGTCAGCGTAAAGCCCTCGCATCCGTCAAAGCCACCGTTGAAAACGTCGCGACGCAGATTGCCCGACTGGGCGGCAATGAATTCAACCGCCTCTGATACCTTGACGGCAAAGCGCGATATCCGCGGCAATTCCGCCGGGTTGGTCGGATCATTGAAACTGGCCGAGGTCAGGATCGCCAGCGGTCCCATCGGATCGGTCGCGGCGGGCTTGATGGCACAGTCGGATTCCACTTTCCCGCGCCAGGCGACCTCGCCCCGGTGCTGCACAGGCAAGGCCAGCGCGTGCCAGGCCTCGACCGCTTCACCGCAGGCCGGCATCGCCGATGCCGGGTCTGCCAGCATTGCCTCCGCCGCCTCGCGCCCGGTCCAGATTCCCATGCCGCACCAGGTGTCGCTGATCCACGTGGGCATCCGGTTCTCGCCCAGAACATGACTGGGGCAAAAGCGCCAGCAGTCCGGCCCTGCGACGGGGTCAAAGCTGCGCTCCAGCGCGGCAACGGGATGAGGGAAACGAAGACGATGCAGGGTCATCCAATGATGCGTGTCTTGCATGAAAATCCAGCCATTTAAAATATGCCGGAAAGTCTAGCACGCCGCTTTGATAATTTCATCAGACATCGTCAAAAGCTGCCTAATCCTCCGCCCACATCCGGTAGAGGTTACTCTTTGCCTTGAACAAGCGGTCAAAGGCAGGTGTCTTTCCCGTTGCGGCGAAGACCTCGCGCGCCGCCGCATCCAGATCGAACAGAACCTCCCGGCGGGACGGATCGCGTATCCGGCTGGTCACCCACCCCACCACCGCCACGCGTTCGCCGCGGGTCACGGGCTCGACCCGGTGCAGCGCGCTGGTGGGGTAGAGTACCGCATCCCCAGCCGCCAGCCGGATCACACGCTCTTCGAGCCCGTCGTCGATCGCCAGTCCGCCGCCGTCATAGTCACCGGGGTCGGACAGCGGCAGCGTAAAGGAAAGGTCGGTCCGGCTGCCCTGCATGATCGGATCATCCACATGCAGACCGTACTCCATGCCGCTGCGGTACCGCGACAGCAGCAAACGCGCGAACTTGCGCGGCCGTGCTCCGGACTGAAAGACCTCATGCGCCATCAGCGCACCTTTGACCTTGTCAAAGATGGCGTCCAGCGCCTCGGAGGGCTTTGCCTGCAGGTTCTGCTTCACATCGCGCGCGTAGCGGCCAGCAGTCGTTTTGCCGTCCACGTAGTCCAGCCTGTCGGCGGCTTCGCGCAGGGCGGCCACCTCGTGCTTGTCCAGCACATCTGCAATCACGAGGATCATCAGCCCTTGAGCTCTAGACCTTCCAGTTCCACGCGCGCGGCTGCACCATAAAGGATGCTGGGATCGCGCGTCATGTCACCCATTCCCTGAATGTCACCGAAAGCAGCGGCGGTCCCATGGAGATACTCCAGAGCCTCTTCGGCCACATGCGCCACACGCGTGTCAGGCGATGCCGCCATATGCGCAAGCTCTTCTCCGACCACCTGCAAAAAGCCCCAACTGTCCTGATATTCGTGCAAGTTGGATATCTTTCCGCCCTCGACCGCGACGCTGTACTCATCGGCGGCCACTCGGATCAGTCCGGCAAGCCCGATCACCTGATCGCGTTCGGAAAAGCCTGCCCGAACCTCTTGCATGGTTGCCCGCGCGGCATCAAAGGCCTTTTGAACCTCGGCAAATGGCGCTTCGGCTTCGGTCGCGGCGGCAACCGCTTCGATTTGGGCGCGCAGGCCGTCATAGCCACGCGCGGCAAGCGGTTCGGCAACCGCGCCGTATTTCTCCTTGATCGGATGACCTATGTGAGTTTTTGCGGCGCCAAGGTCTCCGGCCTCGTAAAGCTTCAGACCGGCGCGCATGTGCCCTTCCATGAAACTCATATCGCGTTGAAGCGCCTGATCCGGGGCTGCACTGCCACCCCCTTCCCCACCCTCGCCGCCTTCGCCACCTTCGCCGCCTTCATCGGGAGCTCGCGCCAGCACCAGATGCTCGGGGCCCGAGTTCCAGATGCCTGCATCCTGATCACCGGCCGCTGCGGAGAGGCCGACGACGGCAGTCGTTGCCGCCGTGGTTAGCCCAAGCAAGCGACGTGCCGTGACGACGCGGGGTTTTTCGGTTCTGCGCATGTCACCAATCCTTTTCTGACAAATTTAATCGGAATTAGGCAGGTTACTGCGGACATATCAATATTTCTTATTAAAATGGTAAGGTACTTACCGTTCCTATCCACGCCGCTGGCATCCGCACCGTCAGATTGGCAGGGCCGTCGTGCGAAAGACGGTGCGCAGCGCGAAACTCGATTGCATTTGAGCCACTCCCGGCAGGCGGGCCAGATGTTGGCGGTGAATGCGCGCGAAATCATCTGTGTTTTCGGCCACCACCTTCAGCAGGTAGTCCGCAGAACCCGCCATCAGATGGCACTCCAGAACGTCGGGGATACGCGCCACCGCCTTCTCGAACGCCTCGAGAACCTCATCCGCCTGAGCCTGCAGCGTGATCTCCACAAAGACAGTGGTCGGCACCCCCATCTTTCGCGCATCGAGAAGCGCCACGTAATCCTTGATGTAGCCCTCTTTTTCGAGCCTTTGCACGCGGCGGTGACAGGCCGAGGCCGATAGATGCACGGTCTCGCTCAAGTCGGCGTTGGACAACCGCCCCCGTCGCTGCAGCGCTTCGAGGATCCGCTTGTCAGTTGCGTCTAACTCCATTGGCGCACGTTTCTCCTGCTATAGCTTGATATAACGATAGTATATTCGACAAAACCGACCCGCAGCGACACATATTTCGTGCCAAATTGCACGGCGCTGCGGCTATTCAGGCCATAAATGCTTGGCAGGAGGAAAGTCAGATGAAAATCGGATGCCCAAAAGAGATCAAACCCCAGGAATTCAGGGTTGGCGTAACACCGAACGCGGCACGCGAAGCGGTAGCGCACGGCCATGAGGTCGTCATCGAGACCGGCGCGGGCGTGGGCGCAGGTTTTGACGACAATGCCTACCGTGCGGCGGGCGCGCAAATTCTCGAGACCCCAGAGGAGATATTCGAGACCGCAGACATGATCGTAAAGGTCAAGGAACCGCAGGCACGCGAGCGCAAGATGCTGCGCGAGGGTCAGTTGCTCTTTACCTACCTGCATCTGGCCCCGGACCCCGAACAGACCCGCGATCTGATCGCATCCGGCGCAACCTGCATCGCCTATGAAACCGTCACCGACGACCGGGGCGGCCTGCCGTTGCTGGCACCGATGTCAGAAGTTGCCGGGCGTCTCGCACCACAGGTGGGGGCCTGGACGCTGCAGAAGGCCAACGGTGGGCGCGGCGTGCTGATGGGCGGTGTTCCCGGCGTCGGCCCGGCACGTGTCGTGGTGATCGGCGGCGGCGTGGTCGGCACCCATGCGGCCCGTATCGCGGCTGGCATGGGGGCAGACGTGACCGTGCTCGACCGCTCGCTGGCACGGCTGCGCTATCTCGACGACGTGTTCGGCGGTACGTTCAAGACCTCTTACGCCTCGGCGGGCAATACCGCCGATCTGGCCCGCGAGGCTGATATGATCGTGGGCGCGGTGCTGATCCCGGGCGCGGCAGCCCCCAAACTCATCAGCCGCGCGCAGCTCGCCGAACTCAAGCCCGGCGCGGCGCTGGTTGACGTGGCCATCGACCAGGGGGGCTGTTTCGAGACCTCAAAGGCTACGACCCACCAGGATCCGATATACGAGGTGGACGGGATCATGCATTACTGCGTCGCCAACATGCCCGGCGCCGTGGCCCGCACCTCGACCATCGCCCTCGGCAATGCCACGATGCCCTTCATGCTGGCGCTGGCGGACAAAGGCTGGCGTCAGGCCTGCCTCGACGATCCGCACCTGATGGACGGGCTCAACGTGCATGCTGGACAGCTCACATATTATGCCGTCGGCAAGGCGCTCGGCATCGACGTGATCTCGCCCTCGGTCGCCGTCAAACATTGACCGATGACAAGCGCGCCGGGGCCTCGAAACGGCCCCGGCTCTCCCTTTTTTTCCCTGCAAACTGACGAGCGAAACAGCGGATTGTCGCGCAAGGCTTGGGAGAAAACATGTGCGGGAATCGGTCAAATCGGCTTTAATGGCGGCAGTAAAGTCATTTTGAACGGGAAATAGTGATGCTTAAAAGACATGGAATTTCCGCCGCCCTTGCTGCCGCAATTGCACTTAGCTCCAGCGTTGCCTCGGCCGACTCGAATCTCGGGGCCTTCGCCGTCGGAGCAGCCGTCGGCGCGATCGTCAACCAGCAGGTCAACAACAACAGACAGCGCCAGCAGGCAGCGCAGCAGCGCACCTACAACAACAATTCCTACACCCGCCAGCAGAACCGCGAAGTGCAGGCGGCCCTGAATGCATTCGGGTTCAATGCCGGTGTTGTCGATGGCGTGCTGGGCAGCCGTTCACGCACGGCGGTCTCGAACTATCAGGCCTACATGGGATATCCGATCACCGGCTATCTTCAGGAATACGAACGCGCCAACCTTGTCAGCAGTCACCAGCGGCTGAATGCCGGCGGCGGCAACGCTTATCCGGAAGTCGTCGCCCATGAAGGCACGCGCGGCCTGCTCAAAGCCTTTGCCGATCCAAACTATGCGACGCGTTACGGTGCCGCCCCTGTTCAGACTGCGGAGCCGGCGACAACCGTTGCTGCGACAACCGTGGCCCCTTCGGCGCTTGCACCGCTCGACCTGACGGCCGTTACCCCCGTCAATTCAATGCTCAAACATTGCGACATGGTGGAAAGCCAGACCCGCGTCAACAAAGGTGTCATTCTGGCGAGCAACGTGACCAACGCGGATCAGGCACTGGGGGAACAGTTCTGTGAAGCGCGCGACTACTCGATCGACCAGCTCAATGCGCTGAAATCAGCAGCAAATCTCGATGATGCACAACTCGTGGATGCGTGCGGCCAAATCACCGATGCAATGTCGCAGGTTACCGCTCTGGTGGATCAGTACAGCATTCAGGACATCGCCGTCAGCGCACGGACGGTTGTCAACCAGATCGCCAATGGCGACATGGATACGGCAACCGGCTACGGACAGCTCTGCCTTGGCATGGGCTACCGTGAGGACGACGCACCCATGGCGCTCGCTGGGGCGGTCGTCATGCTCGGTGCAGGCAAGGCTCCATACGCGGAAATGGTAGGCCACCACCTGCGCTGGGGTTTCGGCACAGCGCAAGCGCCGCTGCAAGCCTCCGCATGGTATAATGCGGCACTCTCGGCGATGGCGAACGGCGCAACCCCGGCCGTTCTGCCGGCCAAATCGGAAGAGCGGAACGCGATCATCAACGCCTCGATCAACAATCCTGTCGGAACTGTGCAACCGGTGCAGACTTCCGGCGGACTGCCGGCGCTCAATCTCGGCGGCAACTGATCGGATTCGAAAGCGTTCCCCATCGCTACCGGAGAAACTGAATAGGACCGCGCTGGCGGTCCTTTTCTCTTAACATCCCAAGAATGGCCCAAGCGGACCCGGCCAGAAGCCGGGACCGGCAGGTCAGGACGACTTTTTCAGTGCGTCGCGAATTTCCAGCAGAACCTCAAGCTCGGTCGGCCCTGCAGGTGCTGCCTCTTTTTCCTCCTCGACCTTCGGTGTCGCCTGATCCTTGATCCGGTTCACCGTCTTGACGAGAAGGAATACGACAAAAGCGATGATCAGAAAGTTGATGACCGCCATCACGAAATTACCGATTGCAAAGACCGGCGTCCCTGCTTCCGCCGCTGCTTCCAACGAGGCGTAGGTTTCACCATCCAGGGCATAGAACCACCCGGAGAAATCGATCCCGCCGGTAAAGAGCGAGATGAACGGGTTGAAGATATCTGCCACCAGCGATGAAACGATCGCCGTGAAGGCCGCACCGATGATGATCCCAACGGCCATGTCCATCACATTGCCCTTGGCGATGAAGTTTTTGAATTCGTTCAGCATAACTATCCTCTGCACGTCTGTCTCCGGCATACCGCGCCGGTCCAGCGCCCCTTACCACAAGCCGTCGGTTGGGTGTCGCTGTTTTTTGGGGAAAATGCGTTTTCTTGCGTCACAAACCGGATGGTGCACACTTCGCGGCGCTTATCCGTGTGACCGGGGCGCTGGTGCAGCGCTGCGTTCCTTGCGCCCTGCCTGATGCCGGGCGAGGGTGGCGCAAGCCCCAGCCTACACCTGCCGCATCTGTAAGGTGCAGTTCACTGCACCCGCGCTGGTGGATCAGCCGGGCAGAGCGCCGGTGAGCACGTAGCGCAGGATTTCAACCACCTGCTTCGGCTCCTGGGCCACGGCCAGAGCCGCAGCGTCCACTTCTTTGAGTGCATGCGCATGATCCGGCCCGTGCAGGATGATGAGCGACTTGCCCAGAGCCGACGCATAGCCCGCATCGAAGGCCGCATTCCATTGTTTGTACTGGTCGCCGAAACGCACAACGACCACATCCGCATCGGCGATACCCTTGCGGGTGCGAATGGCATTGACCATGGCGCCCTTGTGATCGTGCCAGTACTTGTTGTCTTCCGCGCCCAGGATCGCCACGCCGCAGTCATCGCTGGCCGCGTGATCCGTGACCGGGCTGTCGAAACTGACGTCCAGCCCTTCGGCACCCTCGATGATCTGTTCGCGCCAGTCCGTGTGAATTTCACCCGACAGATAGATTTTCAGCGTCATTTTAGTCCTCTTGCGTCTGAGTCTCGCGGGTACATCCCGCCGTTCCGCGCCGTTACCTAGGGCAACGGCGGCAAATGTCCTGTGATCGTGCGGGATTACCCGCGCAGTACGCCCCCGGTCGCCTTTGTCACTTTCTCGACCACCTTGGCGCTCACTGCCTCGATGTCCTTTTCCTTGAGCGTCTTGTCGGTCGGTTGCAGACGCACCGTCAGCGCAAGCGACTTCTTGCCTTCGCCCAAAGACCCGCCGATGAACTCGTCGAACACCCGCACGTCCTCGATCAGCTCTTTATCCGCGCCAAGCGCGGCATTGACGAGTGTCAGGGCCTCTACTTCGGCATCGACGACAAAGGCAAAATCCCGCTCCACCGCCTGCAGATCGCTGATGTTCAGCGCCGCACGTGTAGTACCGGAATTGCGGGGTTGCGGCACCTCGGCGGGCCAGATGGTGAAGGCCATGGCAGGCCCTTTCACATCCATCGCCGTCAGCACCCGCGGGTGCACCTCTCCAAAGACCGCCAGAACCTTCTTGGGCCCAAGGCAGACCTTGCCATGCCGACCGGGATGCCACCATTCATCGGCCCCGCGCATAATTTGCGTGCGTGCCGGCGCGCCGAGTGCGGCCAGAACCGCCTCCGCATCGGCCTTCACATCATAAAGGTCAACCGGCCGCGCCGCGCCATGCACGTCTTTCGGCCCGGTCCGCCCGACAAGCAGCCCGGTGACCAGCAGGTGCTGATCGTCCGGCTCACCGCCATGAAAGGCCGGACCTACCTCGAAAAGGGCCAGATCGCTGAAGCCGCGCGCCTGGTTGCGCGCCGCCGCCTGCAGCAGACCGGGCAGCAGCGCCGGGCGCATGTGGCTCATGTCGCTGCTGATCGGGTTCTCCAGCCGGGTCGCCTCGTCGCAGCCGCCAAAGAGCGCGGCAGACGCCTGATCGATGAAACTGTAGGTCACGCATTCGTTGTAGCCGAGCGCCGCACAGGTGCGCCGCGCGATCGCCTCGCGGCGCTGGATCGGCGACAGGATCGGCCCGGGCACGCCCTCGGAGAGACGCGGCAGGGGCAGACCTTTCAGCTTGGTCAGCGAGGCCACGCGCGCGACTTCCTCGACCAGATCGGCCTCTCCCTGAACATCCGGGCGCCAGCTGGGCACATGGGCCATGTTGCCCTCAAGAATGAAGCCAAGCGCAGTCAGCGTCTGGCGCTGTTCGCTTTCGGGGATATCCATGCCCACCAACGACCGCACGCGTGCGGCGTCCAGCTTGTAGGCGCGGCTGGTGTCGGGGATTTTGCCCGCGACGATGACTTCGGACGGCTCTCCGCCGGCATAATCGAGGATCATCCGCGTGGCATGTTCGATACCGTAGGGCGTCCAGGCCGGATCGATGCCGCGCTCGAAGCGGTAACGCGCGTCCGAATTGATCTTCAGCGCGCGGCCCGTGTAGGCGGTGCGCACCGGGTCGAAATAAGCGGCCTCGATGAAGACATTGGTAGTCTCCCCGGTGCAGCCCGAAGCCAGCCCGCCCATCACGCCGCCGATGCTCTCGACACCGTTGGCGTCCGAAATCAGCGTCATGCCTTCGTCGAAGGTGTATTCCTTTTCGTCCAGCGCCAGCAGCTCCTCCCCGCCTTCCGCACGGTGCACGCGCAGGTCGCCGTGGACTTTATCGGCGTCGAAGACGTGCAGCGGGCGGTTGCTGTCGTAGGTGAAGAAGTTGGTCACATCGACGAGGAAGCTGATCGGGCGCAGCCCGATGGCGCGCAACCTGTCCTGCAGCCACTGCGGCGAGGGGCCGTTCTTGACGCCGCGGATCACCCGGCCAAAAAACACCGGGCATTGCTCCAGCGTATCGGCCTCGATGGTCACTGAAATCGGACAGGGGAACTGGCCCTCGACGGCCTCCTTGTCGCATTTCTTCAGCTTGCCAAGACCCCGTGCCGCCAGATCGCGCGCGATCCCCCGCACACCGAGCGCGTCGGGGCGGTTGGGCGTAATGGCGATCTCGATCACCGGATCGACCTTCGCTGGGTCGTTCTCCGCCAGCCAGTCGACGAAGGACTGCCCGACCTCGCCCGACGGCAGTTCGATGATGCCGTCGTGCTCGTCCGAAAGCTCCATCTCGCGTTCCGAGGCCATCATGCCAAAGCTTTCGATGCCGCGGATCTTGCCTACGCCGATGGTGGTGTCGATACCGGGAACGTACACACCCGGCTTGGCCACGACCACGGTGATGCCCTCGCGCGCGTTGGGTGCGCCGCAGATGATCTGCTTGACGCCCTCGTCGGTCTCCACCTGACAGACGCGCAGACGGTCGGCATCGGGGTGTTTCTCGGCAGATTTGACGTAGCCGATGGTAAAGTCCCGCAGCTTCGCTCCACGGTCCTCGACGCCCTCGACCTCAAGCCCGAGATCGGTCAGCGCATATGTGATCTCATCCACCGTGGCGGTGGTGTCGAGATGGTCTTTCAGCCAGGAGAGTGTGAATTTCATATGTTTAGTCCCGTGTGCTGACTTATTTTCTTCCGAAATAGCAAAGCCGTTGAATTCGCTGGTTCGAGCGCCTGATTACCATCGCCGACGTTAACCGCATTTCTGGTTTGATCCCATTTCCCTCATCGCATCGCGACCAGCCCGAGGGCGGGGACGACACTGGCCCGCCCCCGGCGCGACACATCAACCAACCTCACCGCGACAACCCGCCGTGCAGGGTCGGTTGGTCGAGGCTCGCGAACCCGTAATGCCGCAGCCAGCGCAGATCGCTGTCGAAAAACGCACGCAGATCGGGGATGCCGTATTTCAGCATGGCGATCCGGTCGATGCCCATGCCGAAGGCGAAGCCCTGCCATTCGTCAGGATCGATCCCGCCGGCCTGCAGGACCTTCGGGTGCACCATGCCGGAGCCGAGCACTTCGAGCCAGTCGTCGCCTTCCCCGATCCGCAACTGCCCATCGACCCAGGAACACTGGATGTCCACTTCGGCAGAAGGTTCCGTGAAGGGGAAGTGCGAGGCGCGGAAGCGGGTCTTGACGCTGCGCTCGAAGAACGCCGAGAAGAACTCCTCCAGCACCCACTTGAGGTTCGCCATCGAAATGTCCTTGTCGATGGCCAGCCCCTCGACCTGGTGGAACATCGGCGTATGCGTCTGGTCGTAATCCGCGCGATAGACGCCGCCGGGGCAGATGATGCGCAGCGGCGCGCCCTGCGCTTCCATCGTGCGGATCTGCACCGGGCTGGTATGGGTGCGCAGCACGTGCGGCGGGCGCTCGTCGCCTTCGGCGCGCGCCATGTAGAAGGTATCCATTTCCGCGCGGGCCGGGTGGTGACCGGGAATGTTGAGCGCGTCGAAGTTGTACCAGTCGGTATCGATCCGCGGCCCCTCGGCCACGGTAAAGCCCATCTCGCCGAAGATCGCGGTCACCTCTTCGGTGACCTGGCTCACCGGGTGGATCGTGCCCTGACGGCGTGTCCTGCCCGGCAAGGTCACATCCAGCCATTCCTCGCGCAGCCGCGCATCCAGTGCGGCATCGGCAAGCGCTGCCTTCTTGGCGGCCAGCGCCGAGTTGATCTCGTCCTTGAGCGCGTTCAGCGCCGGGCCCGCCAGCTGACGCTCTTCCGGCGTCATCCTGCCCAGTTCGCGCATCTTCAGCGCCACTTCGCCCTTCTTGCCCACGGCGGCAAGGCGGATCTCCTCCAGCGCCGGCTCGTCCGCCGCCGCTGCAATCTGACCGAGATATTTCTGCTTTAGGTCGTCCATCGCTCATCCGTCCTGTGATGTGCGCCACCTCCTATCAGATGAGCGGAGGATGACAAGTCACCTCGGACGACGGCAGCGCGCCAAGTCTATTCTGCGGGAAGCAGTGAATTCGCGGGAACCAGCGGGCCCGGTGCATCTTCAGCGTCATGCCCCGACAGGGCCTCACGGCCCATCCGGCCCCATTCCTGAAACGGGTACAGATAGATCGCCACGGGGTCCTTGTCCTCGACCCCGCTTTTCAGCGCACCCATCGGCGCCGTGCAGCGGCCTGCATCGAGGTAGGTCCCGAAGATCAGATCGAAGAGCGGAAATACATTGGCAAGGTTCTTGCCATAGGCTTCCGGCACATCCGCATGATGCCAGCGGTGAAACACCGGCGAGGCGATCAGGTATCTCAGCGGCCCATGATGGAAGGGCAGGTCCATGTGCACATAGAGATTGTGCAGAGAGGAAAAGACGACCACAGCCGGGATCGCCTGAGGCATCTGCAGCCATGTCAGCACGGTGATATAGCCCAGCATCATCAGGATCTGCTCCAGAAAATGCACGCGGTAGGCGGTAAAGGCGTTCACATGCGTGTCGGAATGATGTGCCGCATGGGTGGGCCAGCCCCAGCGCGTATGCATCAGCCGGTGGCTCCAGTAATCCACGAAATCCTTGGCGGCGATCCCTATCAGGCACACTGCCCAAAGCGGTACGTCCTCCCAGAACCGCGCCGGCAGGTGCGGCACGCCTAGCCCAGCGTAAAGCGCCTGCGCTCCGGCGTTGATGTCATCGACAAAAAGCACGGCTGCCAGCACGTTGGCGCCCGCCACCAGAATTGTCGCCGCGATGTTCTGCAAGGCATGCAGGCTGAATTCGTCACGCTTGCGGCAAACAAGGTACAAAAACCCGCTGGCCAGCAGGGCCATGCCGAATTCCGTCTGCCAGCTCCGCTGTGACAGCAACTCCGGAAGGGTCATTAGCTCATCCTCATACGCGTGTCATTGATTGTATGATTTCGGGGAAGCCCCGCAAGCAGCACCAAGGATCAGGATGAAAGGCGGTTTAATTGGACCCGAAATAGGGAAGAAACAAGGCACCCCCTGCAACAGCGTTTCACCAGATGCCGCGCGCGATCTCGAGCCATAAAGGCGGCGCGGTCGAAATTTGGCCCGGTACGAGGATTGTTTTCCCCACATTCCACGCAGTCCGCCACATCGGGAAGCGCTCGCACCTCCGGACCTGCGGCATCGCCAGATCGAAGCAGCCGCCTCTCCCGCCGAAACGAAAAAAGCCGCCCCCCGAAGGAGCGGCTTTCCGAAATGTCAGTCTTTTGACTTATGCGGCCAGCGCGTCCTGAGCCTGCTTGACGATCGCGCCAAATGCCTCGGGCTCGTTCACGGCCAGATCGGCCAGCACCTTGCGGTCCACTTCGATCCCGGCCAGCGACAGACCATTGATGAAGCGGCTGTAGGTCAGCGCCTCGTCGTGGCTGCGTACGGCGGCATTGATCCGCTGGATCCACAGCG
Source organism: Roseobacter sp. (assembly GCA_041557855.1). GTDB lineage: Bacteria > Pseudomonadota > Alphaproteobacteria > Rhodobacterales > Rhodobacteraceae > Roseobacter. The sequence continues at coordinate 4,915 of JBFFFS010000032.1, read as the reverse complement.
CGCGGAAATTGCGCTTGCGGTTCTTGCGGTCGCGCGTGGCGTATTGGTTGGCCTTGTCGACCGCCTGACGGGCGACCTTGAACGTGCTCTTGCGGCGACCGTAGTAGCCTTTTGCGGCCTTGATGACCTTCTTGTGACGGGCGTGGGTGACTGTCCCACCTTTAACTCTGGACATATCGGCTCTCCTTAGCGGTCGTAGGGCATGAAGCCCTTGATGATCTTTGCATCCGGCTCGGACAGAACTGTCGTGCCGCGTGCGTCGCGAATGAATTTCTTGGTCCGCTTGATCATGCCGTGGCGTTTACCCGCCTGTCCGCCGATCACCTTGCCGGTGGCCGACACCTTGAAGCGCTTCTTGGCGCTCGACTTGGTCTTCATCTTTGGCATTTCCGTCTCCTCTTTGGGTCGGTTAAAGCGCGACTCGGCATGCCATACCGGCCGGACGCGCGAATGAAGGCGCTCTCTAGGCGAAAGCCGGCCATATGGCAAGTGCAGATCGCACCTTGCGCCCAGTCCATTCGGCCCGCGTCTGACAAAAGCCGCGTTTTCTGATATGATACGACGCATGACAGCGACGGGAGGACGCCATGGGTGACGCCGCTCATGCAGGCTCGGTCGTCGGATTTTATGACACCCATCCGATCAGCCAGACGCAAATTCTGCAAAAACTCGAACGCCAGGGTGTCGATCTCACCACGCTGACCGAGGATATCCTGCAGCAGCACGATCAGGATCACTTTGGCGGGCTTGCCGCCAACGACGCCCTTGCCGCCGCCGCCGGCCTGAACGACACCACCCGCGTGCTCGACCTGTGCTGCGGTCTCGGCGGTCCGGCCCGCTACATGGCACAGCACTATGGCTGCCGGGTGACCGGTGTCGATCTCACCCAGAGCCGCATCGACGGAGCGCGGACCCTGACCGATATGACGCGGCAATCGGACCGGGTCACCTTTCTCTGCGCCAATGCGCTTGATCTGCCGCTCGACGACCGCAGTTTCGACGTGGTGCTGAGCCAGGAGGCTTTTTGCCACATCCCCGACAAGCCGCGCCTGATCGCCGAATGCGCACGGGTGCTGGTCCCCGGCGGCCCGCTGGCCTTCACCGATATCCTCGCCACGAGAAAAACCACCGATGCGGTGCGCGAATGACTGGAGCGGGAGATGACCTTTATCGACCTGCAGACCGACGACCAATATGCCGCCGAACTGGAACGCTGCAATTGCCCTCCGGTGCGGATGGATGACCTCGGCACGGCATGGCGCGACATCCTGATCCAACGGCTGGCGATGTACCGCAGCCTCAAAGACCAGACCGTGGAACGCTTCGGGCAGGAACATTTCGACCGCTGGGACAGCGCCTACGACTTCTTCGTACATCAATTCGAGACCGGCCAGCTTAGCGGTGGCCGTTTCGTCGGCCTCAAACGATAGCCGCGCAGGCCCCACCCCAACGCAAGGAGACCCCGCCATGATCATGCGTATCTTTCAGGTACTGACCCACGAGGGAAAAGAAGAGGACTTCAGGACCTTCTTTCACGATGTGGCGATACCTCTGATGAAACGAACGGATGGTCTCGTGCAGGTATTGCCGGGGGCCGCGCGCCCCGAAAGCCCGCGCGAATTCAGCTTCGTGATGCTCTGGCGGGATCTGGATGCGCTCAAGGCCTTCGCGGGCGAGGATTACACCAATCCGCACATCGACCCCGCCGAAGCGGAACTGGTCCAGTCAAGGACCATCCGGCATTACAACTACATCGATCCCGCGCAGTGACGCGGCCGGGCTTTACTCCGGGTCGGTATTGAAGATCAGCCGCTCGTCGCAGGGCGCGACGCGCAGGATGTTGGTGGAGCCCGGCACGTTGAAGGGCACACCGGCGGTAACAACGATCATGTCTTCCTTACCGGCATAGCCCTGACGGGTCGCCGCCCGCGCCGACTGCACAACCGCCATCTTGAAGCGGTCCAATGGCTCCACGATCACGCAGTTGGTGCCCCAGTAGAGCGTCAGCCGCCGCGCGGTGCGCGCCACCGAGGTCATCGCGATGATCGGCACGCGCGGGCGCTCACGTGCGACAAGCGCCGCAGTGGTGCCGCTTTGCGAGAAACAACAGATCGCCTTGATGTTCGTGGTCTCGGCGATTTCCCGCGCCGCCGACACGATACCGTCGGCAATGGTACGGCCCTTGGCTTCGCGCGAGGATTCGATGATCTGCGTGTAGGTCGGATCCTGCTCCACCTCGCAGGCGACGTTGTTCATGGTCGTGACCGCTTCGACCGGATAGGCGCCCGCCGCCGACTCCGCCGACAGCATCACCGCATCTGCGCCTTCGTAGATCGCCGTCGCCACGTCCGAAACCTCGGCGCGCGTCGGCACCGGGCTTTCGATCATGCTCTCCATCATCTGTGTGGCGACGATGACCGGCTTGGCGGCGGCCCGGCACTTGCGCACCAGACGTTTCTGGATCGGCGGCACGTTCTGCACCGGAAGGTCCACGCCCAGATCGCCGCGCGCCACCCTGATGCCGTCGCTTACCTCGAGAATTTCCTCGAAATTGTTGACCGCGGCAGGCTTTTCGATCTTGCTGAGGATCGCCGCACGGCCGTTGGCCAGATCGGAGGCCTCGATCACGTCCTGCGCGCGTTGCACGAAACTCAGCGCTAACCAGTCGACCCCCAGTTCGCAGACGAATTCGAGGTCCTTGCGGTCCTTCTCGGACAGCGCCGCCAGCGGCAGCACCACGTCGGGCACGTTCACGCCCTTGCGGTTCGAGATCACGCCCCCAGCCATCACGGTACAATTGGCATGTTCCTTGCTGCAATCGTCCACCTTGAGACGGATCTTGCCATCGTTGACCAGCAACGTCGCCCCCGGCTCCAGCGCCGCGAAAATCTCCGGATGGGGCAGTTGCACCCTTGTCGCGTCTCCGGGCGCATCGTCGAGGTCCATGCGGAAGGACGCGCCTTCCTCAAGCATCTCGCCCTCGTCATTGGCAAAGACGCCAACCCGCAGTTTCGGTCCCTGCAAGTCGGCCAGAATGCAGATACTGCCGCCGGTATCCTTCTCGATCTGGCGGATGATCGCATGGCGCTCGCGGATCTCGTCGTGGCTGCCGTGGCTCATGTTCAGGCGGAACACATCCGCGCCGGCCATGTGCAGGGCGTGGATCATCTCGTAATCGCTCGAAGCTGGGCCGAGAGTGGCCACAATTTTAACATTACGATGGCGTCTCATGGGTGACGTATCCTCTCTGTCGGTCTGGCCGCCGGATGCGGCTTTCTCTACCGGGCGTCGCCGTTATCGCTAACGGAACTGCCGCCCTTATGTATCATCATGCCCGCCGGGGCAAGTTCCCCGATGCTGCGCATGATGTTTTGACAGCTTGATGACACGACCGGGCAGGAACATGCAACGGTCCGCGCCGGTTGACAGCCAGCCTGCGGTACCCAATCTGTGCTGTGACCAACAAAGGAGCATTCTCATGCCGACCCAGACCGAGATCGAACTGCAGGCCGCCGCCTTCCGCCGGTTGCAAAAACACCTGATGGAAGACCGCACGGACGTTCAGAACATCGACCTGATGAACCTCGCCGGATTCTGCCGCAACTGCCTGAGTCGCTGGTATCAGGAAGCCGCCGCCGAGAAGGGCATCGAAATCGGCAAGATGGAAGCGCGCGAGATCTTCTACGGCATGACGATGGAAGAGTGGAAAGCCAACTACCAGACCGAGGCCAGCGGCGACAAGCAGGAGGCCTTCGAGAAGGCCTTCGCGGAGAACGTCGGCAAAGAATAGGTCCTGAGACACGAAAGGCCGCAGCGCGAGGCGGCAAAGGCTAAAATATCCCGGTCTTGTAGAGGTCCAGCACGCAATCGAAAGGCCGCAAAAGGTCCGGGCGCCTGTCCGGCGCGGCAACGAGGAACACGCCACGCGCCCCGTCACGCCCAAAGGCCGTACCGGGGTTCCCGACTGTGGTGCGAACCGGCGCGTCGGTGAACAGACAGCCCTCTGCGGTCTGCAGGATCACGTCTGCGCCCGTCTTGTCCGACGCGGCGGATACGTTCCCGTCGGTGCCGGCAGCCGCCGCGCCGGTGCATCCCAGACCGCGCCGCCAGATGCCTGTCTCTATATCGTAGCTGAAATTGCATGGCCCCAGCACCGTGGTTTCCACCGGCTCCGAACTCAGCACGCCCCGGAGACGCAGCGACAGAACCATGTCGCAGCCGCGCCGCGCGCAAAGCGCCTCGACCACCGACTGATCCATTGCCAGCGCCGACGGGTTGCCCGAACGCGACGCGCCCAGAATGAAGGACGCGGCTCCGATGCGCCGGCCCTCATCGACGGTGATCCTTCCGTTGTCGTTCACGTATTCCGTGGGCACTCTCTGGAGCAGTGCCTGGACGTTCTCTTCCAGATCACCGATCCCGCGCTGTTGCTTTCTGATCTTCTCCAACTCCTCGATGATGCAGCGAAAGGCCCGCTCAAGCTCCTGGATTTTCACCCAGTCACCGCCCCTGCCGAGGCCGGGCACCTCGCAGTCTCTCGCCTGCGCGGCGGCGGCGCTCAGGCCCAGAATCAGGCAAAAGAAAACGATACGCATCGGTCACACCTCCTGCCGCGCGGCGGCACCTCGCACGTTCATGCGCCCACCGGCACATCCGCGCGTGGCTTGCAGCGGGTCACGCCTGCTGCTGCTCACCAAGCGCCAGCGACGCCACGGCAGCCAGCGCGCTGAATGCGGCGAAAACCCCAAGCACCACTGCCGGGCCGGCCATATCCGCCAGCACGCCGAAGCCACCGCCTGCCAGCAGCAGAACACCGATCATCGTGTTCGACAATGCCGTATACACGGCTTTCTCGCCACCGGTATCCATGTCGGTCAAATGCGTCTTGCGGCCAGCGCGCACCCCTTCATAAGCG
>JBFFFS010000031.1:0-17474 GCA_041557855.1 Roseobacter sp. | reverse complement strand
TTTTCCATCGCATCCGCGTAAAGGAAGCTAGGCAGATACGCGATGCCGAGACCGGAAATGGCAGCGTTGAGCAGAGACTGGCCGTCATTGACGCTGAGCCAGCCCGCCGTGCGAACCTGGCGTTTCTCGCCTGAAGGCGCGGTCAGTTTCCAGACATTGCCGGACGACTGGTTAGAATAATGCAGCAGCTTGTGCTCGTTCAGGTCGTCGATCTTTTCGGGCCGCCCGTATTTCTGGAAGTAGGAGGGGCTGGCGATCATGCGCTTGGTCGTTTCAGTCAGTTTGCGCGCGCGCAGGGTGCTGTCTTCCAGCTCACCGATACGCACAGCCATGTCGAAGCCTTCGGAAATCAGTTCAACATAGCGGTTGTTGAGCACCATGTTGACAGTGATATCGGGGAAATCGGATAGGAATTCACTGAGCACAGGCGACAAATGATTCACGCCGAAATCCGTGGCGACGGAAATGCGCAGAAGACCCGAAGGTGCGCTTTGCATCGAGGTAACCAGAGCGTCGGCTTCACCGGCATCGTTGAGGACCCGGCGGGCGCGATCATAATAGGCCAGTCCAATCTCTGTTGGGCTTACGCGGCGCGTCGTGCGGTTGAGCAACCGGGCGCCCAGACGCGCCTCTAGAGAGGAGACGTGCTTTGAAACTGCGGACTTGGAAATGCCCATCTTCTTGGCAGCGTCAGTAAAACCACCTTGATCGACAACCGTCGCGAAGGCTTCCATTTCTGTGAGGCGGTCCATGCCGGATCCCTTCTTCTTCGTTCGAAAACAGCTTTGTCGGGTAAATCGGGCAGGAAGGGGGCACATCTGGGACAGTCTCGCGGTATTTACGTGGATCGTTCTAGGCAAGGAAACGCTGGGTTACTGCTCAGAGTTGCGTTTTCTTCAATATATAAGCGCGGAAATCAACGCGAAACAGGGCCATACTTTTCTGTAGGTCATTAATAAATAATAATTTATTGGTCCTTTTGATTTTTGGAATGCCTTCCGCGATCTGCAGCGGGATCATCTCCCCTGCCAAAAAATCAACCATTGCGAGAAATATTCGGCCGTAGTCCGCGACGGTGAGGTTACTGCCGCCGGTTCTGGAAAGACGATAGCGAAATTCTCTTGTCGACAGCAGCGTTGTCCACGTCACCATTACTCAGCAAATTTTTGGGAGGACCATATCATGAAGCGCATATTCATCATTATTGCAGCCACGACTTCATTCAGTGGCCAAGCCCTGCTTGCCTGTGGAGAAACGCCATCGAACCCGGAGGCCGAAGTTTATTTCGTCAATCTCGAAGACGGCGCGACCGTACCGTCGCCCGTGCAGGTCGTTTTCGGGCTGCGCGGCATGGGTGTGGCCCCCGCCGGTACTAAAAAAGATGACTGGACATCATCACCTCTTCATAGATCGCCCCCCGCTTGGAGAAGGGGAGGACGGTGCCGACGAACTGGCCAACGGTATTCCGGCAGATAAGCATCACAAGCATTTCGGCGGTGGCCAGACCGAGGCGACGTTGGAGCTTGCCCCGGGAAAACACACGCTTCTGCTAGTGCTGGGGGACGCAGGGCATGCGCCGCACAGCACGCCCATCGTCTCTGATGTCTTACCAACACGGTGGAATAGCGCCCCTCAGAGTGCCGCAGCCAGCCGTGTGCCCTGATTGATGGCGCGCTTGGCGTCCAGTTCGGCGGCAACATCCGCGCCGCCGATCACGTGGCAGGGCACGCCCCGCGCAGCCAGATCATCCGCCAGCGTGCGGTCTGACACTTGCCCGGCGCACAGCACGATCGTGTCGACCTCGATCAGTGTCGGATTTTCGCGGGCCTCACCGAAAGACACCAGCAGCCCGCCGTCTTCCACCCGCTCGTAGTTCACACCGGCCAGCATCCTGACATTCTTCATCGCCAGTGCGGCGCGGTGTATCCAGCCGGTCGTTTTGCCGAGCCGTTTGCCGGGTTTCTCCGCCTTTCGCTGCAACAGGGTAACCTGTCGTGCCGGTGCGTCCGGCTGCGGTCCCTCGGGCGCGAGCCCTGCGCGATGTTTAGCGGGGTCGGTCACGCCCCACTCGCGCATCCAGTCCGGCAGATCGGTGGTGGGGCTGTGCTCGGTTACCAGGAATTCGGCGACGTCGAAACCAATGCCGCCAGCCCCCACGATGGCGACACGCGGGCCAACCGGAACCTTGCCACGCAAAACATCTATGTAGGAAACGACTTCGGGGCGCTCCTGACCTTCGATCTGCGGATCGCGCGGCACGACACCGGTAGCAACGATGACCTCGTCGAAACCCGCCAGATCGTCGGCTTTTACTTCTTGCCCCAGCGACAGGGTGATATCGCGCTCGGCGACCATCGTCCTGTACCAATCGACGAGGCCCCAGAACTCCTCTTTACCCGGAACCTGATTTGCCATGTTGAGCTGGCCGCCTATCTCGTCGGCGCGGTCGAAGAGAGTAACCGCATGGCCGCGTTCGGATGCGGTGATGGCAGCGGAAAGCCCGGCCGGACCAGCCCCCACCACGGCCACCGACTTGGTGGCATCGGCGGGCGTGATCAACAGTTCGGTTTCGTAGCAGGCGCGCGGGTTCACGAGACAGCTGGAGATTTTTCCACTGAAGGTGTGATCCAGGCAGGCCTGATTGCAGGCAATGCACGGGGCGATCTGTGCCGCTCTCCCGGCCTTGGCTTTGGCGACGAAATCCGCATCCGCCAGCATCGGGCGCGCCATCGACACCATGTCCGCACAACCTGTTGCGAGTACTTCTTCGGCGACCTCCGGTGTGTTGATCCGGTTGGAGGTGATAACCGGGATGCTCACCTGGCCCATCAGTTTCTTGGTGACCCAGGCAAAGGCGGCGCGCGGCACCGAGGTGGCAATCGTCGGAATGCGCGCCTCGTGCCAGCCGATTCCCGTATTAATGATGGTGGCTCCCGCGCTTTCAATGGCCTGTGCCAGCTGAACTACCTCTGCATGGGTGGAGCCGTTGGGCACCAGATCGATCATCGACAACCGGTAGATGATGATGAAGTCATCGCCGACGGCGGCACGCACCCGGCGCACGACTTCCACCGGCAGGCGCATGCGATTTTCGTAGCTGCCCCCCCAGTCGTCGGTGCGCTTGTTCGTGTGCGTGACAAGGAACTGGTTGAGGAAATAGCCTTCTGAACCCATGATCTCGACGCCGTCATACCCCGCCTCACGTGCCCGCGCGGCGCAGGAGACGATATCGCTGATCTGCTTCTCGATGCCTGCCGCATCCAGTTCGGTCGGCGGGAAGGGGGAGATGGGTGATTTGATGGCGGAGGGGGCCACGCACTTGGGTCCATAGGCATAGCGTCCCGCGTGCAGGATTTGCATGGCGATTTTGCCGTCGGCCTCATGCACGCGATCCGTGACGATCCGGTGGTTGGCCACGTCCTGATCGCTGACCATCATCGCGGCTCCCGGCAGCACCGATCCTTCGAGGTTGGGACCGATCCCGCCCGTGACCATCAGCGCCACATCGCCACGTGCCCGCTCGGCGTAGAATTCCGCTACGCGGTTCCAATCCTTGGTTTCTTCCAGGCCGGTGTGCATCGACCCCATCAAGACGCGGTTTTTCAAGCGCGTGAACCCCAAGTCCAGCGGCGCCAGAAGATGCGGATAATCGGTCATTCGAAAACACTCCCCCGATGATATTGCCCCGTGATGACATCATCTTCTAAAGCCTGTCACGTGCAACGCGGCGTCACAATCGCAAAAGGAAAGCTTATGATCCGTTGGGTTGACCCTGCATCGGTCGGGGAAACGATCGCAGGAATTCAATTTCGGGCGGTGCGCGAAGGGCGCAGCCTCTATTCAGAGGCACAGCGGCGGGCATGGCTACCTCAGCCGCATCCAGCCGAAGCGCTGACGACTCTCTTGGCCGATGCCGATGTCGCTCTTTTCGGCCGCGACGGAGAGGACGTGGGGCTGATGACCCTCGAAGCGGCTGGCTATATATGCTTTGCGTTCATTCTACCCGACCATCAGGGTACGGGAATTTTCCGCGCGCTGACGGAGGCGGTTGAAGACCGGGCGCGTGCCGCAGCCGAGCCGATGTTGTGGACTTTCGCGAGTCTGATGGCGCAGCCGGCCTTCCAGTGCATGGGCTTCTCGGTTATTCATCACGAGGAAGTGGAAAGGGGCGGGCTGACGCTGCCACGCGCCAGGATGGAGAAACAGTTGCCATGACGCCGGAAGAGATTGCCAAGCTGCCCTACCGCCCCTGTGTCGGTGTCATGCTGATGAACCCGCGATGCGAGGTGTTCGTCGGACAGCGTCTCGACAGCCGGATGGATGCCTGGCAGATGCCGCAGGGTGGAGTGGAGAAGGACGAGGACCCGCGCGAGGCCGCGCTGCGCGAGCTGTGGGAGGAAACCGGTGTCGACCCCCGTCTGGTCTCAGTGATTGCCGAAACCGCACGCTGGCTGCCCTATGAGCTGCCTTTCGATCTGGTACCCAAGCTCTGGAAGGGGCGCTTTCGCGGGCAGGAACAAAAGTGGTTCCTGATGCGTTTTCAGGGGACCGACGAGGACATCAACATTGCGACTGAACACCCCGAGTTTTCTGAATGGCGCTGGTTGCCGGCGGATGATCTCGTGACAAATATCGTCCCGTTCAAGCGCGACGTCTATGCCGCTGTGCTGGACGAGTTCCGGCGGCACTTCTAGGGCTTGAACACGGGCACATGTTTGCCTGCGTCGCCGGGCAATTTCCCCGTCAACCGGGGATCGTCGTCGATCTCGACCTGCTGGCGGACCGGGGTGAAACCACTGCGCCGATAGAAATCGAGCGCCTGCGGACTGTCGATGGTACAGGTATGCACGTGAAAGCGCGTGATCGGTTTCGCCCAGGCGCGTTCAATCGCTTCGTTCATCAGGTAGCGGCCCGACCCGGAACCGATCAGCGGTGCAGTAACGCCGAAATAGGCCAGTTCGCATGCGCCCTCTTCGCGGAAGTCAAGCTCAAGCAGCGCTTCGTCACGGCCGTCGCGGGTGAGGGTGTAGATCTCGACTTTCGGATCGTTCAGCACGTCGGCGAGCGCGTCATCGCTCATCTTTAGACGGGCGAACCAGAGCCAGTCATATGCGCCGACGCGGGTGAAAATGTCCCGGTACCAGTCCACATCTGCCGAAACCGCGCCGAACTGCAACCCTGCCGGCAGGCTGACCGGGCGGGTTTGGGCAGCGCCACGCATCTCAAGATGAGTTACGATCATCGCCACCTTACCGGGAGGAATATCGTAAAAGCCGTTCGACAGCACGATCAGACAAGACCGGCCGCGCGGAATTGCGCCATCATGTCGGTTTGGGGACGTGGCCCCACATGGCTGATGACTTCGGCGGCGCAGAGGTTGCCCATCCGTGCGCAGGTTTCCATGTCCCGCCCCGTCGCCACGCCGTACAAAAACCCGGCAGCGAACTGATCGCCCGCACCGGTCGCATCGACAGGGGTGATCTTGGTGACCGGCACGTCGATTCTTTCCCCGTTCGTGAGGATCGAGACACCGTCGCCGGAACGGGTGCAGACCACCAGAGGGCAGATCGCGGCCGTTTTGGTCAAGGCGGTCTCCAGATCGGTTTGGAAAAGAGATTCGATCTCGTGCTGGTTGCCGATCACATAGTCCAGATCGTGTTCGATCAGCGTCAGAAAGTCGTCCCGGTGCCGTTCGACGCAAAACGGATCGGAGATGGCGATCCCTGCGATGCCGCCACCGTCCTTTGTGGCGCGTGCCGCTTCGCGGAAAGCAGTCTTCCCGGCGTCGTGGTCAAAAAGATACCCTTCAAGAAACATGATCTTCGCTTTGCCGGTCACGGCGGGCGGCACGTCCTGCGAGGTCAGCCCGGTGGATATGCCCAGGTAGGTGTTCATCGACCGTTCCCCGTCGGGCGCAACGAAGATCATGCTGCGCGAGGTCGGGTCTTCATGCACCGCCACTGGCGGGTTGACGAAATCAATCCCGTTGTCGGTCATGGCTCTGGCATAGAAACGGCCCAGCGCGTCATCGCGCACCCGACCGATAAAGGCCGACTGCAGCCCCAGCGCGCCCGCGCCTGCTACCGTATTGGCCACGGCGCCACCTGGCGTCTGTATCCGGTCCTTCATCGAGGCATAGAGCGTCTCGGACCGGTCCCTGTCCACCAGCTGCATGATGCCTTTCTCGATGCCCATGAGATCCAGAAAGCTGTCATCGGCGTGGGTAATCACATCGACCACGGCATTGCCGATGCCGACGATATCGTAAGGTTTCATTGCGTTTTATCCTCGAAGGAGCACAAATCCCGGATCAGACAGGTCGGGCACATCGGTTTGCGCGCCTTGCAGTGATAGCGACCATGCAGAATCATCCAGTGGTGTGCGTGAAGTTGAAAATCGGTGGGAATGTTGTCCTCGATCGCGCGCTCGACGGCCTCGACCGTCTTGCCGGGGGCAATCCCGCTGCGGTTGCCGAGGCGGAAAATATGCGTATCGACCGCCTGCGCAGGATAACGCCACCACATGTTGAGCACCACGTTGGCGGTTTTGCGTCCGACCCCGGGCAGCCCTTGCAGAGCTGCCCGGCTGTTGGGCACCTCGCCGCCGTAGTCATCCACGAGGATCTGGCTGAGCTTCATCACGTTCTTTGCCTTCTGGCGGAACAGGCCGATGGTCTTGATGTGTTCGGTCAGCCCCTCCAGCCCGAGATCCAGCATTTTCTGCGGGGTGTCGGCGATCTCGAACAGCCTGCGGGTGGCCTTGTTAACACCGGCGTCCGTTGCCTGTGCACTGAGCGCCACGGCCACCAGAAGCGTATAGGCGTTGACGTGGTTCAACTCGCCCTTGGGCTCTGCATCCGCTTCCTGAAAGCGCGAAAAGATCTCGCGGATCGTGTGGTATCCAAGCTGTTTTGCCATAGCTCTCCTATGCGGAGTTTCCTCTCCAGGGGCAAGGCCCCTTCTGCGAAGATGACGTGCGCCGATGTCAAAGCGGCTAATGGGTGCGGATCTTTCTTCCGGTCTTCGAGATTGACGGCTGCATGCCCTTCGGGCGTGATTGTCCGATGGCTGCGCATAAAGTCGCAGGATTCGGGTCGCAAGTGTGTGTCAATCCGCCTAGTTTCGAGGCATGACACAGCTTCAGACTACACATCAGGACGCCGAGAGCGCGTATCATTACAAGGTCATCCGCCGCGCCATTGACCGGATCGATGCCGCCGAGGACCAGATTTCGCTGGATGCGATTGCGTCGGAAATGGGCATGAGCCCCGCGCATTTTCAACGGTTGTTCTCGCGCTGGGTCGGCGTATCGCCAAAACGGTACCAGCAGTATTTGACGCTGGGACATGCAAAATCGTTGCTCAGGGACCGCTTTACCATGCTTGAGGCCTCTCACGCTGTGGGACTTTCGGGAAGCGGACGCCTGCACGATTTGTTTTTGCGTTGGGAGGCCATGAGCCCGGGCGAATTCGCCCGTAACGGCGCAGGGTTGACGATCTTTTGGGGCTGGTTTGAAAGTCCCTTCGGTCCGGCGCTTGTTATGGGTACCGAAAGAGGTATCTGCGGCATGGGCTTCTCTGCCGAGATGGGCGAGGATGAAGCGATGCGGGATCTTAGGTCGCGCTGGCCGCAGGCGGATTATGTCGAAGACCCCGAAACGCTGCGCCCGTGGGTACAGCGAGCCCTTGGCGCAGAGGGCGGGGCCATGGACAAGGCGCCGCTTTTCCTGATCGGTGCGCCGTTCCAGATCAAAGTCTGGGAAGCGCTGCTCAACATCCCGTCGGGACATGTGACGACATACTCGGAGATCGCGCAGTGCGTGGGGGCTCCCAGAGCCGTGCGCGCGGTAGGAACGGCAGTCGGGCGCAACCCGATCAGCTGGCTGATCCCCTGCCACCGCGCGCTGCGCAAGTCCGGTGGATTGGGCGGCTATCATTGGGGGTTGCCGATCAAGCGCGCAATGCTCGCCTACGAAACAGCCCGGACGGAGAAGGCGGCCGGAGCGGCGTGATCTTGCCGATTCTTTTTCCCCTTCACTTGCTTACGGGCCATCCCCATATATTACTGCGTACCACAAAGACGCCTCGCCCGAACGGGGTCGCAAACAGTAAGGCAGTACATATGAACTTTGTAAAAACTCCACTCGCACTGGCGGTCTCGGGCACCTTGGCGCTCGCCGCCTGTACAGACCCCGCCAGCATGTCCGGCGGAACCAACAAAACCCAACAAGGCGCCCTGATCGGTGCGGGCGTGGGCGCGATCGCCGGACAGTTGATCGGACGCGATACCGAAGGCACGCTGATCGGCGCGGCCGTCGGCAGCGCGGTTGGTGCCGGCGTCGGTTATAACCTAGACAAGCAAGAGGCGGAACTGCGCCGCGATATCGGCAACGACAACGTGCGGATCACCAACACCGGGGACCGGTTGATCGTCAGCCTGCCTCAGGATCTGCTTTTCGCTACGGACAGTTTTGCCGTCCGTCCCGATCTGCAGGATGACCTCTATACGGTCGCATCCAGCCTGCGCCAGTATCCGAACTCGACAATCCAGGTCGTCGGTCATACCGACAGCGACGGTGACGCAGCCTATAACCAGCAACTGTCGGAGCGGCGTGCGAATGCCGTGGCGTCGATCCTGAGAAATGCGGGCGTGCCAACAGCGCGGCTGCAGACGATCGGCCGAGGTGAAAGCCAGCCGGTGGCCAGCAACCTAACCGCTCAGGGCAAGGCGCAAAACCGCCGGGTCGAAATAGTGATCCTGCCGAACGCCTAAATCTCTTCGCCATCGAGACGAGAGGCCCCGCCATGACAGCGGGGCCTCTTGCTTTTCCGCAACTCCAACACAGGTAGGCATGCAACGGAAGGAAAGGAATTCATCATGGCTCGATACTCACTCGTGGGGCTATCCGGCTCCTTGCGGAGCTCCGCCACCAACACGCGTCTTCTGCGTGAGGCCGCTCGGCTTTTTGGCGATTGCGACCTGCAGATCGCCGATCTGAACCTGCTGCTCTTCGACGCGGATGACGAAAAGGAAAAAGGCATCCCCGCAGAGGTCCAGACGCTCAGCGATCAGATCGCGGCTGCGGACGCGGTTCTGATTTCCACGCCCGAGTACAACAAGGGGCCGTCCGGAGTGCTGAAAAACGCGCTTGATTGGGTTTCGCGCACCGAAGGCAACCCTTGGAAAGGCAAGCCAGTCGCGGTGATGTCCGCTGCAGCCGGTCGTGCTGGCGGCGAACGTGCACAGATGATCCTGCGCAGTTTCATGGTGCCGTTCCGCGCGGTCGTTCTACCGGGGCCGGAAGTCCATCTTGCCAACAGCAGCAACCAGTTCGACGAAAATGACCGTCTGACTTCCGATCTCTACATCAAGACGATCACCGACCTGATGGACGCGTTGCGCCGCGAAATCGAGCGCTAGAACTTAGGAACCGACACTTCGATCAGGTTTCGATCGGGGTCGCGCAGGTAAATCGAAGAAATCGGTCCGGTGGCCCCCGTGCGCGTCACTGGACCTTCCTCGATTTCCACATCGTGGCGTGCCAGATGCGCAAGCCAGTCGGCCATGGGCGTGTCCGTCAGTGGGCAAAGATCGGCAGATCCCGGCACGGGGCACGCGGCTTTCGGTTCAAACTCGCGTCCGGCCTGATGAAGATTGATCTTGTTCGGGCCGAATTTCAGCGCCCAGCGTTTGGATCCGTCGGCCACCTCGAACTGCTCGCCCTGCATGCCCAGAACCTGCGTGTAAAAGCGCACCGTGTCGGGGATGTCGCGTACTGTCAGCACCAGATGGTCGAAGGCTCGGACCCGGCACTGATTTTCTGATTGCGGCACTGACGGCTTCCTTGCTAGGCAACGTGCCATGCAGGATGCACCGACCCCTTCCACCTGTCAAAGCGACATTCTCGATCCCGCCCGTGCTAATGCGCTGGCGGTTCTGCTTGGTCGGCCTGACCGTTTCGACGCCGGCAGCGACCTTCCGGTGTTCTTTCACCAGATTTATTTCTGGCATGTGGCGGCAGCGGATGATCTGGGCCGGGATGGGCATCCGAAAACCGGTGGGCTGATCCCGGACATGGGACTTCCCAGGCGCATGTGGGCCGGCGGGCGCTTGTCTTTCCGCCAAGTGCTTCGGGCCGGTCATCCCGCAGAAAAGCGGTCTTCCTGCGTGCGCGCCGAACATAAAACGGGGCGTAGCGGTCCGCTGGCGCTCATTACGTTGAAGCACGAGTTTCATCAGTCCGGTGTTCTGTGCGTCACGGAATGGCAGGATCTGGTATATCGCGCAGACCCTGACCTTACGCAGAAGCAGCCGACGCCGCCGCGCGCGCCTGAGCAGGGCGACAGCGCGCAGAGCGTGGATTTCGATCCGACGATGCTTTTTCGCTACTCTGCGCTGACCTTCAATGGCCATCGCATCCATTTCGATCAGCCCTATGCGCGGGACGTCGAGGGCTATGGCGGTCTGGTGGTGCATGGGCCGCTGATGGCCCAGTTTCTGATGCTGAAAGCATGGGACGAACTGGGGCCTCTGGCCGGGTTTTCGTTTCGTGCGACATCGCCCCTGTTTCATCAGGAAACGGCGTCGATTTGCCGACAGGGCACGTCACTCTGGGTGGCAGGTCCAGACGGCCGGCAATGCATGACCGCCGAGGCGACGCCGGCTTCAGAATGAAGCGCTAACCTCGAACCCCTCGGGGATTCTGTCGATATCTTCCAGCAGCAGATCGGCCATGACGTCGGCAATCTTCGGCGCCATGCCAAAACCGATCTTGAAGCCGCCGTTGGCAATAAAATGCCCCGGACGGCCCGGCCAAGGCCCCAACATCGGGGCTCGGCTGCGTGCGCGGGGACGCACGCCCGCCCAGGTCCGTAGCACGGAAGCGCCGCGTAACGCGGGCACCGCAGCCCGGGCCTTGTCGATGACATCGTCGATCTGTGCGTCGGTGGTGTCGCCCTGTTCGTAGTCGCGCTCCGAGGTGGAGCCGATGGCCACGGTTCCATCAACATGCGGAATGACGTGCACACCATCGACGAAGAGTTGCGGCGCCCCGGATGCGTCATGGTCGAGCACCGCGGCCTGACCCTTGACGCCGGTGCCGACCATTCGGCTGTGCCCCGCATTGAGCGCCTCAAGCCCCGCGATCCCAGTAGCCCAGAGTACGCGGCCCTCGTCCGGGCCATCACTCTCTATTTTTACACCATGAGCCGCGAGCGCGGCTACCAACGCATCGACGGCGCGACGCGGATGCAGCAGGGCGCTCAGCGTGTCCCTGATCACCAATCCGGTCGGACTGAGCGGGATCCAGCCGTCTTCAGGGCTCTCCTCCACCGTCCAGACCGCGTGATGCCGCCACAAATCCATCGCGGTTTCGGCTCGGGCGCGGGCAAGCGCAAGAGCCTGCGCGTCCGCGATGGGCTGCAGCCGGCCCGTGCGCGCGAATCCTGGTCCGATCCCTCCTGCGTTTTCGACGGCAGCCCAGAAAAGACCGGCGCGCAGCAGGCTGTCGAGTTGAAAGGCTTTCTTCGCGTTCCAGTTTTCAGGAACATGGGGGGCCAGTGCGCCGACAACACCGCCGCTGCTGCCGGCGCCGGGCCCGGCAGGGTCAAAGACACGCACGCGGGCGCCCCGCCGCGCGCAGATCCATGCGATGGACAAGCCGAAAATGCCGGCACCGCGCACGGTGATATCGCCCATTGCCAAAGTCCCTCTTCTCCCTCAGTGTCGCGCCGATGAGGGCATCTTACAGGGCGGAACGGTGGGCGACCAGAAGGCAGATGTGACGTGGAAGCCGGGCGGCGTGCCGGTCTCGACGCGCTTCGACGACCCGTATTTCAGCCTTGAAAACGGTCTCGAGGAAACCCGCTACGTGTTCCTCGGCGGCAACGATCTGCCGCAACGATTTCAGGACGGGTTTCGTATTGCCGAACTGGGGTTCGGCACTGGTCTCAACTTTCTGGCGACGGCCCAGGCCTGGCGGCAGGCCGGTGGTACAGGCACATTGCATTTTACCAGCTTCGAGGCATTTCCGATGACAACGGCGGAGATGGGCAAGGCGTTGCGCTTGTTCGGAGGCTTTGACGGGCTGGCCGATGCGCTCTTGTCCGTCTGGTCTGCGCAGGGCGGCATGATGCGGATCGGAGATGATCTGCGGTTGGACGTCATTATGGGCGATGCCCGTGAAACTCTGCCCGCCTGGCAGGGGCAGGCCGACGCATGGTTTCTCGATGGGTTTTCACCTGCCAAAAACCCCGAATTGTGGTCAGAAACTCTGATGGCAGAGGTTGCAGCGCATACGGCACCCGGCGGTACGGCGGCAACATACACGGCGGCTGGCTTCGTGCGCCGCGGGCTTGAGGCTGGCGGTTTCACCGTATCGCGCGTGCCCGGCTTCGGGCGCAAACGGCACATGACACGGGCGACGCTGATGCCATGAGCCAGGGTAACGACGTCCGCTCCGGAGTGATCCTGATGGTTATGGCGACGGTGGTCTTTGCCGTGCAGGACGGGATTTCGCGCCATCTGGCCGATGCCTACAATGTTTATATGGTGGTGATGATCCGTTACTGGTTCTTCGCTGCTTTCGTCATTACCGTCGCGGGGCGCAAGGCAGGCGGGGTCCGCGCCGCCGCGCGTACGCGTCAACCGGCTATACAGATATTCAGAGGGCTGCTTCTGGCGGTGGAGGTCTGTGTGATGGTCGCGGGTTTCACGTTGCTGGGGCTGGTGGAAAGCCACGCTGTCTTTGCCTGTTTCCCGTTGCTTGTTGCGGCGCTCTCCGGGCCGATCCTCGGCGAGCGCGTGGGCTGGCGGCGGTGGGTGGCGATCGCCGTGGGTTTCGTGGGGGTGATGGTGATCCTGCAGCCGGGTTACGGCGTCTTTGACCCGGCAGCCGTCGTGCCACTGGCGGCGGCCTTCATGTTTGCGCTCTACGCGTTGCTGACGCGCTATGCAGGACGCCGCGACAGCACGGCCACCAGTTTTTTCTGGACCGGCACGGTCGGGGCCGCGGGTCTGACGTTGGTGGGCGTCTGGTTCTGGGAGCCGATGAGCCAGACCGATTGGATGTGGATGGCTCTGTTGTGCATGACCGGGGCGGGCGGCCACTGGTTGCTGATCCGTTGCTACGAGGTGGCGGAAGCCAGTGCGGTACAGCCCTTCGCCTACTTCCAACTGGTTTTTGCGGCAAGTTTTGGCATCTTAATCTTCGGTGAAACGCTCCGGCCCAATGTCGCGATTGGCGTCGTCATCATCGTTAGCGCGGGGCTATTCACCCTTTGGCGCGAACGCCAGCAGGCTTGAGCCGGAAAGTTCCGCCGAAAAGGGAATCGGCAGAGCCTCCTTGCCAAGAAGCGCGCGGTAGATCGGCAGGCTTTCGGTGACGCGCATGACGTAATTCTGTGTTTCCCGGAAGGGTATATGCTCGATCCAATCGACGATATCGATATCTCCGCGCCGCGGGTCGCCAAATTCTTCCATCCAATTATCAGGGCGGCTGGGGCCGGCGTTATAGCCCGTCGCCATCATCACGACATTGCCGTCGAAGCGACGTGCCAGCATGGCCAGATATGCCGTGCCAAGTTGCGCATTGTAGTCGGGATCGGAGGTCAGCCGCTCGGTCGTGTGATCGTCAGAGCGCCCGAGAATCTTGGCCACTTCGATCCCGGTCGCGGGCATGATCTGCATCAGTCCCCGCGCGCCCACGCCGCTCTGAACGCCCGGATCGAATTCGCTTTCGCGCCGGGCAATGGCCAGCGTCATCTCGGGCGCCATCGGCAGATCCTGCCGGGCCACGGGATGCAACGCGTAATAGCCTACGCGCAATTCGATACCGCGCTGCGCCACGCGCTTGCCGATCATTACGCCCAGATGGGGCTGGCCGATGTCTTCTGCGGCCCGCGCGAGCAAGGCTGCTTCCCCGGCATCGAGGCGTTCTGCATAATGGGTCCAGAACCGTTCGGCGAGATCGAGGTCGCCGGAGGCCTGCAGCAGCATGCCCGCTTCGAAGAGCGGATGCCGTGCGACCGGGGACGTGCGCCAGGCGGCTCCGGCGTCGGAGCGGGCCAATGCGCTATCGAAAGGCAGGTCCGCGCGCTCTGCCGCGAGCAGACCGTAAAACGAGGTTTGATATTGCGCGGCATCCGTATAGGCCTGATCGGCGGCTGCTACGTCGCCCATCGCCTCATATGCGCGCCCGCGCCAGTATCCGGCCCGACCTTTCGAGATGGGGGAACTGACGACCGCGTCATGATTTTCGAAGTGGCGCAGCGCGGTTTTGGGCTCGTTCAGTTTGCGCAGCGCGATATAGCCCGACAGCCACTCCAGATCGGCGTAAGAGGAACCGGCCGTGAGAAAATGCCGGGATGCGATTTCATAAGCGCGGACGGGGTCTCCCTCGCGCATCTCGTCGCGTGCCATGGCACGGCGAAGATTGGCCCACTCTTCCGGTCTGCCGAGACGGTCGGCGCTGACGGAGGTGGCGAGCAGCAAATCAAGTGCATCTTCCCGGCGGCCCTTGCGCGCGCGCCAAAGGAAACGGTCGAACTGCAGACCGGGGGCGTTCGCGTGGGAGGCCGGGACCGCGTCGATCAGCGCATCCACACCTTTTTCGCCCGCGCTCAGGGCAATCCTGGCCTCGGCCACGGCAACAGCAGGTTGCGACGCCAGATCGAACATGCGCCGGGCCGCTTCGAAGGCTCCGCGCCAGAGCATGGCGTCCAGGCGCGCATCGTGATGCGGCGCAAGGGTTTCTTCGTGCGTGGCAAGAAAAAGGGCCTGTTCGGTTGTACCCATCGACATGTTGCGCCATGCCCCGACAACGGTAGCTTTCGCTTCACCCGCGCGGCCGGCTCGTGTCAGCGCTTCGGCATAGCGCAGCGCGCCGCCGGGGGTTTGCGGCGGTGTTTCGGCGAAAAAGGCAAGCACGGCACTATCAGGTTCACTCAGCACCGTGTTTTCGGAACGCTTGCGCAGATATCTTTCGCCGGGCCAGTCAGGCCGACGCTGGAGAAAAGCCGATACTTCGTCGAAGCTGCCTTGCCCTTTGCGCAGTCGCGCCCATTCGATTACGTCTGCAGCCACCGGCCCGTCACGGGCGGCCAACTGCGCCGCCATGGCCCAGTCGCCCGTGCGCATGGCTTCCATTGCCCATGCCAAGGGGCGCGGCCGTTCGGCCTGCGCGGGCAGTGCTGTCATCAAAACCAGCACGAGACTGATGAATACACGTGTCGTCACTTGCATTCCTTGCCGTTTGGGGGCTAGAGGCTCTGATACATACATCGTCGTAATCGGTGATCAAATCACGATCGTGATGATATTGTGTTAATCTTGGGCCATTTATTGCCTGCACAGCTAAAGGAGCGCGACCCATGTTCAAAGGTTCAATGCCTGCACTCGTCACACCGTTTCGGAACGGCGAATTGGATCTGGAGACGCTCAAGAAACTGGTCGAGTGGCACATTGGCGAAGGCAGCAACGGGCTTGTCCCCGTTGGGACGACCGGCGAAAGCCCGACGCTGACCCACCGCGAGCACGAACTTGTCGTCGAAGAAGTCGTGAAGGCTGCGGCTGGGCGCGTTCCGGTAATCGCGGGAGCCGGGTCAAACAACACGGTCGAGGCAATGCGCCTTGTGCGCCACGCCGAAGCGGTCGGTGCGGACGCGGCGCTTGTGGTGACGCCCTATTACAACAAGCCCACGCAATCCGGCCTGATTGCGCATTTCACGGCGCTGCATGACTGTGCCGATCTGCCGATCATCATCTACAATATCCCCGGGCGCTCGGTGGTCGATATGACGCCCGAGACGATGGGAAAACTGGCCGAACTTCCCCGCATCATCGGGGTCAAGGACGCCACCGGCGATCTGGCGCGCGTCTGCGATCAGCGCATCACCTGCGGCAAGGATTTCATCCAGCTTTCCGGGGAAGATGCGACAGCTCACGGCTTTAATGCTCAGGGCGGTGTGGGCTGTATCTCGGTGACGGCGAATGTCGCACCCAAGCTGCTCAGCCAGATGCAGGCGGCCTGCCTTGCCGGGGACTACGCCAAGGCGCTCGAGATTCAGGATCGCCTGATGCCCCTGCACAAGGCCATCTTTACCGAGCCGGGTCTCGTGGGCGTCAAATACGCAATGTCCCGGCTTGATCTGTGCTCTGCTGAAGTGCGGCTCCCGCTGACAGCGCTGTCGGAAGCGACCTGCGCGCTTGTGGATCAAGGTTTGCGCCACGCCGGCCTGCTGGATTGATGCACGCATCGGGCGACCTCGCAGTCGCCCGGCCCCTGCGAGCTGCGGAGGAGTGAGAACTGTGAATATTCTGCCCATCATCGCTGACAGCGCCGAGGAACTGCAGAGTATTTTCCGCGATTTGCACAGACATCCGGAGATCGGTTTCCAGGAGAGGCGCACCAGCGATGTCGTCGCTCGGACGCTCGAAAGCTACGGCGTCGACGAAGTCCACCGTGGGATTGCCGGAACCGGGGTGGTGGCGCTGGTCCATGGCAAGGCACCGGGCAACCGGCGGATCGGACTGCGTGCCGACATGGATGCGCTGCCGATCAAGGAAGCCTCCGGACTGTCCTATGCCTCCGCTGAGTCCGGGGTCATGCACGCCTGCGGCCATGACGGGCACACCACAATGTTGCTGGGCGCGGCCAAGCATCTGTGCGCGACACGCGAATTTGCCGGGACCGCCGTGCTTATCTTTCAGCCGGCCGAAGAGGGGCTGGGCGGCGCTGTCGGTATGCTCGATGACGGGCTCTTCGAGCGCTTTCCCTGCGATGAAATCTATGGGCTTCACAATTATCCCAATGGTGCACCGGGACGTTTCGGCATCTGCAAGGGAGCGGCGATGGCGGGCGCTGCCTTTTTCGATATTGAAGTGACCGGCAAGGGTGCGCACGCCGCGCATCCCGACGAAGGCCGTGACGCTTTGATGATTGCGGCCAGCCTGACCACGGAGTTCAACACCATCCTTGCCCGCAACGTGCCGCCACAGGAGACCTGCGTCGTTTCGGTGACCCAGCTGAATGCGGGGTCGGCCTACAACATTGTGCCCGGCACGGCGCATCTGGCGGGAACCATCCGCTATTTCAAACCCTCCGTTTTCGAGCATGTGGCGGCGCGGATGCGGGCGATCTGCACGGGGTTCGAAACTGCGCATGGCTGCAAGATCGATCTTGATCTGCGGCGTGTTTTCGACGTTTTGGTCAACGACAGCGATCTGTCGGACGCGTACCTCGAGGCCGCGGCCGATGTTGTCGGGCATGACAATGTCTTTGATGATGATGCGTCGACGACCGGGTCGGAGGATTTTGCGGACATGCTGCGGGTTGTCCCCGGGTCCTATGCCGGGTTGGGCCACAGCGGCACGCTGCCGCTGCACAACCCCGGATTCGTTCTGGGGGAAGAGATTCTGACCGTCGGCGCGTCGATCATGGCGCGGATTGTCGAACGCCGTCTGCCCGTTTAACGCTTG
>JBFFFS010000030.1:0-17659 GCA_041557855.1 Roseobacter sp. | reverse complement strand
GGCGCCAAGGTCATTGCCACGGCTTTTGCCGACATCGGTTTTGACGTGGATGTGGGCCCGCTCTTCCAGACACCGGCGGAAGCGGCACAGGATGCGGTGGACAACGATGTTCATGTAATCGGCATCAGCAGCCAGGCTGCCGGCCACAAGACCCTTGCCCCGCAGCTGGTTCAGGCGCTCAAGGATGCGGGGGCGGAGGATATTCTGGTGATCTGTGGCGGTGTCATTCCCCAGCAGGATTATCAGTTTCTGTACGATGCGGGGGTCAAGGCGATCTTCGGCCCCGGTACAAATATCCCGAAGGCCGCGCAGGATATCCTGAAGCTCATCTCGGAGGCGCGTGGGTGATTGAGCTCGACCATCTGGCCATCGCAGGCACGACGCTGGCGGAGGCCCGCGCCTTCACCGAAGAGGCGCTTGGCGTGGCGATGCAGCCCGGTGGTGAGCATGAAGTCTTTAGCACCCATAACGCCCTGCTTGGCTTGGCGGACGGGCTTTATCTGGAAGCGATTGCAATCAATCCGGACGCGCCAAGGCCGGAGCGACCGCGATGGTTCGACCTTGACCGATTTGCGGGGCCCGCGCGGCTGACCAACTGGATCTGCCGCACCGAAAATCTCGAGGCCGCGCTGGCCTCTTTGCCTCTCGACCTGGGAGCGCCCGTTCGCCTTCAGCGTGGCAATCTGCGCTGGCTGATGGCCGTACCCGAGACCGGGATACTACCTTTTGACAATTGCGCGCCGGCGCTCATCGAATGGCAAACCACGCCGCATCCAGCGCAGATACTGAAGCCTTCCGGCCTGCGCCTGCGTCGCTTAACAATCCTGCATCCGCAGGGGGAGGAATTGCGCGCGGCACTTGGTGCTCATCTGAAGGATGATCGTGTCGCCTTCGAGACGGGTGAGGCGGGGCGCGCCGCCGCCTTCGACACGCCGCGGGGCGAAAGGATTGTCGAGGGATGATCCGAGCGGCAGGTCCCGGCGATGCCGAGGCGATTGCCCGGCTCGGAAACTGGATGATCCGCACGACTACGTGGACGTTTACGACGATAGAGAAAACGCAGGCGGACGTGGCGCAGATGATCGCCACGCGGCCCGGCGCTTTCTGGGTGGCGCAGGAAGGAGCGGACTGCGCGGGTTTCATCACTTTTGGCACCTTCCGTTCGGGACCCGGCTACGCCGCGACGGTGGAACACAGCATTCTCGTCAGCCCCGAATTCCAGGGCCGTGGGCTGGGGCGTGCGCTGATGCATGCAGGCTTTGAGGCGGCGCGCGCGGCAGGCTGCCACGTGATGGTCGGTGGGATCAGCGGCAGCAATCCCAATGGTCTTCCTTTCCACGCTCGCATGGGTTTTGACGAGGTCGGAAGAATGCCGCAGGTCGGCCGCAAGAACGGGAAATGGCTCGATCTCGTATTAATGCAGAAAATACTTTGAAAATCCGAACGATGGCCTGACATGACCGCGGCTTCCCGGTATGGTGCCGCATGTCCATCTGGTCCCGTATCACTGACGCGCTTTCTGCGCTTGCGGCAGGCGAAGGCCTGTCGGCGGTCTTCGACCGTCTGCGCAGCCCGCCGGAGCGCTCCATTGCCTTCACCATCGCCGTGATCGCGCTTGGCGCCAAAATGGCAAAGGCGGACGGTCAGGTCACCCGAGACGAAGTCACCGCCTTTCGCGAAGTCTTTCACATTGCCGCGCAGGACGAAGCGGGCGCCGCCAAGGTGTTCAATCTCGCGCGTCAGGACGTGGCCGGCTATGAAGACTACGCGCGCCGGATCAAGGCGATGTT
The DNA here is from genome assembly GCA_041557855.1 of Roseobacter sp. GTDB lineage: Bacteria > Pseudomonadota > Alphaproteobacteria > Rhodobacterales > Rhodobacteraceae > Roseobacter. The sequence goes on along the minus strand of JBFFFS010000030.1, from coordinate 15,869 downwards.
CAGAGGTCAGCCGGAAACGCTGCGCGATCTGCTCGAAGGGCTGTTTCACATCGCAATGGCGGATGGGTTCTATCACCCGAACGAGGATGCGTTCCTGGAAACGGTGAGCGGGATATTCGGCCTGCCAGATGCGGATTTCATGGCGCTGCGCATGCGCTTCGTGCCTGATGCACCGCACGATCCGTACACCGTTCTGGGCGTCTCAGCCGACACGCCGCCTGCGGAAATTCGACGGGCCTACCGAAAACTGGTGCGGGAAAATCATCCTGATGCCGTGATGGCGCGTGGTCTGCCCAAGGAAGCCTTGCAGCTTGCCGAAAAACGTATGGCGGACATAAACCGCGCCTGGGAAGAAATTGAGAGAACGCTGGGCTGATGCGTATCGCCACATATAACGTGGAATGGTTCGACTCTCTTTTTGACGATGACAATGCGCTGATACGGGATCAGCAGTGGTCTTCGCGTTACAAGGTGACGCGTCAGGAGCAGGCTGATGCACTGGCGATCGTACTCATGGAGATGGATGCCGATGCGGTGTTGATCGTCGAGGCCCCGGATGCCAGCGGCAGCCGTGACACGGTAACTGCGCTTGAAAATTTCGCGCGTTACTATGGTCTGCGCACCTCCGATGCGGTCGTTGGGTTTCGCAATGAGACCAAGCAGGAAATCGCGATGCTTTACGATCCCGCAGCGCTTGATGCGCGCCACAGACCCGCGTCGGGCCACGGCGATCTGCCACGCTTTGACGGGATCTTTTCGATCGATCTAGATATTGATGCCACAAAGGAAGAGGTGCGCTTTTCCAAGCCGCCTTTGGAATTGCGCGTGCACACCGCCTCGGGATTCGATTTCACGATGATCGGCGTGCACCTCAAGTCAAAGGCGCCGCATGGCGCGCGCAACGGCGATGATATCCGGCGCATTGCCATTTCAGCGCGACGCAAGCAACTCGCACAGGCGATCTGGCTACGCGCCCGGATCGATCATTACTTGGCCGATGGGATGCCCCTGCTGGTTCTGGGTGATCTTAACGATGGGCCGGGGCTGGACGCTTTCGAGGACCTGTTTGGACGCTCGTCGGTCGAAATCGTTATGGGCGGGCCGGGCTCCATTCGCCTTTACGATCCGCATGCCGTGCGAGCGCTGTCACAAAAACTGGGCGTGACACCCACGACGTCGCGTTTCTGGATCAGGCCGGAGAAACGCTATCTTCAGGCGCTGCTTGATTACATCATGGTCAGCCCGGACCTGAGGCAAGAGGCGGTCCGCTGGCGTATCTGGCACCCATTGGATGACCCCGAATGTTGGGCGGACCCCGGATTGAGGGATGCTTTATTGACCGCCTCCGATCACTTCCCGGTAACGCTGGATCTGTCAATCTGACCTGTCAGAATCGCGGCTGCGCCGCTAAACTGAACGCATGAAAAGATTTGCTGTCATATTGCTGGCCGCGATGGTTTGCATCCAACCTGCCAAGGCGCAGGAGGACGAAGGTTCTTCGATGATGGAGCGCGGCGCGCAGCAGTTCCTTGAAGGTCTGCTCAAGGAGATGGAACCGGCTCTGGAGGGATTACGCGCTTTCATGGAGCAGATGGGGCCCGCGATGATGAACCTGCTGGACGAGGTCAAGGACTGGTCCGTCTATGAACCCCCGGAAGTTCTCGAGAACGGCGATATCATCATTCGCCGCAAACCGTCGCCCGAAAAGCCGGAAGAAGACGCGCCCCAGGTTCAGCCTGCTGATCCCGTCCCCCAGATAGAGCTTTAGCGTACTTTCTTGATATCAAGCTCCGCGTCCATCGAGCTTGCCAGCGACCGCAGCCTGGCATCGGCGACCTCTCCGAACAGCGGGACCATGTCTGGTGTGAGCCGCAGTTGAAGCAGTTTCTTCTTGGGGAACCACCGAAGTGTCCCGCGTTCTGCATCCTGGGTCATCCACAGCATGGCGCCAAAGCGCATGGCCTTGCCGACGATTTCCGCTTCCAATTGGGTCTTTTCGTCGATCAGCTCGTAAAGATCGGCAAAGCGTGTGCCTTCGCGCTTGTTGGAATAGCGATGAAGCAGAGCGAGGCCCAGAAAAACCCGCTCGCTGTGCTTCAATCCCCCCAGGTTCGCTCGGGTGGCGTTGTCAAAGCACGTCTCGGCCCGGTAATCGGGATGTGCGCGCCAGCTTACGTCATGAAGCAGGCAGGCCGCCTTGATCAGCCGGCGCCGTTGTGGTGGCGCGGATTTGAATAACGGGTGGATGAACGCATAGAGCGATTTGCCAAACCCGGGCATCCGCGCGTCCTTGGCTTCGGCGAAACGGCAGGCTTCAATCAGCGGGTCGCGGTCTCGCAGGCGCTGCGGCATCTGCTCGTAGAGCATGCCCTCGCGGATCCCGTAGCTCGAGATTGCGATATCCTTGGGGCGGAATGATCTTACCAGACGGCTAAGCACCTCGGCGGCTAGCGGCACGAGGCTCATCCGAGCCGAAGAAATGCGGCAGGCGGCGCGCAATTCCTCCAGGTCCGACTCCTCGATGAATTTTATGGTGGCGCTGACCGAGCGAGCGGTCATCCGGTATTCGTGCAAAACATGCAGCGGATAACCGCGCCGGTGCATGTCGATCCGCGCGATGGCGCGCCATGATCCGCCCACCAGAAAAAGCCGGTCACGCTGCGCGCCCATGATCTCCTGCAGTTGCGCCATCGTTTCCTTGATATGAGCCTGCCGACCCTTTTTTCCGCCCTTGATTTCGCGCAGTTTCAAAGGACCCAGCGACGAGGAAACCCTGCGTCCGACGCGTCCTTGAGAAATTTCTGCCAATTCCATCGAAGAGCCACCGATGTCGCATACCAGACCGTAAGAGCCCGGCCAGCCCAGCAGCACGCCCTGTGCGGACAGACGAGCCTCTTCCTCGCCGCCGATGACCCAGATGCGCAGGCCTGTCTCGCGTCTGACCTCGGCGCAGAAATCAGCACCGTCATCGGCATCGCGTACGGCTGCGGTCGCGACCACGGTCAGATTTAGCAGCCCCATACCCTGCGCCAGATGCTGAAATCGGCGCAGCGCATTCAGCGCGCGGACCCGGCCCTCGGGGTTTAGCTTGCCGGAGTCCGACAGGCCCGCACCCAGGGCACACATGATCTTTTCGTTGTAAAAATAGGCAGGGCTTCGTGCGGCTCCGTCGAAGACGACAAGCCTCACCGAGTTGGAGCCTACATCGACGACGCCGACACGCGCCAGTGCCCGTGCGCTGGGATCCTGAAACAAGGGTTGCCCGAAGAGGCCCGCGTCCGGATATGCGGCCTCTTCCAATCCTGAATTGTCGGTCAAATCATTCATGGGCCACCCTTCGCTTCGATACCTGCAGCCTGTGGAAATTTGTGGGCCGGGTCAATGAGGTTGCGTCATCAGGGCGCAGTCACCCTTCCGCGACGCCGGTCAGTCTTCAGCATGGGTGAGTTTGGGCACGTCGGATGCCCCGGCTGACCCGCGGCCCGAAAGGGAAGGGTTTTCCATGAAAAACCGATGGCAATTGAACGCGAACGTACCTTCTTCGACCGGCGGACGTACAAAGCTGCCGTCAGGACCCATGACCCAGCTTTGGGCGACATCTGCGAGATTCGCTGCCATGATCTGGCTAACGATCTGCGCCTTGACCGTTGCGTTCTCGATCTCCACCAGCGTTTCGACGCGGCGGTTGAGATTGCGCCCCATCCAGTCCGCGGACGAAATGAACACACGCGCTTTTTTATGCGGCAGGCCCGAGCCGTTTCCGAAACAGACGATGCGTGAGTGCTCCAGAAACCGACCGACGATGGATTTGACGCGGATATTGTCGCTCAATCCCTTGACCCCGGGACGCAGGCCGCAGATGCCCCGGATCACAAGGCTGATCTGCACCCCGGCCTGACTTGCCGCGTACAATGCGTCGATCACTTCGCTGTCGATGATGGAATTCATCTTCGCCCAGATCACCGCCGGTTTGCCGGCGCGGGCGTAATCGGCCTCGGCGGCAATCAGTTCCAGCAGGCGCGGTTTCAGCGTGGTTGGCGAAATTGCCAGATTATCCAGAGATTCAGGCTGTGCGTAGCCCGACAGGTAGTTGAAGACCTTCGTGGCGTCGCGCCCAAGGCGCGGATCGCATGTAAAAAGCGACAGGTCCGTGTAGATGCGCGCGGTGATCGGGTGGTAGTTGCCGGTGCCGTAATGGGTGTAGGTGACAAGCTGGTTGCCTTCGCGGCGCACCACGGTGGAGATCTTGGCGTGCGTCTTGAGGTCGATGAATCCGTACACCACATGTGCGCCGGCCCGCTCCAGCCTCCGTGACTGCCGGATGTTGGCGGCCTCGTCGAAACGTGCCTTGAGCTCCACAAGCGCGGTCACCGACTTGCCGTCCTCCGCCGCCTCGCAGAGCGCTTCGACGATCGGGCTGTCGCGCGATGTCCGGTAGAGCGTTTGCTTGATTGCCACCACCTTCGGATCGCGCGCGGCCTGCTGCAGGAACCGCACTACCATGTCGAAGGTCTCGTAGGGATGATGCAGCAACATGTCCTTGGATCGTATCGCCGCCAGCATGTCGCCATCGTGATCGCTGACGCGCTCCGGCACGCGCGGTGTGAAGTTGGGCCACAGAAGGTCGGGGCGCGCGTCCAGCACTAGTTCCTTTAGGTCGGACATGCCGATCATGCCGTTGAGCTCGATCACTTCCTCCAGATCGACGCCGAGTTCGGCCATGATAACGGTCTTGAGTTTTTCCGGCGCTCCGGCGGAATGCGTCAGTCGTACGACTTCGCCGCGGCGGCGGCGTTTGAGAGCGACCTCAAACTCGCGTACCAGATCCTCGGCCTCTTCCTCGACTTCCAGATCGCTGTCACGAAGAACGCGGAATTCGAAGTGGGCCTTGAGCTTGTAGCCGGGAAAAAGCTGCGAGATGTTCAACACGAGCAATTCTTCCAGCTGCAGAAAACGGTGATGGCCCTCCTCGGCGGGCAGCGGCACGAAACGGTCAATCTGCGCCGGGATCGGCAGCAGTGCCTGAAGAGGTCGTTTGTCGCGGGTCCGCTCCAGTTGCAGGGCGAGCGCATAGCCGGTGTTGGGAATGAAGGGGAACGGATGCGCGGGGTCGATGGCCAGCGGTGAAAGCACGGCGAAGACCTGGCTGAGGAATACCTCGTCGAGATGTGCTTTGTCATCGTCGGTGAGATCGTCACGGCCCAGAACGGTTATGTTTTCCTCGGCCATCTCGCGCAGGATTTCCACCAGAACACGCTGTTGCGTCTCCATCAGCTTGCGCGCGTCAATGTCGATCAGCACCAGCTGCTCGGCCGGGGTCAACCCGTCGGCGGCCGGGGTTATGTTGCCCGCCTGCGCCAGTTCGCGCAGACCAGCGACGCGAACCGTGTAGAATTCATCGAGATTGGTCGCCGAAATCGACAGGAAACGCAGCCGTTCCAGCACCGGAACCCGCGGGTTTTCGGCCTCTTCCAGAACGCGCCAGTTGAAGCCCAGCCAGCTGAGTTCCCGGTTGAAGAACCGTGCCGGTCCCGTTGGGTCCAGCTCCGGCATTTCGATGGCGGGTGGGAACTCGGAAGTCAGAAAGTCAGTTTGGGTCATGCGGGCCTTTTGCGCAGCGAATGTAACGGCTGAGGAACTGGGGATGCGCGATGCGCCGCCTCTTTATCGCGCGTCGCCGCCGTCTTTGTCCAGCGTCGCCGCCGCCAAAGCGCGTGTCACGGGTCTCTTTTGCGCCAGGGATGCTGCATCGAGACGCGCCACCACCTGCTGTGCAGTTGCGAAGGAGCGATCTATCCGGCGTGTCAGGTAAGCGATCAGGTCGGGTTTCGGCATGATCTGGCGGTCCGAAAAGAGCTTCAGCAAGACCGCTGTCAGCAATGCATCATCGGGCGGGTCGAGCCGGGCGGTCTGAGCCCCGCCGAGGCGGCTGGCAAGATCGGGCAGGCTTATGCCCCAGTGACCGGGGGAGCCCGTGCCGGTCAGCAGGACCGCATGCCCTTCTGCAAGCGCGAGGTTGTGCAAGTGGAAAAGGGCCGTTTCGGCGACGGAATCGCCGGCGATACCGGGCACGTCCTCGATCGCAACCGGGGCAGCAGCAAGGGCAGGGATATCTGCCGTCAAAAGATCCCGCGCCGCGATGACATGCCCGCCGCTCAGTGCGGCCCAGACATGCGCAAGATGGGTTTTTCCGGATCCTTCCGGCCCGGTCAGAACGAGTTTGCCGCCCGACCAGCCCCGCCAGCCTTCGATCATCGCCACCGCAACGGCGTTTGATGGCGCGACAAGAAAATCGGCGCGCCCGAGCGCTGGTACGCTTGGCAGATCCAACCCGAGTTGCTGGGCCATCTTAACCGTCGTCCCTGCCAGACATGCCGCGGTAGAGCAGCGAGTTCCTGTACTGCTCAACGGCAAACCGCGCGATGACACCCAGTGCTGCGGCCACCGGTACTGCCACCAGCATGCCGACGAAGCCAAAGAGCGTGCCGAAGACGGACAGCGCGAAGATGAGCCATACAGGGTGCAGGCCGACGGAACTCCCAACAAGTTTCGGCGTCAGTGCATTACCCTCGATCACCTGGCCAATGACAAAGATGCCTGCCACCAGACCGATTGAAAGCCAGTCGCCCCAGAACTGGAACATCGCAAGGCCAATGGCCATAACGCCCCCGAGAAGCGCACCGAGATAGGGGATGAAGGTCAGAAGGCCCGCAAGAAAACCGATGACCAGACCAAATTGCAGCCCGACCGCCATCAGGGCGATGGCGTAGTAAGTGCCCAGAACCACACAGACTGTGCCCATGCCGCGCACGAAGGATGCCAGGGTCTTGTCGATGTCACCGGCCAGCAGGCGGATCGTAGGGGCGTGATCGCGTGGCAGGAGCGAGTCGATCTTTTCCACCATGCGGTCCCAGTCCAGAAGGAGGTAGATCGACACAACCGGCACGACCACCAGAAGCAAGAGCACGTTGATGAGAGAGACCGCCGAACTCAGCGCCGTCTCGAGCAGTTGCACGCCCTTGCTTTCGATGTTGCCGGCGATCTTGGACAATGTCTGGCGGACGGTGGAGCTTTCATCCAACAGGTCGGGGAAGCGTTCGGTTACGAAGGCCGAGGCCGAGGCTGACAGTTCCGGGGCGATACGCACAAGCTCAACAGTCTGATTGACCAGCGTGGGAATGACCAGCAGCGCCATGACCACGAACAACAGAACGCCGATCAGGGCAATCAGTCCTGTGGCAGCAACACGGCTGAGGCCGATCCGCTCCAGCCGGTCAGCGACAGGATCGAGGAAATATGCAATGGCCCCTCCGAGGACGAATGGCAGGAGTACCTCGCCGAGAGACCACAGCAGCACAAGGAAAACGGCTGTCGCCGCTCCCCAGTAGGTCAGTTGCGCGCGCATCGGTAGCGCCATCGTGGTCCTCCGAATGTGCTCTTGACCCGACATCGCCCATTGCACAGACCATTTCAAGTGCTGGCCGTCAAAAAGGGCGGCTCTGATCGCAATTGCAGGGGAATGACGGGCGGTTTGGCGATTGCGGGTCACAGTGCTTTGTCCTAATCAGTGGGGACCTTGGACCAGAGAGGACAGCCCCATGCGCCTGACCCGTTACTTTATGCCCGTGCTGCGCGAAAATCCTGCCGAGGCGCAGATTGTCAGTCACCGGATGATGCTGCGTGCAGGGATGATCAAGCAAAACGCGGCCGGCATCTATTCCTGGCTGCCGCTGGGCTTCAAGGTTCTGCGTAAAATCGAAAATATCGTTCACGAAGAGCAGATTCGCGCCGGTCACATTCCAATGCTGATGCCGACCCTGCAGCCCGCCGATCTGTGGCGCGAAAGCGGGCGCTACGACGCTTACGGGCCCGAAATGCTGCGCATTCGCGACCGGCAGGACCGCGACATGCTCTACGGCCCCACCAACGAGGAGATGATCACCGATATCTTCCGCAGCCACGTGGGCAGCTACAAGGATTTGCCGCTGACGCTTTATCACGTGCAGTGGAAGTTCCGCGACGAGATGCGGCCGCGGTTCGGGGTCATGCGCGGGCGCGAATTCCTGATGAAGGACGGCTACAATTTTGACCTGACCAAGGAAGACGCCCTGCATGCCTACAATCGCCATCTGGTCAGCTACCTGCGTACCTACGAGCGCATGGGGTTGCAGGCCATCCCGATGCGCGCCGACAGCGGACCCATCGGCGGCGACGATACGCATGAATTCCTCGTGCTCGCGGAGACAGGGGAGTCGGAGGTGTTCTATGACAGCGCGGTGACGGAGCTGACCTTTGGCGACCGCGACATCGATTATGACAGCGTCGAGCAATGCCAGGGGATCATGGAGGAGTTCACCAACCTCTACGCACGCACCGACGAGACGCATGACGAGGCGCTGTTCAACCAGATTCCCGAAGAGCGCCGCCGCACTGCGCGCGGGATCGAGGTCGGCCAGATCTTCTATTTCGGCACCAAGTATTCCGAACCGATGGGCGCGACAGTGCAGGGACCCGACGGCAAACCCGTCCCGGTTCATATGGGCAGCCACGGCATCGGGGTCAGCCGCTTGCTGGGCGCGATCATCGAGGCCAGCCATGATGACAAGGGGATCATCTGGCCGGAAGGCGTGACGCCATTTCACTGTGGGATCGTGAACCTCAAGCAGGGCGATGCCGAAGCGGATGCCGCCTGCGAGGCGCTTTACACTGGGCTCAAGGCGATCGGTCTGGATCCTCTCTACGATGATCGCGACGAACGCGCGGGCGGCAAGTTCGCGACGATGGACCTGATCGGCCTGCCATGGCGGATCACGGTGGGGCCGCGTGGGTTGAAAAACGGGGTAGTGGAACTGACGAGCCGGAAATCCGGCGTCAGCACCGAGATGCCCCCCGAAGAAGCCATTGAAAAACTGTCGAAAATCTACGCCCAGCACCGGGTGAGCGGAAATCTGTAAGCGCGGAGCTTCTGTCAGACACGGGCATTTTCCCTGACGGTTTTCTTTGCTAGGCTGCTTGCGGGTCACCGGGGGGTGAACAGGAGCAGGACATGTTCGTGCGCACTCTCGTTCTGATGGGCGGCCTTTCCGGTGCCTTCGGTGCCGCGCAGTTTCCCGAATACGCGCAGCAGTACACGCAACGGCTTGGTGGCGCCGTCGACGCCCTCGCCGTGGTGGTGGCGGATTTCGATGCTTCGGCGGCAAGCGTCGGACTGACCCGCGAAGCCGCACTGCAGCAACTGCAGGGAACGGATTTTCTGGAGCGCCGCCGCGCCGACATGGAGCGCAGTTTTGCCCGCCATGCGCAGTTGCGGTCGGACCTCGATACGCTCGAGAGTCTCGGTCCTTTCATGCGTGCCTACAATGTTGCCCACATGACCGATCCGGAGATCGCGCGGGGGACCTGGGCCGCCTTCCGGCCTGCGTTGCCGTTGAATGTAGCGGGTGGCATCTTTGCGCTCTTCGGTTTTACGGTTTGCGCCACGGCGCTGAGCACGGCAATTGCCTTGCTGCGGCCCCGACGCCACAGGCAGGCAATGCCTGCTTGACCCTCTGAGCGCAACGCGACAGGTTGCGCGCAACCGTTTTTCTGGATGCATCCCATGGTCAAGACACCCCCGCCTTTCGCTGCTTTCGAATGGATGATCGCGTGGCGTTACCTGCGCGCGCGGCGCGCCGAGGGCGGGGTCAGCACGATGACGTGGATCAGCCTGATCGGGATCACGCTGGCGGTTTTTGCGCTGATCGCCACGCTTGCTGTGCGTTCGGGCTTCCGCGCTGAATTCGTCGATACGATCCTTGGCGCCAATGCACATGTCACCGTCTATACCTTCGGCACGGTCGGCCCCAATGGCCGGGTTGACCGAACCATGCCCGATTACGAGGAGATCGCCGCGCGGGTGTCTGCTGTGCCGGGAGTGATCCGGGTGGCTCCGTTGGTGCGCGGGCAAGTGATGGGCTCTCATCGGGGGAGGAACGCGGGTATCGAGGTCTTCGGTATCGCGCCGCAGGATCTGATGAGCCTGCCGGGCATCGCGGATACGGAGGAATCGGTGGGCGATATTTCGCAATTCGCGGAGGGCATCGCATTGGGCTCGGGGGTCGCGCGCGAACTTGGCGTAAGTATTGGAGACACGATCAAGCTGATCTCTCCGGACGGGGTCAAGACAGCCTTCGGCACTTCCCCGCGGGTCAATGCCTACCCGGTGACCTATATCTTCTCGGCGGGCCGCTATGACATTGATCGGGTGCGCGCTTACCTGCCGTTTTCCGAAGCGCAGGTGTACTTCAACCGCGAGGGTGTCGCGGATGAACTGGAGGTCATGGTGGCGGAGCCTCAGCAGATCGACGACCTGCGTCCCGCTTTGCTGCAGGCGGCCGGGGAACGTGGACAAATCTGGACTTGGCAGGATGCGTCGGGCGGTTTTCTGCGGGCGTTGGAGGTGGAGGACAACGTGATGTTCATCATCCTGTCGATCCTTGTTCTGATCGCGGCAATGAATATTGTCTCTGGGCTCATCATGCTGGTGAAGAACAAGGGCCGTGATATCGGGATTCTGCGCACCATGGGGCTTTCCGAAGGTTCGGTGCTGCGCGTCTTCTTCATCTGCGGTGCTTTCACCGGTGTCATCGGCACGATTGCCGGTGTGATACTGGGCTCTCTCTTTGCGCTCTACATTGACCCCATCTTTTCCTTCGTAAACGTGATGATGGGCGGCGGCGTCTGGGATCCGTCAATCCGTGGCATCTACGCTTTACCGGCGGAATTGCACCTCCGGGACGTGCTTTCGGCCGTATTCCTGTCGCTGGGCCTTTCGTTCGTAGTGACGATCTTTCCGGCGCGCCGGGCGGCGCGAATGAACCCGGTGGAGGCGCTGCGCTATGAGTGATCCGATACTTCGCCTGCGCGGGATCGCAAAAACTTATAACGCCGGTCAGCCGGGAGAGGTGAAAGTTCTGCGGGGCGTCGATCTCGACGTGGCGCATGGAGAGGTCGTGGCACTGGTCGCGCCTTCGGGCGCGGGCAAATCGACCCTTTTGCATATCGCTGGTCTGCTTGATCTTGCGGACAGCGGTACGCTGATGATCGGCGGCGAGGATATGAGTGGGCTCAGCGACGCGCGGCGCACGGCAGTGCGGCGGGCGGATGTCGGCTTTATCTATCAGTTCCACCATTTGCTGCCCGAGTTTTCCGCGCTTGAAAACATCCTTCTTCCCCAACTGGCACACGGTATCTCGCGCCGCCGCGCAACGGCGCATGCCGAAGAACTCCTCGCCTCCGTAGGGATTGCGGCGCGGGCGGATCACCGCCCAGCGGCCCTCTCCGGGGGAGAGCAGCAACGAGTTGCTTTTTGCCGTGCGCTGGCCAATGGGCCGCGCCTCCTCCTCGCTGATGAGCCGACCGGCAATCTCGACCCCGGAACATCCGATCAGGTCTTTGACACCCTGATGGCGTTGGTCCGCGAAACAGGGCTATCTGCTGTCATTGCCACCCATAACCTTGAGCTTGCCGCACGTATGGACCGGCAGATCAGGCTGGACGCGGGGCATCTGGTTCCCCTATGAGACTTGGCAAACAGCAACGCCGTCTTTGGTGACGGGGGGCGCGGAAGAAGGTACTTCGATGGCACTCCACTCCCTAGACGATATTGAGGCCCTGACACGCAAAGCTCTGCTGGCGCACGGCGCAGCCCCTTTTGCCGCTGCCGAAGTGGCGCGGGCCGTGCGGGTCGCGGAGGCGCGGCAAAACCGGATTTGTGGCCTCTATTACGTGGAAAGCTACTGCTTGCAGTTGGAAAGCGGACGGGTGGACGGGCGAGCGCAGCCGATCGTCAGCGCGCCGCGCCCGGGCGTGGTTCAGGTCGACGCGGCCTATGGTTTTGCGCAGCCTGCTTTTGCCCACGGTCTTGTTCCCGCCTGCGAAGCGGCGCGCCGGAACGGCACGGCAAGCCTCGCTGTGAGCCACGCGCATACCTGTACGTCACTGGGATATTTTACCGAGCAAATCGCCCTCTCGGGGCTGATCGGCATCGGTTTTACCAACGCGTCTCCGATTGTGGCGGCACCCGGGGGGCGGACCCGCGTGATCGGGACCAACCCGATTGCATTTTCGGTTCCCGATGGCGAAGGCGGCATCACCATGCAATTCGACCAGTCAACCACAACCGTAGCCCTTGGTAAGATCACCATGGCGAAGGCCACTGGCCAGCCGATTCCCCTGGGCTGGGCGCTGGACGAAACGGGCGCTCCGACGACCGACCCGGACGCGGCGCTGAAAGGATCTTTGACCTCGTTGGGAGGGTACAAGGGCTGGGGCTTTGGTCTGATGGCGGAAATACTCGCCGCGGCCATGACCGGTTCTGTTCTGTCGCGCGATGTCAAACCGCTGAAGTCGCCCGAGGGAAGCCCGCATGATCTGGGCCAGTATTACCTGCTGATCGATCCGGCGGTGAGCGATGCCTTTAACGAGCGGCTTGAGGCACTTGTCGCGGTCGCGGGCAGCGATCGGGGAACCCGGATACCGGGCCGGAACAGAAGGATGCTGGATCCCGTAGACGTAGTGCCGAGCGTCTGGGACAGGCTGCTGGAACTGGCCGGCGACTAGACCTTCTGGGTGATGAAAACGCCGGCTGCCATCATCAGGATGCCCAGTGCGCGGGTGCCGTCCAGAGGGCTGACACGTGCGCCGAACAGCCCGAAGTGATCGATGGCCGCAGCACTTACCAATTGACCCAGAAGCACGAAGAAAATTGCATTTCCGATGCCGAATTGCGGCGCGATATAGGTGACCGACAGTACGTAAAAGGTGATCAGGACCCCGGCCAGAAACAACGGTTTTGGCGCGCTAGACAAGCGCGCAAAAGCTGCGGGTCCGGTGAATGCAACCACCGCGGCAGAAGTCGCAAAGGCGATCACGAAGAGCACCGTGGCCGCTGCGGCGGGAGAGCCGATTCTAACTCCGAGCGCTGCATTCAAGGCGGCGAGCAGCGGAATGCCGATCCCGGACAGCAGCATGATAACGGCGTAGTGGGTCATGACGCGATATCCTTCTGCTTCGTCGTCGCCCGCAGCATGACCCCGCGTTACCATATCGGCAATACTCTTGGCATATCTTTGGCGCATGAAACTGCGATCTCTGTTCGAGCGACCTGCCAAAAATGGGCGGATGGCAATGCTGCTGGGGGCGGCAGTACTGCTTTCGGGCTGCGGCCAGGACCGCGAGGTGAGGCGGGGTGCTAGCCTTTATGCCGCCCGTTGTGCGGTCTGCCATGGTGTGGATGCGCGCGGTGGCGGTGGAGCATCGGTGCCTGGGTTGAGCAAGACGCCGGCGGACCTGAGCGTACTGGCGCGGCAGAACGGCGGGGTGTTTCCCACCGCGCAGGTTCTGACATCGCTCGCGGGTTACCGGGGAGGAACGCAGGCGGGCCGACGCATGGCACCTTTTGAGGAATTGACCTTGGGGCGTCAGCGCAATCTGCGGGTGGAAAAGGGTCGCCGCGCGGTTCCGGCAGCGACTGCGGACTTGCTGCGGTACCTGCAAGTCGTGCAGCGCCCCTGAACCTGTCAGCGGCAGATGCCCTGAAGCTGGACACCTTTCCATGGCAGCCCGACGGCGAAGGGACGGCTTTGCGGCAGCGGGGCTACCGGCATCTGCTCAGAGATGAGCGCATGCAGCCGTGCGGTGCGCGGGGCGGTAGGGTCGAGCGCGCGACAGCAGACGTATTCCTCGACGATCGCTCCCTGTTGCTCAAAACCGAAATCGGCGAAGGATGCCGCGTTGCCGATGTCGAAGAGATAGGGGTCGCGCGCTCCGTCATGCTCGAAAGCTGCGCGCAGCGGGGTGTAACCCGTTTCGGTGCGGTTTTGCCATTGCCAGACATGGGTCAGCTCATGTGCAAAGAGCATCGCGGCGATCAGACCGACCTCGTCGGGATAGTCCGGGACGTAGTCATCCAGATACCAGTCCTTGTCGAATAGGATGTGGTTGTAAAAGGCTACGGCGGCCGGTTTCGACGTTATTACCTCGTCCTTTATCGGAGGCAGGATGCGTTCGCGGCAGGTCGTGCGCGGGCGCGCTGCACGCCGGAAGGTGACGGCGCGCGTCGGGGCGCCATCGACAATCCGGACCCGCGAGGTATCCAGCGTGTCGCCGTGCAGCGTGGCGGCAAACGCCTTTTCGGTCTCCGTCATCGGACGGCCGCAGGCGGTGAGAAGGATCAGACAGGACAGAAGAATGAAGCGCATGCTTATCAGTGCCGAATGCGCCGCGCGTAATCAAGCGGGCATGCGCGGCTCAACGCGGATAGCTCGCCTCGGCCAGAGCCGTGGCTTTGCCGGAGGGCTGGGCGACAAGGGCGCAGTTGATTTCCAGCTTGCCGGGCAGCGCCTTGGCGACCTGCGCCGTGGCATGCAGATCGTCACCCATTGTCTCGCGCAGCCACTGGATCTCCAGGTTTCGCGGATGGGGCCATTCCGCCTGATCGAGATGCAGGCGGCACAAGAGCGCCATGGCGGTTTCGGCCAGCGTCGCAAGGGCAGACGCGATCACCCGTCCGTCGGTATCCGTGATCTCCGGCGTGATCGGCAGACGGAGTGTGATCTCTTCCCTGGAGATATTTTCCACATGGATTCCAAGGGGTTGTAGCCAGACGGGGCGGGTGTTTGACAGGAGGCGCTGGGCGGCGTCGGGGGTCATCGGGGCCTGCGGGTTGGGGTCATTGTCGCGGCCACCATAGACAGAGCGCGCCCCGCTTGGCAAAGCCTGTGTTTGATCAGGATCAGAGAGCGTGATTTGCTGGGTGTGCTAGCATGCCAGTATATCGATCAGGAGGGTCCGATGAAAACCATGTTCAAAGCACTGCTGCTGGCCGTTCTCGGCATTGGCGCGGTTCAGGCACAGGCACAGAACGCCGAGCGCGGCGGCGAAATATACGCCCGCCACTGCGCGACCTGCCATGGGGTGGCAGCCAAGGGCGGCGGTCCCATGGCCCCGGTGCTGGTTCTGCAACCCCCTGATCTTACGAAACTTTCGGAGCGTGCAGGAGGTGTTTTCCCGGTCGCGCGCGTGGTCATGCGGATCGATGGGCGCGATCCTCTGGTCAGCCACGGCTCGCCGATGCCCGTCTATGGCGACTTCTTCGACGGGGACGAAGTGCTGCTGAAATCGGAGACCGGGCAGCCGGTGCTGACCTCGACCCCGGTGTTCGATCTGCTGGAATACCTGCGCGGCCTGCAGGAGTGAGCACCGCCGCCGCGCCTTGACGAAATCTGAGGGCAGCGTCCGCGCAACGGCGATTGCCGCCGTGTCCGGGCCGATGCCGACAGGGGCGCGGAACGCCTTCATTTCATGGCAAATCCGCTGTCGGCAAGACGTCGGTGTCACGTCGGTATTCTGGCGGTGTCCGGATCGGTTTCGGGCGTGTGCGGGGGATATCTTCACCTGACGGCAAGAAAGGTTAACGCAAATCGCCGACCCGTGCGGTCCGCTGCGGTGCGCTCGTGCAGAGGGCGGGGGCGACCGGGCGGATGTGAAAGGCGCGGGTCCAGCGGCCGATCCGCAGCGCCACGCAGACGCCTTGGGGCACGCCGTGGCGCCGGTAGCTTGTCGGTTTGAGCCGCGTGTGCCTGCCGTTGGGCAGGCGCACCTCCCATTCGGGGAAGGAGCCCGCGCGGTAACGGTCACCGCCCGGCCAGACCTCGCCGAGCACCGGCAGCGTGCGGTAGAGCGGCGGGTGCGTCGGCTCGACATTATAGGCGAGATGAAAGAGCCCGAAGGACAGGGTGAGCCCGAGCGGCACGGCAATGAGAATGGCGCGCAGAAATTTCATCGCCGCACCCTAGCGAAAAAGGAGTGCATTTTTATGGCGGGGGGGG
>JBFFFS010000029.1:0-17707 GCA_041557855.1 Roseobacter sp. | reverse complement strand
GGTTCATCGCCGGCAGCAAATTGAGAAGGCCGCGTTTTGCGCGGGTCCGTTGGCGGCTGTCCGACGCGCCCCTGTCGAGGGCGCACCGGGACCGGGTGTCTAGGCCTGCAGCGCTTTTACGCCGACGTCGCCATCCGCCTGAGCACGGATCGCAAGTGCCGCCGCATAGCTGCCGGCAGCGGTGGTGAAATAGGGAATCTTGTCATAAAGCGCGATCGAGCGGATCGATTTGCTGTCCTCGACCGCCTGCGCGCCTTCGGTGGTGTTCATCACCAGATGGATCGCCTCGTCGCGCATCATGTCGGTCACGTCGGGGCGGCCTTCATAGACTTTGTTGACCACGCCGCACTCCATCCCGTTGTCGGTGAGCCATTTCGCCGTGCCCCGTGTGGCCACCAGCGTGAAGCCCTGATCGAGCAGGATACGCGCGGTGCTCAGCATGTCCTCGGTCTTGTCGGCGTCCTTGATCGAGATGAAGGCGCAGCCCTTGCCGGGCAGTACCATGCCGGCGCCCATCTGCGCCTTCAGGAAGGCGCGGGGGAAGTCGCGGTCCCAGCCCATGACCTCGCCCGTGGAGCGCATTTCGGGGCCGAGGATCGTGTCGACACCGGGGAAGCGCGCGAAGGGCAGCACCGCTTCCTTGACGGAAAACCACGGCATGTTCGGGTCGGCCAGCGTCATCGGATCGCCCAGCGGCAGCACGTCTTCGTAGGCGGCGTCCTTGTCATAGGCCGGGCGCTGCGGGAAATTCGACAGAGGCTCGCCGGCCATGATGCGCGCGGCAATGGAGGCAATCGCCGAATCCGTCGCCTTGGCCACGAAGGGCACGGTGCGCGAGGCGCGGGGGTTGACCTCGATGAGGTAGATGTCGCCGTCCTTGACCGCGAACTGAATGTTCATCAGGCCGACCACGTTGAGCGCCCGGGCCAGCGCTTCGGTCTGTTTTTCCACCTCGGCGATGATCTCGCGCGGCAGCGAATAGGGCGGGAGGGAGCAGGCGCTGTCGCCCGAATGCACGCCCGCTTCTTCGATGTGCTGCATGATGCCTGCCACGTGAACGGCTTTGCCGTCGCAGAGCGCGTCAACATCCAGTTCCACCGCGCCGGCAAGATAGCTGTCAAGCAGCACCGGGCTTTTGCCCGAGACGACCACGGCGTCGGAGATGTAGCGCTCAAGGCTG
The DNA here is from genome assembly GCA_041557855.1 of Roseobacter sp. Taxonomy (GTDB): domain Bacteria; phylum Pseudomonadota; class Alphaproteobacteria; order Rhodobacterales; family Rhodobacteraceae; genus Roseobacter. Next base: position 16,527 of record JBFFFS010000029.1, on the reverse strand, counting down.
GCCTGATCGCGCACGATTTCCATGGCACGGCCGCCAAGCACGTAGGAAGGACGAATGACCAGCGGGAATCCGATTTCGGCTGCGATCTCCAGCGCTTCGGCGTCGGAATGGGCGATGCCGTTGTTGGGCTGCCTCAGGCCAAGACCCTGCACCAGTTGCTGGAAGCGTTCGCGGTCTTCGGCCAGATCGATGGCATCGGGCGTGGTGCCGAGGATCGGGATGCCCTCGGCGTGCAGGGCACCGGCGATTTTCAGCGGCGTCTGGCCGCCGAACTGCACGATCACCCCGTGCAGCGTGCCGTTTTCCTGCTCGACGCGCAGGATTTCCATAACGTGTTCGAAGGTGAGCGGCTCGAAATAGAGCCGGTCGGAGGTGTCGTAGTCGGTCGAGACCGTCTCGGGGTTGCAGTTGATCATGATGGTCTCGTAGCCCGCGTCGGTCAGCGCGTAGCAGGCGTGACAGCAGCAGTAGTCGAACTCGATGCCTTGTCCGATGCGGTTTGGGCCGCCGCCGAGGATCACGACCTTTTTGCGGTCGGTGGGGCGTGCTTCGCATTCCACCTCGTCAAAGACAGGGACCTCGTAGGTGGAGTACATATAGGGCGTTTGCGCTTCGAATTCGGCTGCGCAGGTGTCGATGCGCTTGAATACGGCGGTGACGCCGAGGTTGTGGCGCGCTGCGCGGACATTGGCTTCGTCGCGTCCGGTCAACGCGGCCAGCCGGGCGTCGGTGAAGCCCATCATCTTGAGGTGGCGGAGGCTCTTTTCGGTGACCGGGAGGCCATCGTTGCGAAGGCCGCGCTCGACCTCGATGATCTCGCGGATGCGGGCGAGGAACCACGGGTCGAACATGGTGGTGGCGTGGATTTCGTCATCTGACAGCCCGTGCCGCATGGCCTGGGCGATGGTGCGCAGACGGTCCGGGGTGGCTTGTGCGATGGCCTTGACGATGGCCGCCTTGTCGCCGGTCGCTTCCTCCCAGGGGCCGACCGAGACACCGGGGATCGCGATTTCGTCGAAGCCGGTCAGGCCGGATTCCATCGATGCCAGCGCTTTTTGCATGCTCTCGTGGATGGTGCGCCCGATCGACATCGCCTCGCCCACGCTTTTCATCGCCGTGGTCAGGTTCGGCTCGGCGCCGGGGAATTTCTCGAAGGCGAACTTCGGGATCTTGGTGACCACGTAGTCGATGGTCGGCTCGAAGGAGGCGGGGGTCACCTTGGTGATGTCGTTGTCAAGCTCGTCGAGCGTATAGCCGACGGCCAGTTTCGCGGCGATCTTGGCAATTGGGAAACCCGTGGCCTTGGACGCCAGCGCCGAAGAGCGGGACACGCGCGGGTTCATCTCGATCACGACCATGCGGCCATCGACGGGATTGACTGCCCACTGCACGTTGGAGCCGCCCGTTTCCACACCGATCTCGCGCAAAACCGCGATCGAGTGGTTGCGCATGATCTGGTATTCCTTGTCGGTCAGCGTCAGCGCCGGGGCCACGGTGATCGAATCGCCCGTGTGCACGCCCATCGGATCGACGTTCTCGATGGAGCAGACGATGATGGCGTTGTCGGCGGTGTCGCGCACCACCTCCATCTCGTATTCCTTCCAGCCGAGCAGCGATTCATCGACGAGGATCTGCCCCACGGGAGAGGCATCCATGCCCGAGCGGCAGATCGCCTCGTAGTCGTCACGGTTGTAGGCCACGCCGCCGCCGGTACCGCCCATGGTAAAGGCGGGGCGGATGATCGCGGGCAGGCCCACTTCTTCGAGCGTGTCGAGGGCAAGGCGCACGCCCGCTGCGAGATCTTTCTTGCCGGTGGCGTCCTTGGGGGCGGTAACGATGGCGGCGCGGGGGTTCTCGATGCCGAGGCGATCCATCGCCTCGCGGAACAGCTTGCGGTCCTCGGCCATTTCGATGGCTTCGCGCTTGGCGCCGATCATCTCGACCCCGTATTTGTCGAGCACGCCCATTTCTTCGAGCGCCAGCGAGGTATTGAGGCCCGTCTGCCCGCCCATGGTGGGCAGCAGCGCGTCGGGACGTTCCTTTTCGATGATCTTGGCGACCATCTCGGGGGTGATCGGTTCGATATAGGTGGCGTCGGCAAGGCCCGGATCGGTCATGATCGTCGCCGGGTTTGAGTTCACGAGGATGACCCGGTAGCCTTCCTCTTTCAGCGCCTTGCAGGCCTGAGCGCCGGAGTAGTCGAATTCGCAGGCCTGTCCTATGACGATGGGGCCGGCACCGATGATCATGATGGATTTGATGTCGGTTCTTTTCGGCATGCCCCGGTCCCCAGATTTCCGGACACCCCACGTGTCCAAATTGTTCTGCGTTATAGGCATGGGGCGGGCAGTTGCAAGAGCAATGCGTCCCTCGATGCGGCCAAAGACCGGGCTTGTGCGGATTAACCCCGGTTGCCGCCGTAAAGATAATCGCGGGTCAGTGGCACTGCGTCGAGCTTATGGGCAAGCTGGAACTGGTATACCACCTGCGGCTGGTATTCAAAGGCCAGTTGGCAGACCGTCAGGTAATATCGGAACATGCGCACGAAGCGGTCATCGTAGCGGGCGCGGAGTTCCTCGCAATGGGCTTCGAAGCGTTCACGCCAGTGGCGCAGTGTTCTGGCGTAATGGAGGCGCCAGACCTCCAGATCGCTTTCGATGAGGCCGGAGCGCTCGATTGCCGGGACAAGTTCGGAGAGTGCGGGCACGTGGCCACCGGGAAAGATGTATTTGGTGATCCACGGGCTTTGCGCCTGTGGCGGCGCCGACCAGCCGATGGTGTGAATGAGCGCGATGCCGTCGGGGTCCATCACCTCCGCGATCTTGCCGAAGTAGGTGCCATAGTTGGGCAGGCCCACGTGTTCGAGCATTCCGACCGACACCACCCGGTCGAATTCGCCTGTCATGTGGCGGTAATCCTTCAGACGGAAGACGACCTTGTCGCCGAGGCCTTCGGCTTCTGCGCGCTTTTGCGCGGTGGCCAGCTGGTTCTCGGACAGGGTGATGCCGGTGACCTCGCAGCCATAATCCCGCGCCAGTGTCAGGGCCAGCCCGCCCCAGCCGCAGCCGATGTCGAGTACGCGCGCGCCCGGCGCGAGCCGCAGCTTTTCGGCGATGTGGCGTTTCTTTGCCGCCTGCGCCTCTTCAAGAGACATATCCGGGTCGGGAAAGTACCCGCAGGAATACTGCATGTCGGTGTCGAGAAAGACCCGGTAGAGGTCGTCGGAGATATCGTAATGGTGGGCGACATTGCGGCGTGAGACCGCCGGGGCGTTGAGCTGCATGAAGCGCCGCATCCGGGTGCGCAGTCTTGTCATTGCGCGCAGCCAGGGCGGCAGGGTACCCGCCTGACGGTTGCGGATCAGGATCGCCATGAGCTGTTCGAGCGTGCAATTCTGCGGGTTGATGGCCCCGTCCATATAGCCTTCGCCCATGCCGAGATCGGGGTTGACGATCAGCCTGCGCATCACGCCCGGATCGGAGACGCTGATGTGCGCCTGCTCTCCCGTTTCTGGTCCGTAATCGCTTGTGCTTCCGTCGGGAAACGTGACTTTCAGGCGGTCCTTGACCATCACACCCGAAAGAAACTGGTCAATCAAAAATCTCCACACGATCAGCCTCCTAAGTTGCTTTCACCGCGTTGATCCTTCTTTAGTGCAACAACTAGGCTTTGTGCGTCAAGTGCTTGGGAGGGATAGGAAACCTCGTACGGCGGCTTCGAAAGCCCGCGGCTGCTCGGCGTGGAGCCAGTGGCCCGCGTCCTTGAGCTTGGCGAAATGTGCGTTCGGGAACAGGGTTTTTATCAGCGGGCGGTGCTCGGGCAGGACATAGTCCGAGTTGGCGCCGGACAGGAACAGTGCGGGGTTTTCAAAAGCGCCATCGAGCGTGGGAAAGGACATTATCTTGTCCATCTCCGCTTCAAGCGTGTCGAGGTTCAGCCGCCAGCGTTTTTCGCCGATATCCAGCGATTGGGTGAAGAAGCTGCAGAGCGCGGGCTCGACGCCTTCTTCGGCCAGTTGGGCTTCGGCGTCTGAGCGGCGCGAAACGCGGGAGAGATCAACCGCGCGCATGGCGTGGATATAGGGCAGCTGGCTGTGCGTGTAGGCGACGGGCGCGATATCGGCGACGAGCAGGCGGTCGAGCAGATCGGGCCGGGTGAGCGCCAGCGTCATCGCCGCCTTGCCGCCCATCGAGTGGCCGACAAGGTGTACAGGCGCGCCAAGGTGTTCGATCAACTCGGCGAGGTCGCCGGCCATGTCGGGATAGCTGTGGCTTTCGGTTTGCGGGCTGAAGCCGTGGTTGCGCAGATCGACGGTAACCACATGGGCGGCGTCAGACAGGCGCTTGGCGATGACACCCCAGTTGCGCGCCGAGCCGTAAAGCCCGTGCACGATCATCACCGTGGGGGCGGCAGGGTCGCCGAAGGTCGTGTGGTTCAGCATCTCGTCTCCCCCGGAGGGTTCAGGCGCGCAGGCCCGGGTCAGCCCGGTGCGCGCGTGTAATCGGCGTCGCTGACGGGTTCCATCCAGTCGGCGGTCTGGTCGTCCAGCGCTTCCTGTACCGCCAGATGGGTCATCGCGGTCCCGGGGGCCGCGCCGTGCCAGTGTTTTTCGCCTGGCGGGAACCAGATCACGTCACCGGGGCGCAGCACCTGCACCGGGCCGCCTTCGGTCTGCGCGCGCCCGACGCCCGCGGTGACATAAAGCGTCTGGCCCAGCGGGTGGCTGTGCCAGGCGGTGCGTGCGCCCGGCTCGAAAGTCACGAGTGCGGCGCGCACCCGGGCGGGTTCCGGTGCGGCATGCACCGGATCGATGCGCACGTGACCGGTGAAATAGGGGGCTTCCCCCTGTTTGGAAGCGCGGCTGCCTGCGGCAAAGATCTCCATGGTGGCTCTCCTGTGCTTCGCGTTGCGGCGCCGCTGCCCCCGTTGCCTGTGTGTGGCGGCGCAGGGGCAGCCGGCCTGTAAGGTGCAGCTTGCCTGCACCGCTCCCGCGTCAGAGGTTGGGATAGAGCGGGAAGCGGGCGCAGAGCGCTTCAACTTCGCCTTTCACCTTTTCCTCGACAGCGGCGTTGCCGTCTTCACCGTTGGCGGCCAGTCCGTCCACGACCTCGATGATCCAGTCGGCGATCTGGCGGAACTCGGGCTCGCCGAAGCCGCGCGTGGTGCCGGCGGGGCTGCCCAGACGGATGCCGGAAGTGACGGTCGGTTTCTCCGGATCGAAGGGCACGCCGTTCTTGTTGCAGGTGATATGCGCGCGGCCGAGCGCCTTCTCGGTCGCATTGCCCTTGACGCCCTTGGGCCGCAGATCGACCAGCACCACATGCGTGTCGGTGCCATGGGTGATCGTGTCGAGCCCACCCTTGATGAGTTGGTCGCTCAGCGCCTGGGCATTGGTGACCACCTGGCGGATGTAGGATTTGAACTCGGGGCGCAGCGCTTCGCCGAAGGCCACCGCCTTGGCGGCGATCACATGCATCAGCGGACCACCCTGAATGCCCGGGAAAATGGCCGAGTTGAACTTCTTGGCGAGGTCCTCGTCATTGGTCAGGATCATGCCACCGCGCGGACCGCGCAGGGTCTTGTGCGTGGTCGTGGTCGCCACATGCGCATGCGGGAAGGGGGAAGGGTGTTCACCCGCTGCCACCAGACCGGCAAAGTGTGCCATGTCCACGTGCAGGTATGCCCCCACCATGTCCGCGATCTCGCGCATCTTCGCAAAGTCGATCTGGCGCGGGATCGCCGAGCCGCCGGCGATGATAAGTTTCGGCTGGTGTTCTTTGGCCAGCGCCTCGACCTGGTCGTAGTCGAGCAGGTTGTCCTGCTTGCGCACACCGTATTGGATGGCGTTGAACCATTTGCCCGACTGGTTGGGCTTGGCGCCATGGGTCAGGTGCCCGCCCGCATCGAGGCTCATGCCCAGAATGGTATCGCCAGGCTGCAGCAGCGCCTGGAAAACACCCTGGTTGGCCTGCGATCCCGAATTCGGCTGCACGTTGGCAAAACCGCAGTTGAAAAGCTTGCAGGCCCGCTCGATGGCGAGGTTTTCGGCCACGTCCACGAACTGGCAGCCACCGTAATAGCGCCGGCCCGGATACCCTTCGGCGTATTTGTTGGTCATGATCGACCCCTGCGCCTCGAGGACCGCCGCTGAGACGATGTTTTCGGAGGCGATCAGCTCGATCTCGTCGCGCTGGCGGCCCAGCTCGCCGGTGATCGAGGCAAAAATCTCAGGGTCGCTCTTTGCCAGGGCATCAGTGAAAAAACCGGGCGCGCGTTGAGGGGCATTCATGGGTCTCTCCTTTGAAAAGACAGCTTTGGTGCGCCTCATATCGCAATCGGCGGTGACGGGAAAGACGGGAATGCGACGCAGCGCGCGGTTTGCGCGGCATGTTTGTCGCAGTCCCTGGCGCGGCGCGCGGCCTCCCTCGAGCGGTGCGTTGCCGTGATGCTGGTCAAGCGGGGGGATATGTGCTTGTTTCGGCAGGGATGTCCCGGACCGGAAAGAGTTGATGCCTCAGAAGATCGCTTTCACCGCCAGCCACGCGGAAGTGGCGCAGATCGCCCGGGCGGCGCTGGTCACGCGCTATGGCAATGTGCCCATGGAAGAGGCAGATGTGATCGTCGCACTGGGCGGGGACGGCTTCATGCTGAGCACGCTGCACGCGACACAGCATCTTGCGGCCCCGGTTTACGGGATGAACAGGGGCACAATCGGTTTTCTGATGAACTCCTATGCCGAGGCCGATCTGCCCGAGCGGCTGCGCGCGGCCGAGGAGGCGAAGATCAACCCGCTGAGCATGGTCGCCACCCGCGTTGACGGCACCACGACAAAGGCGCTTGCGATCAACGAAGTCTCGCTGCTGCGCTCCGGCCCGCAGGCGGCCAAGCTGAAAATCACTATCGATGGAAGGCTACGCATGGCAGAGCTGGTCTGTGACGGGGCGCTGGTCTGCACGCCCGCGGGATCGACCGCCTACAACTATTCGGCCCATGGTCCGATCCTGCCGATCGGATCAGGTGTTTTGGCGCTGACCGCGATGAGCGCCTTCCGGCCCCGGCGCTGGCGTGGCGCGCTGCTGCCGATGTCGGCGAATGTCCGCTTTGACGTGCTCGAACCCGACAAGCGGCCAGTAATGGCGGAAGCCGACGCGCAGTCGGTCACCGAGGTGATGACGGTGGAAATCCGGTCCGAGCCTTCGGTGGTGCACCGCATCCTGTTCGATCCCGGCCACGGGCTGGAGGAGCGGCTCATCAACGAGCAGTTCACGTGATTTCAACCCCGTCGCTGCGCGCCCCGGAGCCGCGCACGCTCTGCACCGATTGCGGGGTGTCGCGGATGGAAAACCCGCGCGCCTGCGGCACCGCCTGCCAGTTCATCGCGCCGGATTACCCGGCGCTGGAGCGTGCGGTGCAGGGGCGCGCGCGCGGGCAGGGGGACGAGTTGTTTTTCGGCCCCTTCGAGGCAATCTACCGCGCACGCATGAAAGAGCCGCGCGACGGGGCGCAATGGACCGGGATCACCACCTCGCTGGGGGCCGACCTGCTGGAGCGCGGAAAGGTCGAGGCGGTGCTGTGCATGGTTCCCGATCCGCGAGACCGCTGGCGCCCGGTGCCGGCGCTGATCGACCGGGCCGAGGACATGGCCCAGGCGCGGGGCATGCGTATGGGCTACGCGCCCCTGCTGGCGCTGCTGGAGGAGGCCTGTGCAAAGGGGATGACGCGGCTCGCAGTCATCGGCATTCCCTGCCAGATTTACGCCCTGCGTCGGCTGGAGGCGGATCTGGGGTTGGAGCGGCTCTATGTCATCGGCACGCCCTGTTCGGATAACACCACGACCGAGAATTTTCACCGGTTCCTGTCACTGCTGGACGAGGAACCCGATCAGATCACTTACCTGGAGTTCCGGGCCGATTACCGGGTGGAGCTGCGCTATGCCGACGGGCGCAAGCGGCTGATCCCGTTCCTGTCGCTGCCGCTCTCGACGCTGCCAGCAGATTTCTTTCCGCTGACCTGCCGCACCTGCGTGGACTACACCAACGTGCTGGCCGACATCACCGTGGGCTACATGGGCGGTGAGGGCGCGCAGTGGCTGCTGGTGCGCAACGCGCGCGGGACCGAGATGCTGGAGGGGCTGGGGAGCCGGGTCGAGTTGAGCGCGCCCGGCAGTGGCGGCAGGCGCTCTGCGGCGGTCAGGGGTTTCATCGCCAATACCGCCCGCGCGGCAGGTGGGCTGCCGTTGCGCAGGATGCCGGATTGGCTGCGCCCGATTGTCAGTTGGCTGCAGCCGCGCATCGGTCCGCGCGGCATGGAATTCGCCCGCGCGCGCGTCGAGATGAAAGCCGCCGAGACCATCCTGCATCTGCGCCGCGAAGCACCCGCGAAAATGAAGAATATGATCCCCGCCCACGTGTGGAAAATCGCACAGGCCTACGCGTTGGTGCCGCATGCCTCCGAAGTGCTGGCGGACAGCGCAAAAACGCCCGATCAGGAACCGTCGCCGCCCGAGGGATCGCCCGAGAGATAGCCGCGCAGGATATCGGCGGTCTGATCGACGCTCATGACCGGCGGCAGCAGCGTGAGCAAGGCACCATGCCCGTCGAGCAGGTGGATGAAGCTGCCATGTGCGTAAACCCATCCGTATTCCGGGTCCTGAAACAGAGGCGTCACTTCGACCGTGAAGGCGTCATAGGCGGCCTCCAGAGCCGGCGTTGTCCCGGTCAGTCCGATGAAGTCCGGGTGAACAGCCGCCAGCGGCGCGCCCATCGTCTCGACCCGGTCCTGACCGAGGTCCACGGTAATCATGACAGGGGTGATGTCGATGCCCTCGCTTGCGAGTTTGTCCACCACGCCAGCCATCACCGGGAGTGCAGCCGAACAGATATTCTGGCAATTCGCATATCCGAAAAACAAAAGCTGCGCATGGCCGTCCGGGTCTGCCTGTGTCCGGGTCTGGCCGTATTGATCGGTCAACCGGTAGGGGCCGCCCAGATCGAAGGGCAGCGGCGGGTTCGCCGGAGCCGGCCCTGCCGCGACGACGGCGATGGCCAGCAGCGCCCGTCGCAGCATCAGAAATTCTCCTCGGCGTATTTTTCATCCTCGGCCAAGCCGAGGCCAAGATAGCCTTCGGTGGCGGTGATCGCGTTCACGCGCGGATCGCGGCGGAACCAGGGGCCCTTGCCTTGCGCCTCGGGGTGCCGCTCGGCCCATTTCTTCGTCCATGTGTTGGCCTTGATCCAATCGCCATCGCCGGCCTTGAGGCGCTGCATGAGATAGATGTTCCGGACCGGAAAATCCTCGTCTTCGATCATCAGCCCGTCGACCTCGATCACCTGATTGCAGAAAGGCGCCAGTTCCGTCGCTGCACCGGTAAAGGCGGGCTGGCTGTTCTTCATCGGCAGCACCATCACGCCGTCGGCGCTGCGGACCAGTCCCAGTTGCCGCGTCCCGCCACCGCATTCGGCGGCACAGTCGCCGGTCAATTCACACAGGATATCGACCACACGCGCCTCAAACCTTGCGGGTACCTCGGCATAGAGGTTCCAGGTTTTCGCCTCGGAGCCTTGTGAAAAGTCCTGTGCGGAGAGCGGGCCGGCGCAGAAGGCCAGAACAAGTGACAGTTTCTTCATTGTTGCGGCTCCGGGAAGGAGAAGGGCGGCACGGTGCCGTAATCTTCATGGGTTCGCCGGGTGATGCCCATGTCGCTGACGACCTCGTTGACGACAAGGTAGTTGAGACCGTCGCGCTGGTAAAACATGCCGTCGGCCGTCACGGTATGGGCGGCAAGGCTGAGTTGCGTGTCGCCTCCGGCCGAATTGCTGTCCTGTGCGACCTTCAGCACCATATAGACGGTGCCGTCCTCGGCCAGAAGCCCGACAGGGATGCCGCCCGCGGAACACCACAACGCGCAGGTGTGATGCGCCGAGCCCACCACTGCGTCCGGCCCGCCCATCACACCGGAATAATAACACCATGTATCGATGATCTCGCCCGTGACCTAAATGCGCGTGCCCTCTGAGGCGGCTGCGGGCATGGCGGCGAAACATGCCATAAGTAGCTGGGTTGAATTGAGAATTTTTCGCATGACGCTCTCCTTTGCCGCCCAAGCCTCTCACTGCGGCGCGTAAGCGGTCAATACAAAGGCTTTTGACGCGCGATCACGTTTTTTGGAACTCCATGCCAAGTGATGCGTTGGGAGGATGACAGCGTGGGTCCTCCACGCGGACGATCGAGAAAGGAGCTACGTTATGAACAACGATATTCTTAAGGGTAACTGGAAACAGCTCACCGGCGAGATCAAATCGAAATGGGGCGAGTTGACGGACGATGAAATTCAGCAGGCCGAAGGCGAGCGCGACAGGTTCGTGGGCCTCATTCAGGAAAGATACGGAATGGCCAAGGCCGACGCTGAAGCGGAAGTCGACCGCTTCTTCGCCGAGCTAAAGTCAGCGGCCTGACGCCTGAAATTGCGTAAGGCGTAACGAGTAGGTGGGCAGCCCTTTGCGGGCTGCCTTTTTTCATGCGGACGCGCGCCTAGCCCTTGGCGTATCCGATCGTCTGCAGCGCGTCGCGGATTTCATCCAGGATGGCCGGATCGTCGATGGTCGCCGGCATCTTGAATTCCTGATTGTCGGCGATTTTCACCACGGTCGCGCGCAGGATCTTGCCGGAGCGGGTCTTGGGCAGACGGTCCACCACCAGTGCATTCTTGAAAGCGGCGACCGGGCCGATCCGGTCGCGGATCAGCTTGACGCATTCGGTGGTGATCTCGGCGTGCGGGCGGTTGACGCCCTTGGTAAGGCAGACGAGACCCAGAGGAGACTGGCCTTTGAGCTGGTCGGATACGCCGACAACGGCGCATTCGGCCACATCCGGGTGGCTGGCCAGCACTTCTTCCATCGCGCCTGTGGACAGCCTGTGCCCGGCTACGTTGATGACGTCATCGGTGCGCGCCATGATGTAGAGGTATCCATCCTCGTCGATCATGCCCGCATCGCCAGTCTCGTAGTAGCCCGGGAAAGTGGTCAGGTAACTTTTCTTGAAACGCTCTTCGGCGTTCCAGAGCGTCGGCAGAGTGCCGGGCGGCAGTGGCAGCTTCACAGCGATTGCCCCCAGCGTGCCGGGGGCGACCGGGTGCCCGGCCTCGTCGAGGATTCGCACGTCATATCCCGGCATGGCGACGGTGGGTGAGCCGACCTTGACCGGCAGCGCTTCCAGTCCGGCCGGGTTGCCGGCGATGGTCCAGCCAGTTTCGGTCTGCCACCAGTGATCGTACACCGGTACGCCAAGCACCTTGCCCGCCCAATCGACGGTGTCGGGGTCGGCGCGTTCACCCGCGAGATAAAGCGCGCGCAGACCGGAGAGGTCGTATTTCTCGCGCTCCAGTCCCTTGGGGTCTTCCCGTTTCACGGCGCGGATGGCCGTGGGCGCGGTGAAAAAGCTGCGCACGTTATGTTCTTCGATCACCCGCCAGAACGTGCCCGCATCGGGGGTGCCGATCGGCTTGCCCTCGAAGACGATGGTGGTGTTGCGATGAATGAGTGGAGCATAGCAGATATAGCTGTGCCCAACGACCCAGCCGACATCGGAGGCCGCCCAGAAGACATCGCCTGGATCGCACTGATAGATGTTCTTCATGGTCCAATGCAGCGCTACAAGGTGGCCTGCCGTGGGTCGCACGACGCCCTTTGGCGCGCCGGTGGTGCCTGAGGTGTAGAGAATGTAAGCGGGGTGATTGCCTTCGACGGGCACGCAATCTGCCGGCGTCACGCCCTCCTGCGCCGCATGCCAGTCCAGATCGCGGCCCGGGATCATTTCGGCCTGTGCCTGTTCGCGCTGCAGGATGATGCAGGTGTCGGGCTTGTGGCGCGCCATCTCGATGGCTCCATCCAGCAGCGGTTTGTATTCGACGATCCGCCCCGGCTCCAGTCCGCAGGAGGCCGCCAGTACCACCTTGGGTGCGCAGTCGTCGATGCGCACGGCCAGTTCGTTGGCGGCGAACCCGCCGAACACGACCGAATGGATCGCGCCAATGCGGGCGCATGCCAGCATCGCCTCGAGTGCTTCGGGCACCATTGGCATGTAGATGATCACACGATCGCCCTTGGTGACCCCCTGCGCCACGAGCGCGCCTGCCAGCGCGGCGACGCGGGTTTGCAATTCGCCGTAGGTGAGTTTGGATTTGGTGCCGGTGACAGGGCTGTCGTGAATGATCGCCACCTGATCGCCGTGGCCTGCTTCGACGTGGCGGTCCACTGCGTTGTAGCAGCCGTTGACCAGCCCGTCGGCGTACCATTCATACATGTGATCGCCGCGGTCGAAGAGCGCCTTGCTCGGCGCGCGGGTCCAGTCGATCGCTTGCGCGGCCTGCATCCAGTATGCTTCCGGCTCGTCGAGCGATGCTTTGTAAACCTCTGCATATTTCATGGCGTCTCTCCTCCGCTGTCCTGCCAGATGTGTTACGCAGGGACGGCTGTCGGAGCAAGAAAGATGATGGCGCGAAGCAATCCACAGGGAAAATATTTTGCAAATTCATCTGCCAAGTTAGCAAAAAATTTGCAAAGTTTCACTGCTTTTGTAAAACCAGAGCAATTTGCTGGAAATTTGCAAAGTTTATGCGGTATTCAGTGGCGTTTCCTCCCTAAGGGTCAGTTCATGCCGGGAATGATGAAGCTGGAAGAATTGACCACGTTGTCAGTGCTGCGGGACGTATCGGTCAGACGCAATTGCCGCACGACCGCTTCGCAGGCTCCGGGTGTTGAGGTGTCGCATCCGTAGGTCATGCCGGAATAGATGACATCGCCGGTGCGCTGTGTGCGCCCGTTCTGCTCGAAGGTGCGCGTGACGGTGGTGTATTGGATGCCATCCACCGTGATCGTGCCCAAAGTGCGATCCGTCACCGTTGCGCAGGCGCCGAGCGCCATGCATGCCCCAATTCCGATGCTCGCTGCCAGTTTCATAAGACGTCCCCCTTCAATCGTCCGGCCACCCTGTCTTGCACACAGCCATGCCCCATTAAAACAGGTTTTAGCTTGGCCGCATAGCATCTGCGATGGGTGACGCGAGGTCAGCCTCAGAAGAAGTCGTACCGGTTCAGCGCCCGGCGTACCTTTGCCTCGCAGTCGCCCGGGCTGTCGGGCAGGCAGGTGTAGGGCACGCCATAGACGACGACCTTGGTCTGCTCGAATGTTCCGCTCGAGCCGCTGATCGTGCGGGTTTCGAGCGCATAACTGCGATCATCGACAATTACCGCTCCGTCGGATCGGGTCGAAACCTTCGTACAAGCGCCCATGGCGAGGACGAAGAGTGCTGCAATGTGTATCGGTTTCATCGACTGGTCCTTTCTTTAACTCATCCGCGCGTTGACGTGGTGCAGGGGCGCGCCTGGAAAAGGGGACGCGATGCGCGATGACGCAGAGTTGAACAAAGAGCCCGGATCGCTCAACCGTAATGAGCGACCGGCGTGCCGGCAATGGCGGACATGTTCAGCAGACCGCGCGCGGTGATCGATGGCGATACGATATGCGCGCGATTGCCCATGCCCATGAGGATCGGTCCCACTTCGAGCCCGCCGCCCTTCATCTTGAGAATATTGCGCACACCGGAGGCTGCATCCGCATGGGCGAAGACCAGTACGTTGGCCGCCCCCTCCATGCGGTTCGAGGGCAGGATGCGCAAACGCAGCTCAGGATCGAGGGCGGTGTCGATATTCATCTCCCCTTCGTAGCAGAAATCGTAAGAGCCCGCGTCAAGCAGCCGGATCGCGCCGCGCAGGCGCCCGCCGGTGCCTTCGCCCTTGTTGCCGAACTGCGATTGTGAGCAAAAGGCGATCTTGGGTTCGATGCCGAAGCGGCGCACGTGGCGCGCGGCGCCAATGGCGATTTCGGCGATCTCCTCGGGGCTCGGATGCAGATGTACCTGCACATCCGCGATAAAGAGCGGCCCGTCTTCGAGGATCATCATCGACAGCGCCCCCACCGGGCGCAGCCGGTCCGTGCCCAAGGTCTGCTGCACGTAGTTCAGGTGCCAGCTGAATTCGCCGAAGGTGCCGCAGATCATGCTGTCCGCCTCGTCGCGATGCACCATGATGCCGCCGATTGCGGTGGTGTTGGTGCGCATGATCGCGCGGGCGAGATCGGGAGTGACGCCGCGCCGGGCCATCAGTTCATGATAGCTTTCCCAATAGTCACGATAACGGGGGTCGTTCTCCGGGTTCACCAGATCGACGTCCTGTCCCAGCCGGATGGTCAGCCCAGCCTTTTCGATGCGCTTTTCGATCACGTCTGGCCGGCCGATCAGGATCGGACGTTCGGTGGTCTCTTCCAGCATTGCCTGGCTGGCGCGCAAAACGCGCTCGTCTTCGCCCTCGGCAAAGACGATGCGGCGTGGCGAGGTGCGTGCGGCTTGAAAGACCGGGCGCATCAACAGCGCGGATTTGAACACCGAACTGTCGAGCTTCTGGCGGTAAGCGTCCAGATCTTCGATCGGTCGCGTCGCTACTCCGGAGGCCATTGCCGCCTTCGCCACCGCGGAGGAGACGATGCTCACGAGCCGCGGGTCGAAAGGTTTGGGAATCAGGTAATCGGGTCCGAAGGTCAATTGCTCGCCCTGATAGGCGGCCGCCGCCTCTGCCGAGGTCGTGGCGCGCGCCAGCTCCGCGATCCCGGCGATGCAGGCCAGCTCCATCTCGTCGTTGATGGTGGTGGCCCCGACATCCAGCGCGCCGCGAAAGATGAAGGGAAAGCACAGCACGTTATTGACCTGGTTGGGAAAATCAGAACGACCAGTGGCCATGATCGCATCGGGCGCCACGGCTCGTACCTCGTCGGGCAGAATTTCAGGTGTCGGGTTGGCAAGTGCGAAGATGATGGGGCGGCTGGCCATGCGGGCGACCATCTCGGGCTTGAGCACCCTCGGCCCGGAGAGACCCAGGAACAGGTCCGCCCCGTCTATGACATCGTCCAGCGTGCGGTGTTCGGAGGCTTGAGCGAACTCGGACTTGATCGGGTTCATGTCTTCCTCGCGGCCTTCGTAGACCAGCCCGTGAATGTCGCACAGCCAGACGTTCTCGCGCTTCACACCGAGCTTCAGCAGCATGTTGAGGCAAGCAATGCCAGCGGCGCCGCCACCGGTGGAGACGATCTTGATGTCTTCGAATTTCTTGCCCGCGACATGCAGCGCGTTTGTGGCCGCAGCGCCGACGACGATGGCCGTTCCGTGCTGGTCGTCATGGAAGACCGGGATGTTCATACGTTCGCGGCATATCCGTTCAACGGTGAAACAGTCCGGCGCCTTGATGTCCTCCAGATTGATCGCGCCGAAAGTGGGCCCCAGAGCGCAGACGATATCGGCCAGTTTCTCAGGATCGGATTCGTCCACCTCGATATCGAAGCAGTCGATGCTGGCGAACTTCTTGAACAGCACCGCCTTGCCTTCCATCACCGGTTTCGAGGCCAGTGCCCCGATGTTGCCCAGCCCCAGCACCGCTGTGCCATTGCTGACCACGGCCACAAGATTGGCGCGGGAGGTGTAAAGCGCTGCGGTGGCCGGGTCGTCCTTGATCTCCAGGCAAGCCTCGGCGACACCCGGCGAATAGGCGCGGGCCAGATCGCGCCCGTTGGCCAGCGGCTTGGTCGCGCGAATCTCCAGTTTTCCGGGTTTCGGAAAGGCGTGGTAATCGAGCGCAGCCTGACGCAGGTTGGGTGTATCGGACATGTGGCTTTCCCTCCCGTGAAAGAGATAGTTTAATGTTAAACTATCCGTATTGATCGATTTGCAGTGCTTTACGCCAGCGGATGCGCAAGGTCGAGCCTGTGTTTGCAAATCGGCCTGCGCCAGCTTAATGATCACGCAGATAAATGCGACCCAAAATGCAGTGAGGCCGAAAATGACACAATCCCCGAGCGCGTCCACGACGACCGCGACCGCCGGCTACCTGTTTCGAGTTGCCTTGGCTGGTACCGCGCTGATCGCGGTGTTTGTTGCGGTGGATGCGCTGATTTCGCCCGCTGGCACATCGTTGAAGCGCGAAGGGGGCGGGTTGGAAGTAAGCTCGGTGGTTCTGCAGCTTCTGGCGGCTGCTACGTTCTTCGCGGTCGTGCCGTCGCGGTTCTGGGCACCGCTGTTTCATCTGCCGGCGCTGTTTGTCCTCTTTGCCGCGCGTGAGATGGACTTCGACAAGGCCTTCACTCAGTCGGGCATCCTGTCACTGCGCTTTTACAGCGGTGATAGTTCTCTGACGGCCAAGCTGATCGGCGGAGCCTTTGCACTTTTCGCCGTCTATGTCGTTTTTCGCAGCCTGCGGCGCGGGCTGCCGGCGATGTGGCGTGCCCTGCAGGAAAGGGAAGTCTGGCCGTGGTTCGCGATCATGGCCGCCGTGCTGATCGTTTTCGTCAAGGCGATGGACGGGTTGGGGCGCAAGCTGCGCGATTTCGGGATCGAGATATCCGAAGATCTGAACACGCTGGCTTCGACAGTGGAGGAAATCGGCGAGGCTTTTCTGCCGGTGATCGCCATTCTCGCGCTCATAGC
>JBFFFS010000028.1:0-17834 GCA_041557855.1 Roseobacter sp. | reverse complement strand
GACGTGAAGCCCGACAAGAAGTGATACATTGCCTGAGCCGGCGTCAGCCTGGAAATCGGCGGCAAAACACCGAAGGCGTCGCAGGTCAGCATGATGATATTCTTGGGGTGACCGCCACGAGCCGTTGCGGATGCATTCGAAATGTAGTGCAGCGGATAGGCGCAGCGCATGTTGGCCGTCAGGCTGTCGTCTTCGAAATCTAGCTCCTTGGTCTCTTCATCGTAGACCATGTTCTCGATCACCGTGGCAAACTTTTCAGTCATGGCGTAAATCTCGGGTTCCGCCTCGGGATTGAGACTGATGGTCTTGGCGTAGCAGCCGCCTTCGAAATTGAAGGTGCCCGAATCCGACCAGCCATGTTCGTCGTCGCCGATCAGCGTGCGCGCAGGGTCTGCGGACAGCGTGGTTTTGCCAGTGCCGGAGAGGCCGAAGAAAACGGCGGTATCGACCGGGTTGCCATTGGCGTGGTTGGCCGAACAGTGCATCGGCATCACGCCTTTCTCGGGCAGCAGGTAATTGAGCAGAGTGAAAACAGATTTTTTATTTTCGCCTGCGTACTCCGTACCGCCGATCAGGATGAGCTTTTTGTCGAAGTTCATCGCGATGACAGTTTCCGAGCGGCAGTTGTGTTTCTTGGGGTCCGCCTGGAAGCTGGGGCAGTTGATGACCGTGAAATCGGCGGTGAAGTCGTCCAGGTCCTCGCGGTCCGGACGACGCAGCATGTGGCGGATGAAGAGGCCGTGCCAGGCCAGTTCCGTAACCATCCGGACATTGATCGCGTGCTTGGGGTCGGCGCCGCCAACGAGGTCCTGCACGAAGTAGTCACGCCCTTCCATGTGCGCCAGCATGTCCTTGTAGAGTTGGTCGAACCCTTCCGGCGACATGGCGGCGTTATTTTCCCACCAGATGTTGTCTTCGACGCTGAGCGTCCTCACCACATGCTTGTCCTTGGGCGATCGTCCAGTGAACTTGCCCGTGGTCACAAGGAAAGCGCCGCCCTTGCCAAGGTTGCCCTCGCCGCGTGCCAGCGCGTATTGGATCAAATCAGGCTCGATCAGGTTGTAATAGACATCGCCTAGCCCCGTGATCCCCTGATCTTCGAGCCTAAAGTCCGGGTTTACCCGTCCATGTGTCATCAACGTGTCTCCTGTTTTGCCGCGATGTCGCGGGGAAGCCTGATTCAGTGCGGCGTATCATTTTGGCCACAGCGGCGTCTTAACATGACGTTTTATGCGGTGAACAGGACGGTTTTACGCGTTAGCGCCACCATTCCGATCTTTGTTGTGCCGTCTGTGTTTGAATGGTGCATCATGGTTAATCGTGGCCTGATAAGGGCGACAATGTGAGGCAATTTAGCCATTCGTAACCAAATTATGTCCTATTTCCATGGGAGTAATGTGCTGATTCGTACTTAACGATTGATTCGGGTGGGGTAAAAGTGGTCAATACCCCAAAAAATCAAAGAACGAGCAGTACAAGGAAACAGGCAATGTCTAAAATCGCACTTGTGGACGACGACAGGAACATCCTGACGTCCGTGTCTATGACACTTGAGGCCGAGGGCTTCGAAGTGGAAACATACAATGACGGGCAGGCTGCCCTCGATGCTTTCAACAAGAAACTTCCGGATATGGCAGTGCTGGATATCAAGATGCCGCGCATGGATGGCATGGATCTGCTGCAGCGCCTGCGCCAAAAGAGCGCGATGCCTGTGATCTTCCTGACGTCCAAGGACGACGAGATCGACGAAGTTCTGGGGCTGCGTATGGGTGCCGACGACTACGTCAAAAAGCCATTTTCACAGCGTTTGCTGGTAGAGCGCATTCGCGCGCTGTTGCGCCGTCAGGATGCCGTTGCCGGAGACGTTGTCGCCGACAGCGAAGAAACAAAGGTGATGGAACGGGGTGACCTTCGCATGGACCCCCTGCGTCATGCGGTAAGCTGGAAGGGCAAGGATGTGTCGCTTACCGTGACCGAATTCCTGCTGCTTCAGGCACTTGCTCAGCGTCCGGGTTTTGTCAAATCCCGCGATCAGCTGATGGATGTCGCCTATGACGATCAGGTCTATGTGGATGACCGCACGATCGACAGCCATATCAAGCGCCTTCGCAAGAAGATGCGGACCGCGGATGATGAATTCTCTGCGATTGAGACACTCTACGGGATCGGGTACAGATACAACGAAGAATAATCTGACCACATGGCTATGGCCGAGAGGAATTTCGTGCGGGACATGACCCCACCTCCCTCCCGGGACGGCGATGTCGTTCTTGGGGATGACTGGGTGGCACCGGACAGTGCGGCCGCCAATGAGTTGCGCGCAACGCGCGAACGCCGGGGCCTGATGTCGCTGCGGACGTCGCCGCTGACCCGCAAGATCATTACTTTCAATCTGATCGCACTCAATATCCTCGTTGCAGGGATTCTTTATCTGAATTCCTCTCGCGACAGCCTGGCGCTGCAACGTGCGGCATCTCTGGTGTCCGAAGCGGAACTGATCGCGGATGTGATCGAAGCGCAACTTCCGGCGGGCGCTCCAGTCAACATGGCGACGCGAGACGGCATCGATGTCGCCGCGACGCTCAAGGGCCTCGATCTGCGCAGCGGCATCGAGGTGTTTGTCTTCGACACATACGAAGTGCTCATCGCCAATACCGAAGGGCGGCTGGCTGCCGACCAGATCGCCGGGGCACCGGAGGGCCGGACCGTGCTGACCGACGGTTTGAGCTGGTTATGGTCCAAGGCCTCTTCTTTACTGACCGCAGAGAAAATTTCCGATTCCGCTCCGCTGAGTGACAGAATACGGTCTCTGGTCGGCGAAACACTAGGCAGTGGTACACAGATCCGCAATGAACTCGACACCGCAGGCGGGGCGCTTTTCACCGTGGTTACGCCTGTAATGCAAAACGATCGCCCGGTCGGGTTCGTGGCCGTCGCCACCGCCGCTGGCGAGATTGACAGTCTGGTGCGTGGAGAGCGAGAGCGCGTCTTGCAGATGTTCGTGATTGCCACTCTTGTCTCGATCGGGCTTAGCCTTGTTCTCGCCTCGACCATTGCCAACCCGCTTGCCGACCTCGCGGCGGCCGCCGAACTGGGACGCGACAAGAACGCGCGAAAAATGAACCCCGGTCGTATCCGCATCCCCGATCTCACCGCACGTCCCGACGAGATCGGACGGTTGAGCGGTGCGCTGCGCGGGATGGTTTCTGCGCTGTACAACCGTATCGACGGCAATGAGCAATTCGCGGCTGACGTCGCCCATGAGATCAAGAACCCGCTTGCATCTCTTCGGTCAGCCGTGGGCACGCTGAGGATGGTCAAACGGGAAGATCAGCGCGAAAAGTTGCTGGACGTTATCGACCATGACGTGCGTCGCCTCGACCGTCTGGTCAGCGATATTTCAAACGCTTCGCGGCTCGACAGTGAATTGGTCAAGGAAGAAGAAGAGCTGTTCGACGTGCTCGCGACACTGACGAACCTTGGTCAGTACCTCGGCGAGGATGCGCGCAGCAAGGGCATCGATTTCATCACCGACCTGCCGCAGTCCCCGATTATCGTGCACGGGCTGGAAGCACGGTTGGCACAGGTTTTCGTCAATCTCATCACCAACGCGATTTCTTTCTGCGAAGATGGGGATGCTATCCGGATCTGGGCGCGAAAGAAGGAAAACCGGGTTTTGATCGTGGTCGAAGACACAGGCCCGGGTATCCCGGATCAGGCGCTTTCGAAAATTTTCAAACGCTTCTATTCGCAGCGTCCGGAAGAGCATTTCGGCAATAACTCCGGTCTTGGTCTGGCGATTTCCAAGCAGATTGTCGAGGCGCATGGCGGTGTGATCTGGGCGGAGAATATTCGACCCACCGAAGCGGATATCACTTCTGATCCGTTGGGCGCGCGCTTTGTCGTTGGCCTGCCCATCTGAGATATGACCACGCGTCCCACACCTGCCGGGACCGCGAACCTCCATGCGACGACCATCGACTTCGATGGTTTCGGCCTGCTCATCGTGGGGCCTTCCGGGGCGGGGAAATCCGCCTTGGCACTGCATTTGATGGCGTTCGGCGCAAAACTGGTTGCTGATGACCGGACCGACCTATGCGTCGAAGGCTCGCGTCTCGTGGCGCGTTGCCCGACGGCAATCGTGGGACGGATCGAAGCGCGGGGCATGGGGTTGATCGATGTACAATCGGTGGAGAAAACCGCGATCGGAGTGGTGGTGGACCTCGGCAGGACCGAAACCGCGCGCCTGCCCGACGCCCGCAAAGTGGAATTGTGCGGAATTTCCCTGCCGTGCCTTTACAAAATCGACGCCCCCCATTTCCCGGCGGCACTTTTGCAATATATTCAGTCGTGTGTGAGCAAGGCCCTTCATGAACGACAGTGAGACCGCAGCACGGCGTATCGTCTTTGTAACCGGTCCTTCGGGCGCGGGGCGCTCCAGCGCGCTCAAAGTTCTGGAGGATGCAGGATTCGAGACTGTCGATAATCTGCCCTTGCGTCTGCTGCTGGCCCTGATCGACACTCCGGGACAAACCCGAGACCTGGCCCTCGGCATCGACCCTCGCAATCGCGATTTTTCCACGACGCGGGTGACGGATATTCTTGGGCAGATATCCGCCGTGGCCGGGCTGGCGCCGGAACTGTTATATCTGGATTGCTCCACCGATGTGCTATTGCGGCGGTTTTCGGAAACGCGCCGGAGGCATCCGCTGGCTTCCGATGATCGGCCCCTGAAAGGCATTACCCGTGAATTGGAGATGCTGGGCCCGTTGCGGGCCCGGGCCGATGTGCTGATCGATACCAGCAACCTGAACGTGCATCAATTGCGGGCCGAGGTCGAACATTGGTTTGCCCCAAACGGCGAGCGCAAACTAACAGTTTCCGTGCAGTCATTTTCGTACAAAAGAGGTTTACCGCGCAGCGTGGACATGGTGCTCGATTGTCGGTTCCTGAAAAATCCTTATTGGCAAAAGGACCTCAGATCACTGAATGGCACTGACCCGGCTGTAGCGGAACACGTGATGGCGGATCCCCGCTTTTCCGAATTTTCGGCCCGGGTGCTCGATCTCAGCCTGCTGCTTTTGCCCGCCTATCGCGAGGAGGGAAAGTCGTACCTGTCAATCGCCTTTGGGTGTACAGGTGGGCAGCATCGCTCGGTCGTGATGGCTGAGACCCACGCTTTGCGCCTTGCAGAGCAAGGCTGGCAGGTGTCAATTAGGCACCGCGAGCTTGAGCTGCGAAGAAAAGAAGAGGCCTGATCGTTGATTGGTGTTGTCATCGTTGCACATGGTGGGCTGGCCGCTGAATATCTTGCAGCCATCGAACATGTGGTCGGGGCGCAGACGGGCATGAAAGCGGTCGCGATCCACGCGGATCACGACAGAAAGCAGAAACAACGCGAGATTTGCGACGCCGCGGATGCGGTCGATACCGGAGATGGCGTGATCGTCGTGACCGATCTTTACGGGGGGTCGCCTTCCAACCTCAGTCTGTTGGCGTGTCAGCCGGGCGATCGGCGCATTCTCTATGGTGCCAACCTGCCGATGCTCATCAAGCTTGCCAAGAGCCGAACCAAGCCGGTCCCGGAAGCGGTACGAGTGGCCATGGAAGCCGGCAAGAAATATATCGACAGCCAGAATGTCAGTTCCGAATAACAAGGCCAGTTACATGACCCATCGCACTTTGAAGATCGTCAACGTCAAGGGATTGCACGCCCGCGCTTCGGCAAAACTGGTCGAAGTCGTGGAGGGGTTCGATGCCTCTGCGGAAATCTCAAAGGACGGCATGACGGCCTCTGCCGATAGTATCATGGGGCTTTTAATGTTGGCAGCATCGGAGGGAACCTTTATTGAGGTTGAAACATCCGGTCCGGACGCCGAAGCCTTGGCTGACGCTCTGACAGCGCTTGTCGCGGATAAATTTGGTGAAGGGGCCTAGCACGTCCCCGCTTCGCATGAGAGGCATACAGGGAATAGAGTTGTGACTGACAGTTCGCAGGACGCTATCGGGAGCAGCAAGACTGATACGGTCGATTTCTCGAAGTACGACCGCCGAAGCCTGTCCTATGCCTCTACGTTCGATGATCCTTTCAAATCAGGCATGATCCGCGTGATGGAAGCTCTGACCGGCAAGCTGAGCATTCTGCGCCGTGTACGGGAATTCGAACGGAGCGGCGCGCCGCAGGGTCAGGCATTCTGGCGTGCGACGCTGGATGTGATGGGCATCGAATTGCAGACCCCGCAGGAGCAATTGGAGCGGATCCCGAAGGAAGGCCCGGTCATCGTGGTGTCGAACCATCCGCACGGGCTGATCGACGGCATGATGTTTGCCGATCTGATCGGACGGGTCCGGCTGGATTACCGCATCCTGACCCGTTCACTGCTGACGATCATCGACGAGGCGGCCAGTTCTTTCATGATCCCCGTGCCGTTTCCGCATGACGCAGATGCGCAGCGTAAAGGCGTGGGGATGCGTGCGCAGGCGATGAGCCATTTGAAAGACGGCGGTGTCGTTGCGCTCTTCCCGTCAGGCGGGGTGGCTACATCCGAGACATTCTTCGGTCCCGCGATCGAAGGGGAATGGAATGTCTTTACCGCCAAGCTGATCCGCCGTTCGGGTGCCACGGTTTTGCCCATCAAGTTTCCGGGGCAAAATTCACGAGCATACCAGATTGCCAACAAACTGTCGCCGATGTTGCGGCAGGGGTTGCTGCTGCACGAGGTTGTGCATGCCTTCGACAAACCGCAGGCGCCGATTGTTGGCCAGCCGCTGTCTCCTGAGTCGCTGGAGAAATGGGCGGATGATCCACGCGGTTTCATGGCGTGGCTGCGCGCGCATACGCTGTCCTTGGAAGACTGATCCGGCTATCGCGTCGGTACCGGCGTCTTACCGCGATAATCGTAAAACCCGCGTTCGGTCTTTCGGCCGAGCCAACCCGCCTCGACATATTTCGTCAGCAGGGGGCAGGGGCGGTACTTGGTGTCCGCGAGCCCGTCGTGGAGCACGTTCATGATTGCGAGACAGGTATCGAGTCCGATGAAATCAGCCAGTTCCAGTGGCCCCATCGGATGATTGGCGCCCAGTTTCATGGAGCTGTCGATGGATTGGACGTTCCCGACCCCCTCGTAAAGGGTGTAGACGGCTTCGTTTATCATCGGCATCAGGATGCGGTTGACGATGAAGGCTGGGAAATCCTCGGCTGAGGCGGCCGTCTTGTTGAGCCGGTCTACCACCCCTTTGCAGGTGTTGAAGGTAGCCTCATCCGTGGCGATACCACGGATCAACTCCACAAGCTGCATGACCGGTACCGGGTTCATGAAGTGGAAGCCCATGAATTTTTCGGGCCGGTCGGTACGGCTGGCAAGGCGGGTAATCGAGATCGAAGACGTGTTCGAGGTCAGGATCGTGTGAGGCTGAAGATGCGGAACGAGATCCTCGAAAATAGCTTGTTTGACGGTTTCGCGCTCGGTCGCCGCTTCGATAATGAGGTCGGTCTGTCCGAGGTCACGCAGCGTCGTCGTGGTTTTGATCCGCGCCAGTGCTGCCGCCTGATCCTCGCCCGTAATCTTTCCGCGACTGACCTGGCGGTCCATGTTGTTCTTCATCCGATCCATGGCGGCATCCAACGCATCCTGACTGATGTCGTTCAGCATCACGTCATAGCCGGCAAGCGACATGACATGCGCTATGCCGTTGCCCATTTGACCCGCGCCCACGATCCCGATTGTTTTGACTTCCATCGGATGCCCCTTGTTTTTCCAGCCCAGTTTAGGGCGCGGTGGATACCAGCCGCAAGGCCCATAGCAGCACGTTCGACCGTTAAAATTCGAGCTTTAAGCGAATCTAAGGATGTATCGCCCATACCGCCTACCGGGTAACCGAAAAGGGTGGGCTTTATGAGCTTTGAAGAATTAGGGGCGGCGGCCCTCAATTACGCACCATGCCGTTATGGTAATTCTCGTGTCCTGTTTCGCGGGCCGCAACGGCGTCTGGATACGCCCTACGTGGCCTTTGTCGGCGGGACGGAGACATATGGCAAATTCATCAAGACGCCTTTCCCGGCGCTGGTGGAAAGCAAAATCGGCGTCAACTGTGTCAACTTCGGAATTCCGAACGCCGGATTGGATGTTTTCGTCAACGACGATTTCATCACGGATGCAGCCAGCGGGGCGGAGGTGACAGTCCTTCAGGTGGTAGGTGCTCAGAACCTGTCGAACAGGTTTTATACTGTGCACCCGAGGCGCAATGACCGGTTTCTTGCCGCCTCGCCGATCCTGTCCGTGCTTTTTCCGGAGGTCGATTTAGAAGTTCACTTCACCGGGCACCTGTTGTCGATGCTTTATGCCGTATCCGGGGAACGGTTCTCCATTGTTAGGCGTGAGCTGCAGATCGCTTGGTCTGCCCGGATGAAGCTGCTGATGCGTCGGATCGATGGAGACGTTATGCTTTTATGGTTTGCCGATCATGCTCCCCTCGGCGAAGAGGCAATGTCGTTGGATCCCGCAAGAGCCGCTTTTCGTAACGCGCAACATGCTCGATGATCTCGCCGCACATATATCTGGATATGTGGAGGTCATTGCGTCTTCAGAGGCGCTGGAAGCAGGTACCGAAGGCATGGTCTTCACCGAGATGGAGGCGCTGGCGGCCAGCAAGCTGATGAATCCCCGCGCGCATGGCGAAGCCGCGCGCAAACTGGGCGATGCGTTGGAGAGCCGAAAATGAAAAAGGCCGCTCCGGAGAGAGCGGCCTCAAATCGTTTTATGGGAACTGCGATCAGAGCTTTTCGATCAGTTCGGGCACGGCGCTGAAGAGATCGGCGACCAGCCCGTAGTCTGCAACCTGAAAGATCGGCGCTTCCTCGTCCTTGTTGATCGCGACGATGATCTTGCTGTCTTTCATACCGGCAAGGTGTTGAATGGCGCCCGATATGCCGACGGCCACGTAGAGATCGGGTGCCACGACCTTTCCGGTCTGACCGACCTGCCAGTCGTTCGGAGCGTAACCGGAATCGACCGCGGCTCGCGATGCGCCCACGGCAGCGCCGAGCTTGTCGGCCAGCTTTTCGATCAGTGCGAAGTCGTCTTCCGAGCCGACGCCGCGCCCGCCCGAAACCACGACACCCGCGGAGGTCAGTTCGGGACGGTCGCTTGCGGCGACCTTGTCCTCGACCCATTCGCTCAGGCCCGGATTGTCCGCCGCCGAGATCGTCTCGACCGGCGCCGCGCCGCCTTCACCTGCTGCTTCGAAGGTGGAGGTGCGGAAGGTGATAACCTTCTTGGCGTCCGAAGACTTGACCGTCTGGATCGCGTTACCCGCGTAAATCGGGCGTTCGAATGTATCGGCGTCGATTACGCCCGAGGCATCCGAAATCACCATGACATCGAGAAGGGCAGCCACGCGGGGCATGACATTCTTGGCGTCGGTGGTGGCGGGTGCGACGATGTGATCGTAATCGCCCGCAAGGGATACGACCAGAGCTGCAGTGGACTCAGCAAGGCGGTGACCCAGCGAGGCATCCTCTGCCACCAGTACCTTTGATACGCCATCGATCTTTGCCGCTGCCTCGCCGGCTGCGGCGGCAAAGCCACCGGCGGCCAGAACGGTTACGTCGCCCAGCATCTTGGCGGCGGTCACTGCCTTGGCTGTGGCGTCCATCGCCAGTTCGCCGTCCGTGACTTCTGCAAGGAGTAAAACAGCCATTATACAGCCCCCGCTTCTTTGAGTTTGCTTACCAGTTCGTCCACGGAGCCGACTTTGATGCCCGCCGCGCGAGCTTCGGGTTCGGCGGTCTTGACGATCTCCAGGCGCGGGCTGACGTCAACCCCGTAGTCCTCGGCTGTTTTTTCGTCCAGCGGCTTCTTCTTGGCTTTCATGATGTTGGGCAGCGACGCGTAGCGCGGCTCGTTCAGGCGCAGGTCCACGGTGACCACGGCGGGCATATTGACCTTGATGGTCTGCAGGCCACCGTCAACTTCGCGCGTCACGAGCGCCTTGTCGCCTTCGATCTGCAAGTCCGAGGCAAAGGTTGCCTGGCTCCAGCCCATCAGGGCTGCCAGCATCTGGCCGGTTGCGTTCATATCATTGTCGATGGCCTGCTTGCCGCAGAGTACGAGGCCCGGCTGCTCTTCATCGACAATCGCCTTGAGGATTTTCGCCACGGCCAGCGGTTCGATATCATTGTGCACGTCATCGGACGCCACCACGAGGATCGCACGGTCCGCGCCCATGGCCAGTGCAGTGCGCAGGGTTTCCTGGCTTTGTTTGACGCCGATGGACACCACCAACACCTCGTCGGCCTGACCGGCTTCCTTGAGGCGGATTGCCTGCTCGACGGAAATTTCGTCAAACGGGTTCATCGACATTTTCACATTGGCAAGATCGACCCCGGAACCGTCCGCCTTGACGCGTACTTTCACGTTGTAATCGATCACGCGTTTGACAGGTACCAAAACCTTCATGTGCGTCTCTCTCCTTGATGTTGCGACTCACCCGCGCGAGCAAGCCTTCGCCTAGCTGATGCGTGGTTTACCGAAGGCGCGGCGCAGAAAACAGTGCAAAACCGGCGCAGATCGTCGCGGGAACGCCGCGTCTTTTCGCAATTTCACTGAATTCGGTGGTTTGTTCCCTTCCCGATGGCAGCCCGGGACAGCGCCTCTCCGGGGGCCCGAAGGCCCGCCGATTGTCAGCGGTTGGCGCCCGGAACCCACAGAACGTCGTCTTTCCCACCGTTGTTGGCGGTCCGGGCCGCAACAAAGAACCAGTCGCTCAGCCGGTTCAGATATTTGACTGCCGCGGGATTGATCGCCTCCATGGTCGCAAGTTCCACGCAAAGCCTTTCGGCCCGGCGCGACACCGTGCGGCAGACATGAAGATGGGATGCCAGCGGCGACCCGCCGGGCAGGATGAAGCTACGCAGGCTCTCAAGATCTGCGTTCATCGTGTCGATCTCGGTTTCCAGGCGGCGCACCTGAGCTTCGATCATGCGAAGGGGAGGGTATTCGGCGTCGGCGTCCTGTTCCATATCCGGACGGCACAAATCCGCGCCCAGATCGAAGAGATCGTTTTGAATCCGGCTCAAAGCCGTATCCATTTCACCCTCCGCAGCCAGCCGGGCCACGCCGACGAAGGAATTCAGCTCGTCGGATGTACCATAGGCGTTCACGCGCAATGCATGTTTCGCAACGCGCACGCCATTGCCAAGGGCCGTTTCGCCCGCATCTCCGGTTTTTGTGTAGATCTTGTTCAGAACGACCATTCTGCCTCACCCCCCGCTCTGGCTGAAATAGACGAATGCGAGGATGAGCAGCACCGCTACGAATTGTGCGGCGATCCGGTACCGCATCAGCTTGTTGGAATTCTTCTTGTTGAAGTCGCCGCCCTTTGCAAATCCCCCGAGGCCGAGCATCAGGATGACGACCACAGCCAGGCAGGCCACCACCGCCAGAGTGAAAAGAGTGTCTCCCACGATATCTATCCTTTGTTGTTCGCCCCCTCATGTAGAGGAGCATGCCGCAAAAGCGAATGGTTTATCTGCCCGCCTGTGTCCTCAGCCCCGTGCAAGCACCCAATCCAGCGCGCGGGTTGGCAGAATTCGTTTGAGAAATCCCATCGCATAGGTCGGTGTTGTGACATAGTAACGCGGTCTCGGGCGTGGAGCTGTCAATGCGTGCCGCAACTTCGCAACCACCGCTTCAGGCGGAAGTTCGAACCTGTCGGGGCCACGGTCTTCATAGAGACGTTTGCGCAGGCTGGTCTCATATTGCCGTCTCCGTGGCGAGGCTTCCCAGTCGATCCAGCGCTCGAAGTGGGCAACCGAGTTCTGTCTGATCCTTGATGTTACCGGGCCGGGTTCGATGAGGATGATTTCGATCGGTGTATCGCGCATCTCGACGCGTAGCGTATCGGTCAAACCTTCAAGCGCGAACTTTGTCGCGTTATACGCGCCGCGCCATGGCAGCGTCACGAAACCGAGCACGGATGAGCACTGAATGATCCGTCCATGACCTTGGGCGCGCATCACCGGAAGGATCCGCCGGGTCAGTTCGTGCCAGCCAAAGAAATTCGCTTCGAAGATAGCACGCAGGGCATCTGTGGGCAGGTCTTCCACCGCACCCGGTGTGCCATGGGCGCCATTGTTGAAAAGCGCGTCAAGGGTGCCGCCCGTGGCTTCAAGGACTTCATGCAGGGCGGAGGCGATCGTACCCGGGTCAGTATAATCGAGCAGCGGGCTTTCGAAGCCTTCGCTTTTCAGGCGTTCGCAATCTTCCGCCTTTTTGCAGGCGGCGAAGACCCGCCAGCCGTCATCGCGCAACCCATTTGCGGCAGCCAGCCCGATGCCAGAGGAACATCCCGTGATGAGAATTGATTTCGCAGCCATGGTACCCTCGCTGTTTCGATACCATCTGCCAAGTCAGGCAGCGGAGCGCAATAGGCTCATTTGGTCAGAAGAAACTCAGCCATCCAGCCACTTGGCCCGCCATCGACCGGGCGCAGTTCGACCCAGCCGGTTCCGGCGTCGCTCAGGATTTCGACCTTGGTATCTTGGGCAAGCTGGCTCACCACGTCATAGCTGGTGCCGGGTCCAGACCGCATATTCACCAGTGAACCGGTGACCGACCGGATGTCCTTTGGCATTTCGACCCGTTCGGAAGCTGCCACACGGGATAATCCTTCGAAGGAGATGTCGGTGAAATCGGAGCCCAGGGAAGTGATCCCTATCATTTCTATTTTGGGGGCCTCCGATGTGCGCGTGAGCGCGGGAGAGGTCGGCTCCTCCGCTGGCAGGCTTGCCACCGCATCCTCCGCCGCGGCTTGCGGTGATTCTGCCCCTGCGTCGGAGAAAGATACGAGGTTGAGCGCGGCGCGCGCCGGTGTCTCGTTGACGCTCTCAGTGATTTCGCGTGAAGCGGCCAGAGCAACATCGCCCTGCGCCGGGGACGAATTTCCCATTTCGCTTCGGGCCTCTAACAGCGTTTCGCGTGCTTCTACAGGGTCGAAGTCGGCCCCGCCGCTCAGTTCGTAGAACCCGATGGTTAAAAACCCGAATGTGAGAAAGATAAACCGCGTCATCCCTACACCTTTTATCTAAAACAACCACACGTATAACATAAATTCCGGCTTAGCGGTTCCCTAGCAGATCGAAATTCGGTTTGGGAAGCGAAAACTCTTGTGGAAAAACTCCGTTTCCTCACTGGGATCGCCAGGATCGGGCCTTACTGATTGGCTTGGACAGAACCCGCTTGTTCGAGGCAGAGCGCGCGGCTACACAAGGGCAATGAACGACGATATCGAAGCACCCGATCAGCCCGAAGCCGACCTGTCCGAGCCACTGCGCCGGGCGTTGGGAGAGCGCTATCTGACCTATGCGCTCAGCACGATCATGCACCGCGCACTGCCAGATGCCCGTGACGGCCTGAAACCGGTCCACCGCCGTATTCTCTATGCAATGCGCGAATTGCGGCTGACTTCCACCGGGGGATTTCGTAAGTCGGCGAAGATTTCCGGCGATGTGATGGGGAACTATCACCCGCATGGCGACGCCGCGATCTATGATGCGATGGCGCGGCTCGCACAGGATTTCAACGTCCGCTATCCGCTCGTGGACGGGCAGGGTAATTTCGGCAACATCGACGGCGACAATCCGGCGGCCTCGCGCTACACCGAAGCGCGCATGACCGCCGTGGCCGAGGCCATGCTGGAAGGGCTGAACGAAAACGCCGTTGATTTTCGTGAAAATTACGACGGTACGCTTACCGAACCGGTGGTGCTGCCGGCGCAATTTCCCAATCTTCTGGCCAACGGGTCCAGCGGGATCGCGGTCGGTATGGCGACCAACATTCCGCCCCATAACATCGCCGAGCTCTGCGACGCCTGCATTCACCTCATCAAGACACCCGATGCACGGGACGACACATTGCTGAAATACGTGCCGGGACCGGATTTTCCGACCGGTGGGGTCATCGTCGAGCCACCTGAAAACATTGCCCAGGCATACCGCACCGGCAAGGGAGGTTTCCGCCTTCGCTGTCGCTGGGAAGTCGAGGACCTGGGCCGGGGGCAATGGCAGATCGTAGTCACTGAAATTCCCTATCAGGTCCAGAAATCGAAGCTGATCGAGAAGATTGCGGAGCTGATTCAGACCAAGAAGATCCCAATTCTCGGAGATGTGCGCGACGAATCCGCGGAAGATGTCAGAATGATCATCGAACCGCGAAGCCGATCCGTGGATCCCGAGGTTCTCATGGGCATGCTTTTTCGAAACTGTGATCTGGAAGTCCGCTTCTCGCTCAATATGAACGTGCTGATCGACGGGCTTACGCCGAAGGTCTGCTCGATGAAGGAGGTGTTGCGCGCCTTCCTAGATCACAGGCAGGAAGTGTTGCTGCGCCGTTCGCGGCACCGGATGGAAAAGATCGACCACCGGCTGGAAGTGCTCGAAGGGTTCATCATTGCTTTTCTGAATCTCGACCGGGTCATCGATATCATCCGCTATGACGACGATCCGAAAGCCGCCCTGATGGCCGAGGATTGGAGTAAGGATCATGCCCGCGCACTCAGTGAGGCGGACTATGTGCCGCCTGCACCGACGGACGACCCGCAACTGACCGAGGTGCAGGCCGAAGCCATCCTGAACATGCGCCTGCGCTCGTTGCGGCGGCTCGAAGAGATGGAGTTGTTGCGCGAGCAGGCGGCTCTCATGGAGGAGCGCGCCGAGCTGGAGGATTTGCTCGACAGCCCGGAGTTGCAGTGGCAGCGTATTACCGATCAGCTCCGCGAGACACGTAAGCAGTTCGGCAAGGATTGGCCCGGCGGTGCGCGGCGCACGACCTTCGCCGAAGGTACGGTGATCGAGGACGTTCCGATCGAGGCGATGATCGACCGCGAACCTATCACCGTGGTCTGCTCGCAGATGGGTTGGGTCAGGGCGATGACCGGGCACATCGATCTCGGCCGGGAGCTCAAATTCAAGGATGGTGACGGACCACGCATCATCTTCCACGCCGAAACGACGGACAGGCTGCTGGTCTTTGGCTCCAACGGGCGTTTTTACACGGTTTCCGCGTCCAATCTGCCCGGTGGACGCGGCATGGGCGAACCGCTGCGTCTGATGGTTGATCTGCCCAACGAGGCGGAAATCGTTTCAATCTTTACTCATCAACCCGGTCGCAAGCTTTTGGTCGCTTCCTCGGCGGGTGACGGATTCGTGGTTGCCGAAGAAGACGTCGTTGCCCAGACCCGCAGCGGCAAGCAGGTGCTGAACGTGCGCGGCGATACGCGCGCGATGGTGTGCAAGCCCGTGAGTGGCGACAGTGTCGCCGTGGTTGGTGAGAACCGCAAGGTGCTGATCTTCGGATTGGACGAACTTCCGGAAATGGGGCGCGGAAAAGGTGTCAGGCTTCAGAAATACAAGGACGGCGGCCTGAGCGATGTCACGACTTTCACGCGCTCAGAGGGACTTAGCTGGCTTGACCCGGCCGGACGCACGCGGACGGAAATGGAATTGGACGAGTGGACAGGAAAACGCGCTTCCGCTGGCCGTATGGCTCCGCGCGGTTTCCCCCGGGACAACAAGTTCACCTGATCCGGGCCACTGCCGAATGACAGGAATCTTCGGTCTGCAATGACCATGATTGGCCTGTAAGCAACTGGCGGCGGCGCGATTTCATCAGGGTTCGGCGGTCAGCCACACCCCACCCTCCGGCCTCAGCGTCCCATAGCTGCCTGTGCCGCCCCAGCGCGTAGATCGGAATCATGACCGTATCGCCGGGTCGGATTTCTGCCTCGCCCTGCCTGTCGAATGCCTTTGCAGTCCGCGAAACGATGCCGGCGGGCGGATAAAGCCGCAGCGCCTCGTCTATGCTCCGGCGGGTGCAGGGCAGCCGTGGCAGGTCTTCCGGTGTCGCAGGGCGACCGTTCATAACCTCTTGCGCTTCACGTCGCGCGCTGTCCTGAACCTGTTGATCGAAGGCACAGAGGTAAAATGACCATGCAAGTGTCAGGGCCGCTGTCTCGTGTCCGGCCACGATAAACGTCAGCAGATTGTCGCGTAACTCCGCCGTGCTCATGCGGCGACCGCTTTTGGGGTCCTGTCCCGAAAGCAGCAAATCCAGCAAGTCCGGTCCGGCAGGCGATGCATCCTTTGCCGCGCGCCGCTCGATGGCGGCATCTGCATCACGCTTCATCGAGTCGATCGCCGCGAGAGAGGCAATGCGGCCGTGCCTGGGCACCCAGTCCGGCGCTCCCAGTACGTCGAGCAGGGAAATGCGACCGGCGTCGCTTACATAGGCCTCGATCGCGTTATGCACCGCCTGCCTGTCAAAACTGCCATCATCCGAAAAGGTCACGTCTGCGATCACGTCGAAGGTGGTCGCGATCATTTCATCGAGCATGTTGACAGCCCGCGGGCCGGCCCGCGCGATCCGCGCGGCACAGGCTTCGGCGGCGCGGGTCCTCACGGGGCCGAGTTGCGTGACGCTGCGATGCGAAAAAGCCGGCGCGGAGGTGCGGCGCAGCCATCTCCAGTCAGCGCCTTCGGCAATGAACAGCGACTCGCCGATGGCCGGGCGCAGCAGGTTCTTGGTCACGGTGGATTTGGGATAATCCTGTAGTCGCTCGATCAGCATGCACCTGATGCAGGCCGGATCCATAATCATGTGCCAGCGTTTGCCCGTTCGGCCTGAAACGGTCTTTTCCCGCGTTGCGACCTCAGGGATGATGCTGAGCACATTCTCTCGCATCAGCCGCCAGCTCCTGAGTACGCCAACCGGTTGTTCCGCCAGCAGAATTTTCACCGGTACCGGGTTATGTGCGGCGATGTCATCCTTCGCCACGATGAACTCCTCTAGATTGATGCCTTTGATGGTAGCTTTGTGTCCTGCGGCGTCCAGCAGCCTATCGTCTGCTGCCGCATTGCGCGTCGGGTTTCATTGGGGTACCCGTGGACAACCAGATAGCAAAGAGGTTTGAGTTCATGATCCGGGTTCTGTCCGCCTTGGCGCTTGTCGCAACCGTTTCCGCCTGCGCGACAACGAATGAGCTGTTGGGGCCGCCTGCGGATCTCGGCAACTTCAGCCTTGGCCACAACGTAGTGGTGGCGCCGCGTGCCGGGACCTCATCGGTTGTCAGCCGCGAGGTCAGCGAAGAGGAACTGACGACCGCCCTGCGCGATGCGATCGCTGCCCGTTTCGAGCGCTATGACGGATCGAAAGACTACCATCTGGGTGTCAGTATCGAAGGTTACGTACTTGCGCGTGCCGGGGTGCCGGTCGTCGCCGCCCCGAAATCGGGGATGATCGTCCGTGTGACCGTGTGGGACGATGCCAAGGGCGAAAAGCTGAATGTGCCGCCCGAACAGATGACCGTCTTCGAAGATCTGGACGGCGAAAGCTTCTTCGGATCGGGCTGGAGCCAGACCGCAGACGTGCAACTGGAAGACATCGCGCGTAAGGTCGCCAAGGAGATCGAGAACTTTCTCGCAGAGCAAAATGCGGAAAAAGGCTGGTTCAAGGATGAGGAAGAGCCCGCCGTGGCGATAGGCGATGCGCAGGCCGGTGAGCAGCCTGCGATCTCGGTCACGCCTATCCCGGAGGCCGATGCACAAACCGCCGCGCAGGAAGAGCCTTCCTGAGACGTAGGAGACGCTTGATTTTCCCCGCCGTTCGCAATACATCGCCGCGCATATCACAAGGACCGGGTCTCGGGATGGGGCCCCATGACAGCAAAAGGGCGCCGCTACCATGGCAAAGGCAAAGTTTGAACGTACGAAACCGCACGTAAACATTGGAACGATTGGTCACGTTGACCACGGCAAGACGACGCTGACGGCGGCGATCACG
>JBFFFS010000027.1:0-17951 GCA_041557855.1 Roseobacter sp. | reverse complement strand
TCCATGCGCATGCGGATCGATCGATTGCCTTTTTCGCGCTACCCATGGTGGGTGCGGCCATTCTTCTGGAACCAGAAGCGGACGTACGGCGCTGTTCTTGAAGCC
This sequence comes from Roseobacter sp., assembly GCA_041557855.1. Classification (GTDB taxonomy): domain Bacteria; phylum Pseudomonadota; class Alphaproteobacteria; order Rhodobacterales; family Rhodobacteraceae; genus Roseobacter. The sequence goes on along the minus strand of JBFFFS010000027.1, from coordinate 17,846 downwards.
TCGATGCTTTGGGGGCGCTCGCCCAGGCTGTTCGCCGGTGTGGCAATCCTTTACGGCATGATCAACCGAAGATCGTCCCCGATTTCCCCGGCGCTGCGGTCGCTGGTGACCGTGTTGGTTTCGCAGATCAACAACTGCTCGTTCTGCGTGGATCTGAACTCAGCGACACTGCTGCGGCGCGGCGTGCCGGGCCAAAAGATCGAGGCCCTGTTGCAGTGGCAGCAAAGCGACCTTTTCAGCGCGATGGAGAGGGTGGCGCTCGACTACGCTGACGCAATGACCCGCTATGACCGGGGCGTCGACGATGCCGTTTTTGCCGCTCTGAAAGAGCATTTCGACGACGACGCGATCATTGAACTGACGGGTCTGATTGCCTTCCAAAACCTATCCAGCAAATTCAATAGCGCGCTAGCCGTTCCGGCACAGGGCTTTTGCCCACTTCCGGGTGTCGACCTGGTGTAGCCTATCTACGGACTCTCGGGAGACTTGCGACAACTGTATCCCTGTCCGCCTTGCCACAGGCATGACCGTCAGCCCCTGCCCAGAGTGTCGGCGATGGCGCCGATGCCGAGCGTGCGGTCCGTCGCAGCAATCGACCGGGCTCGATCACGCTCCTGCCCGGTGAGGGCACGGATCGCGTCGATTGTCTCGGGGATCACGATCGCCTGATTGTCGACCATATAGGCGTAGAAAAGCTCGTCTCCCTCAACCTTCAGCATGTCGGCCCAGAGCGCCACCTCGTAGAGGTTGTCGTGCGGCCGGCCGAGATCCGCCATCATCTCCTTGACCGCATTGATCGCGGAGAGGCCTTGGCCGATATCGATGAGCGCGATCCGCGAGGAGGCGCGAAACGCCTCCAGCACCTCGTCCTTCGTCGCCTCGCGTGTCAGTTGCACCGTCCAGTAATGCAGGTGCGCCAGCGTCTCGGGAACCTTGACCGCCATCGTAACGACGTCGAGATCGGGGTCGACGCTCCGCGCATCCGGACCCTGGTGACTCGGAATCTCGGGTTCGGGGACCAGCGTATTCATGATGCCGCCGAGATGGCTCTCCCACGGATCGGTCGCCCGCCGCAGAAGCGTGCCGCGAGCGCGTCGCAAGAGGCCCGCCCGCTTCAGCGCTGACAGGGTTCGGACAGTCGAGGTCGTGTTGCACGAGACGACGCGGGTGCAATCGCGTCCGATCGCGCTTTCGTAGTTCGACTCGGCCACAAAGGAGTGGCCGGTCACCTCGTGCTTCTCGCCACCCTGCAGGATGAACTTCGCACCCTTCTGCCGGTAGATCTCGACGTTCTGTGCCGCAATCTTCTTCGGCGTGCAGTCGACGATGACATCCGCCTTATCGAGCAGGTCGCCGAGCGTGCCTGCAAGGTCCAGCCCGGCGTACCGCATCGGCTCTATTCGGTCCCCGGCGGAGGCGTAGAGGGGGAAGCCCTTGCGTGCCGCCATCCGCAGCCGCCAGTCGGCCGTGATGTCGGCCACGCCGCCGAGTTCCATATCGTCCTGCGCCGCGACCGCATCCGCCACGCGCTTGCCTATGACGCCGTATCCGTTAACCGCGACGCGGATCTTCGATTGTTCAGCCACGATCTTCACTCCTTGCTGTTTGGGTTGGTTTCGAGCGGCAATGCGACCAGGTTCTGCGGCCGGCCCTCGGTGAATGCGCGGATGTTCTCGAGCGTGGTCTCGGCGATCCGCTGAACCGCTTCGCGCGTGTTGAAGGCGCTGTGCGGGGTGACGACGACGTTGCGCATGCGCAGCAGAACGTGATTTGCGACGAGGTCGCGCAGATCGTGTCGTTCGCAGTAGATCGAGCAAATAAGTTCGGCCTCCTCCCGGATGAGCGGCTCGTCCGGCAGAACGTCGAGTCCGGCGGCCGCGACCTTGCCGCTGTTCAGCGCCTGGATCAGAGCCCGCGTATCGATCAGATCGCCGCGGGCGGTGTTTATCACGACGACACCGTCCTTCATCTGTGCAAAGGCGCGCGACGACAGCATTTTCCGGGTCTCGGGCAGCGACGGCACGTTGAGGCTGACAACGTCGGACTCGGCGTAGAGCGTGGGCAGGTCGGTGTAGCGGAAACCGAGCTTGGCTGCGAGCCGCTGCTCCGGATGGGCGTCGTGGGCCAGTACACTCATCTGGAAACCACGCGCGATGCGGATGACGTGCTGACCGATCTTCCCGGCGCCGATCACACCCAATGTCTTGCCGGCGAGATCGAAGCCCTGCAATCCCTCCGGCGAGAAGTGACCGCGCTGCGCCCGCTCCGTCGCTTCGGGCAGTCGGTGACTGATGGCGAGAAGCAGGGCGAAAACATGCTCGGCCACCGTGTTCTCGCCGTAGCTCGGGACGTTCGCGACCGCGATCCCCCGCGACGCACAGTATTCGAGGTCGATATGGTCGAAGCCGGTCGAGCGGGTTGCGATCAACCGGAGGCCCGGCATCTGCTCCAGTACCGCACTATCGAGGTCTGAGAAGATGAACGTCGAGACGATTTCAGCGTCTGTATGCGCCGCTGCGGTCTCGCTGTCGAGCGGCTGCTCGACGTGCACGATCTGGTGGTTCGACTTCAGTGGTTCAAAGTTCGAAAGCTCGCGCGACTCGACCTCAAACAGAATGATCTTCATAGCAATCCTCTTCTCTCTTATATAAAGGCGGGAGCGAGGAAGCCTGTGATAAAATCACAGCGCGTCCGCCCCGCCACGGCCTTATTCCCTATATTCCTTGCGGGATGTGCAGGGTCAAACGATTGGCAGCAGGAAAACCGTCCGGTTTCAGATGTGCCAAATTAGCTGAGATAATCAACTGTCTCACTGCTCCTGACCGGTCTGAGGGACTATCCAGCGCGACAGGTACATACGCTCGAAAGCGAAAACTGCGCTTATCGCGGCGGCTGCATACAACACGATCAGCGGGTCAGTGCGGAGCTTCATCGCCGTAAAGGCGGCCAGCACCACGGCGTCGAACACCAGCGCCAACAGCAACACCGGGGCTGCCGCGCCGATTTCGCGCCGCATGAAGCGGAAGACGCCCCAATGCACCACCATGTCCATTACGAGGTAGAAAAACGCACCCAGCGATGCGATACGGCCGAGGTCAAAGAAGACTGCCAACGCCGAAGCAATGACCACGGTATAGACCAGCGTGTGGCGCTGGATCGGGCCGGACATGCCAAAATGGCTGTGCGGGATCATTTTCATGTCTGTCAACATCGCCAGCATCCGCGAAACGGCAAAGACGCTGGCCAGAAGCCCCGAGGCGGTCGCAACGGCGGCCAGAACAACGGTGGCATAGAATCCGTAACGTCCAAGCGCAGGCTCGGCCGCTTCGGCCAGCGAATAGTCTCGCGCAGCTATGATCTCATCAAGGGTCAGGTTCGATCCGACGGCGAGAGCCACGAGTAGGTAGACCACGACGCAAAGCGCGATGGAAATCATGATCGCCCGGCCCACGTTGCGATGCGGGTCGGTGACTTCCGCTCCGCTATTGGTGATCGTAGTGAAGCCCTTAAAGGCGAGGATGGCCAGCGCAACCGACGCCACGAAACCTGTCGGCCCAAACCCACCTGACGTTACGCTCGTAGCTGAAAAATGAAACCCGCTCGACCACAGGGCGGCGATACCGAACAGGGCGATACCGCCGATCTTCAGCGCCGCCATCACCAGAGAGAACAATCCGACAGACCTGTTCCCTGCAATATTCACCAGAAACGCAAACAGGATAACGCCCACCGCCAAGACGGGTACAAGTGGCCCGCCCGTGATGTCGAACGGGCGCAGCACATAGGCCGCGAATGTGCGCGCGACCAGACTTTCGGCAATCACCATCGACAGCGCCATCAAAAGCGCGGCCCCGGCAGCGATCGCTCCCGGCCCATAGGCCTTTTGCAAGATCATCGCGATCCCGCCCGAGGACGGCCAGGTATTCGACATTTTGATATAACTATAAGCGCTGAACCCTGTGACGATGGCGCCAAGTGCGAACGCCAACGGGAAGAGCGGTCCGGCCAGCTGGGCGATCTGTCCCGTGAGCGCGAAAATACCCGCTCCGATCATCACGCCGGTACCCATAGCGACGGCACCGCCAAGCGAGATGGAGCCTTCTTGGTAGATGGTCTCATTTTGATCGTGCTGCATACTCTTGTTCCCGCCTGTAAAAATTACTGTCGAGGGCGACTGGCTTTCGATGTGAACTTTGTACCGCTTGCCCCGTGACGTCCCCGAAGTGTTGCTTTGGCTGGGTCCAGCGGGACGTTCACCCCGCCAGCACTGTTGCCTCTAGTCGTGATCGTCGTTCTCACCGTCTTCGTGGTGCTCGTCCTCACCCTCGTGATGCATCATCTCTTTAATCTCTTCGGGAATATCCGCCTCCGAGAACCGTGCCTGTTCGTCGGGGTCGTGAACAAAGGCGATCATTGCCGCCAGTTCCTCTCCGGTGAACTCGATCTGCCCGCCCATCTCATCTTCCTGCATTGCGACCATCGCAGGTGCGCCGCGCCACATCTTGGCGGCAAAGTCGAAAGGGTTCATTGGCATATCCATGAATTCGGCATCCAGCATCGGCGCGTCCTCTCCGCCGACGCCGTTGATCGAATGGCAGACGACGCAGCCTTTCGAGGCGAAGAGTTTCCGCCCCTCAGTCGCGTCCATCCGGGGCATAAAGAGTCCGCTCGACATCATTTGCATCTTGGAGCTGTGGCTGTCCCCAGCTGCCGGCATAGCGACAAAGAGCGTGATCGCCGTCAGCAGAAAAGTCGTGGTCGTTTTTCATTGGAATCTCCATTATCAGTTTCCGTTCAGTTGGTCGGGGGTGCCGCCGTTGCCGGTGGCCTTAAAATCAGGGATGAAAGCCGGCACCTGTTCGGCGTACCGGTCGTAGGCTGCTCCAAATCGCGCCCGGCTATCTGCTTCTTCACTGCGGGCAAGGCGCGCGTACATCCAGACCAGCACCGGGAACATGGCCAGCGTCAGCAATGTCGGCCATTGTACGAGGAAGCCCAGCATGATCAGCACGAACCCCACATATTGCGGATGCCGAATCCGGGCATAGGGCCCCGTCACGGCCAGCCGCCCCTGACGCTGCGCCGCCCATAGATGGTGCCACGCCACCGAGATCAGCCAGAACCCGCCACCGATCAGGACAAAGCTCAGCAGATGGAACGGCCCGAAATGCGGGTTTGAACTCCATCCGAACATCATCTCGGGCAAGTGCCCGCTGTCATGGGCGAACCAGTCGATATCGGGCCAGGTCGATTGCAGCCAGCCCGACAGAAAGAAAATGGTTAGCGGGAACCCGTACATCTCGGTGAACAGGGCGATGATAAAGGCGCTGAACGCGCCGAAGCTGCGCCAGTCACGGGCGCTCTGTGGCTTAAAGAAGCTGTACGCGAAGATGATGAAGACTGCAGAGTTGATGAAGACCAGCAGCCAGAGCCCGTAGGAAGAACCGGTATCGCTCATGACTTGTCACCGCCAGAGCCGTGTCCACCGTGTCCGCCGTGCATGAAGAAATGCATTCCAACACAAATCAGCAGCAGCAGAGACAACGCCCAGTCGCTGGCCAATATGTGAACCCGGTGCTCGTAGCCGAGCAGGAGGCCGCCGATCACAAGAGCGACGATCAGATAAGCGCCGGCCCGCGACCGCCAGAAGCTTGTCTTGACCGCCTCAGCGGGGGTGTCATCGTCGTGCGTGTGCGGCGTGGTTTCTTTCATTTTTCAACTCCCTTTTTCAGACTTTCGCACTGCGCAATCGCAGCGCATTGACGACAACAGAGATGGAAGAGGCGCTCATGGCGAAGGCGGCGAACATGGGGCTGATCAGGATCCCGAGGAACGGGAAAAGCACTCCTGCCGCCACCGGAACGCCGGCCGCATTGTAGATCAGCGCGAAAAACAGGTTCTGGCGGATGTTGCGCATGGTGGCGCGGGCAAGGCGGCGGGCGCGGACGATGCCGTCGAGGTTGCCCTTGACCAGCGTGATGCCCGCGCTTTCGATAGCCACGTCTGCGCCGGTACCCATCGCAATGCCGACATCCGCTTGGGCAAGTGCCGGCGCGTCGTTTACCCCGTCGCCGGCCATGGCAACCTTGCGACCCTGCTCCTGAAGTTCGCGGATAATGCGTGCCTTGTCCTCGGGCAGAACATCGGCGCGGATCTCGTCGATGCCGAGCCTCGCTCCTATGGCTTTCGCCGTCCGTTCGTTGTCGCCGGTCACCATGATAATGCGGAAGCCGAGTTCATGCAGCGCCTTCAGTGCGGCAGGTGTGGTTTCCTTCACCGGGTCGGCGACGGCGACGAGTCCGGCCACCGCGCCGTCCAGCACCACGAACATGACCGTTTCGCCTTCGTCCCTTCGGGCATTAGCCTTGGCTGTCAGATCGCCACCGTCCAGGCCGAGGTCGGTGATCAGAGCGAGGTTGCCGAGCGCCACGGACTTGCCGTCGACCGTTCCCGTCACGCCCTTGCCGGTGACCGCTTCGAAGTCTGTCGCATCGACGATGTCCACACCGCGCTCCTCGGCGCCGCGGACGATCGCCTCGGCCAGCGGGTGTTCCGAGCCACGTTCGAGCGACGCCGCAAGCCGCATAACCTCGGCCTCGTCATGGCCGGATTCGGGCAGTACGGCAACCAGGCGCGGCTTGCCTTCAGTCAGCGTTCCGGTCTTGTCGACAATCAACGTATCGATCTTTTCGAACCGCTCCAGCGCCTCGGCGTTCTTGATCAGAACACCCGCCTGGGCGCCGCGCCCTGTCGCTGTCATGATCGACATCGGCGTGGCAAGGCCGAGCGCACAGGGGCAGGCAATAATCAGAACCGCAACAGCAGAGATCAGAGCATAGCTGAGCGCCGGGGCCGGACCCCAGGTCGCCCAGGCAATAAAGGCCAGCACCGCAATGCCGATCACTGCCGGCACGAAAAAGCCGGCCACCTGATCGGCGTATTTCTGGATCGGGGCGCGCGAACGTTGCGCATTCGCCACCATCTCGACGATCTGGGCCAGCATTGTGTCGGCGCCGACCCGTGTCGCTTCCATGGTCAGGCTACCGGTGCCGTTTATGGTGGCGCCGGTCAGCGTGTCGCCTTTCGTCTTTTCGACCGGCACCGGCTCGCCCGAAATCATGCTTTCGTCGACCGACGAGCGTCCGTCCATCACCGCACCGTCGACCGGTACTTTCTCACCGGGCCGCACGCGCAACCGGTCACCCACCTGCACGTTCTCCAGCGGGATTTCCTCTTCGCTGCCGTCTTCGCGGATAACACGCGCGGTCTTGGGCGCCAAATCCAGAAGTGCGCGGATCGCCCTGCCGGTGCCTTCCCGCGCCCGCAGCTCCATCACCTGACCCAGCAGAACCAGCGTCACGATCACGGCGGCCGCCTCGAAATAGACGCCGACATGGCCGTCGGCATCGCGGAACCCATCGGGAAAGAGGCCGGGTGCCAGCACGGCGACAATGCTGAATGTCCAGGCGGCAAGAACCCCCATGCCGATCAGCGAGAACATATTGAGGTTCATCGTGCGGAACGAGTTCCAGCCGCGCGTAAGAAACGGCCAGCCGCACCAGAGCACGACCGGGGTGCCAAGCACCAGCTCGATCCAGAGCGTCGCCCGTTCGCCGAATATCCCGCGCACGGGCAGACCCAAAAACGGGCCCATCGTCAACACCAGAAGCGGGACCGTTAAAATTGTGCCGACCCAGAATCGGAGCGTGAAATCAACAAGCTCCGGGTTCGGTCCATCCTCGGCCATCCCCGCGTTCTCAAGCTCCAGCCCCATGCCGCAAATCGGGCAGGATCCGGGATGCGCCTGGCGCACCTGGGCGTGCATCGGACAGGTATAGACGGTACCAGTATACCCAGCGGGCACCGTGTCATACTCCCCGTCCTTGCCGGCATCGTCGCGCCCACTGTGGGCGTGGGCATGATGATCATGGCCGGTATGCGCGTGGATTTCACCCTGCGGCACCAGATGCATACCGCATTTCGGGCAATCACCGGGTTGGCTGCTTTGCACCTCGGGGTGCATCGGACAGGTATAGGTGACCCCCGCCTCTCCGCTCCCGCGGTCATTCCTGTGCTTGTGATCAGTCATCTGTCTTGCCCTTCGTCTTTCGAGTTGATGTGAGAGTACCACCTTCCAGCGCAGGAGTGTCAATCTCGGCGGTGCATTCGCGTGTCGCGGCCGCCAGCGGCGCGGCCAAAGCGATTGCGTTGCTTAGGTGGGGGATGGAGTCAGTCGTCACTACGCGCGCCGCGCCAGCGGCCATGATGTCGGCATGCGCCGTGTCGGAAAAGACCGCGTGGATGATGACACAGACCGGCGTCCGCGCGTCCGCTTCGGCGAGACGCTCTATTGCACGGACAAGCGTCCGTCCGGACGAGGCGATATCATCAAGGATTACCGGGGTGCCCGTTCGCAGCAAGTTACTGTCGGGTAGGCTTAACTCGACCTGGCGGTCGCCGTTGCGGATTTTCGCTAAAACCTCGAAGGGGCGTCCGGCCCGGCGCGCCACATCGATCACCCACTGCCGGCTCTCGCTGTCAGGACCCAAGAGAACCGCGTCAGGCACATTTGCGGCGATCCACTCGGCCAGAAGCGGCGCGGCTGCGACCCGCCGACAAGGGATTTGGAACAGGCGGTCCAGCGATGCGATCCGGTGCAGATGCGGATCGACGGTGACCAGCCAGTCAAAGCTCTCCTCGAGAAACCTGGCGAAAAGTGGCGCGCTGACCGCCTCTCCGGGATGAAAGCGGCGGTCTTGCCGCATATAACCGAGGTAGGGAGCAACCAACCCGACATGCAGTGCGCCCAATTCGCGCGCAGTGGCGGCTGCAAAGCGCAGGGGCATCGCCAACCGGTCCGGGTCGCGCAGCGTCGCGACAATGGCCACCGTGCGTCCTGCATAGTCGCCCGAAAGAGTGACCAGGCTTTCGCCATCCGGGAAGCGGTGCAACGCGACCGGGCAGGACACGGCATTCAGAAGCGGTGCCAGCCGATCCGCCAGCGGAACCATTTCTGGAAACGGTGCAAGGATCAAGGTCATCTCTCCTCCTCGATGCTGACCGCAGAGGAACCCGACAAAGCAAAGTCGAGCGCCCAGTACAGTTCGCCGGGTGTCTCGGCGTGGATTTCGAACAACGGATCGCCGGATGTGACCAACTGCTTGGGTCGCACCCGTAAAAGAAGGCCTGCGGCTTTGCGCCCGGGCGCGCCGGCCAGTTTCGCGATCTTCGATATCCGCCGATTGTCGATCATTGCAATCCGTCCATCTGTCTCCGCCGCAACGATGTGCCGCTGCGGTGCACGGTCGGGCTCGCGGAAACCGCCCTGAGCCGCGCAAATCGCCATGAATTTCGCCTCCGCTGCGCCGCTTTCGAGCAGGGTTTGCGCCCGCTGCCTGCCAGATGAGCTGGCCGGCGTTGCCATGTCCAGCAGCAAGCCGGCCAGATCCAGCGCCCGCTCCCGCAAGTCGGACGGTGCCGCCGGGTCACGGCGCAACACGGCAAGCACGTCCCGCGCCTCGAGTGCGGGACCGATGCCGCGCCCCACCGGCGCCGAACCGTCGCTCATGTGAACACTGACCTGCAGGCCGATAGCGTCTGCAACCGCCGTTAGCCGATGCTCAAGCGCCGACGCGGCAGCGGTCGATCTTATCTTCGCTGTCGGTCCGACGGGCATATCGATCAGGACATGGCTGGACCCCGCTGCCGCCTTTTTTGACAGGACGCTGGCTGCGAGTTGCCCGTCACTGTCAAAATCGAGCGGCCTTTCAATGCGAATAAGCATGTCGTCGACCGGACTCAATGCCAGTCCACCACCCCAGACGATGCAACCGCCCTCGCCTTCGACGACCCGCCGCATCGCTTTGATGTCAAGAGCCACCGGCGCCATCACCTCCATCATGTCGGCGGTGCCCGCCGGAGAGGTGATCGCCCGGCTGGAAGTCTTGGGGATCAGATGGCCCGATGCTGCAATGATGGCGACGACGATCGGTGTGGTGCGGTTCCCGGGCAGGCCGCCCACACAATGCTTGTCGAGCACACGGCCCGCCCCCCAATCAAGTGTCTGGCCTGCACCCTGCATCGCGCGCGTCAGGGCCACCGTCTCTGTGATATCCAGTCGGTCGCCGGCGCAGGCGGTGATAAAGGCGGCAAGGTCAAGGTCTGAAAGCCGGTGTGCCATCGTGTCCTGAATGATTGCCGTGAACTGCGTGTCACGCAATCTCTGACCATAGACCTTGGCCCGGATCACCGAGGCAGAGGCGGCTGGCTCGGGGTGCGCGAAGCGGCCCTGCGCGCCCGGCACGGGATTGAGGGCCGCCCAAGCCGCATTGCTCAGCGCCGCCGAGCCCGGCGCCAGCCAATTCGCATCGGTGACGACGTTTAGCGTGGCTACGATCGATTTTCGTCCAACGTGTATCTCGACACGGGTGAGGGAGGTAAACCCCTCAGCCTGGCACAGGTGACAATCCTCCCGCATATAGACAACCGGTTGGCGATATGTGTCGATCCCGGCCCGGACAAGCGGAAGGCTGGCGAAGTCGCTTTTCATTTCGGTGCATCCAGACGAATGGTTTCCAGATGATCTGGCACCCGCACGGACCGCCCAAGCTCGTGCTTGACGCGATAGCGCAGCGTATCTGACGCGGTTGGTTCGCCATGCGTCAGATAGGTCATTCGGGGCGCTCGCCCGGCAGCCATCCATCGCAACAGCTCGTCCGCGTCTGCGTGACCTGAAAACGCCTCCAGTTGCACCACCTCGGCCTCGATCCGAAAAACTTTGCCGAACATACGCAGGTTTCGTTCGCCCCCGGCCAGCACCGCTCCGCGCGTGCCGCCGGCCTGGAAACCGGAGAGCAGGATCGCGTTGCGCGGGTCGCCGCCAAAACTTGCCAGATGGTGCAAGATCCTTCCGCCCGAAAGCATGCCGCTGGCCGAGATGATAATCATCGGACCCTGCCGCCTGTTCAATTCTTTTGACTGCTCGACTGTGTTGACCCGCTTGGCGAGTTCAAACATCGCCTTGCAGTCCTCCCAGGTCACGTGGTGCTCATCATGATGGCGGTGGTAGATGTCTGTCGCATCTACCGCCATCGGACTGTTCAGAAAGACCGGCACATAAGGGATTTCACCCCGCTTGATCAGCCGCGCGATATGGTACATCAATCCTTGGGCCCTTCCGACCGCAAAAGACGGGATCAGAATCGTGCCGCCGCGTCCCAGAACCCGTTTTATTACCGGTGCCAGTTCGGCCTCAGCCTCTACGTCGGCGTGGCGCCTGTTGCCGTAGGTGGATTCGCAGATCAGGATATCGGATCCCTCGAAGGGAACGGGCGGACGCATCAGCGCGTCCTTGTCGCGGCCGACGTCGCCGCTGAAGTGAATCGTAATTGCGTCGATGGTTATCCGAATTTGCGCCGCGCCCAGCAAATGTCCGGCCGGAATGAACTCTGCATGGATGCCGCCGCCAAGCGGTATCAATTTGCGAAATGGCGCTGTGTCTATGCGTTCAAGCGCCGCCTTGGCATCCTCGAGGGTGTACAGCGGCATCGGATTTTTGTGCTCGGAATACTTCTTGCGCCTGGCATAGCGCGCCTCTTCCTCCTGAAGATGGCCACTGTCGGGTAGGATCAGGCCGCAGAGTTCTTCAGTTGCAGGCGAGCAGAGAACCCGGCCCCCGTATCCCGCCTGGATCAGCGCGGGCAGATATCCCGAATGGTCCAGATGGGCATGGGTGAGAAGGACCGTGTCGATGCTACTGGGCCGGACGGGAAACGGCTTCCGGTTTCGCCGCCGAAGCTGCTTGAAGCCCTGAAAGAGGCCGCAATCGATCAGGATGCGGCGATTCCCGGCCTCAATCAGGTATCGGGATCCCGTGACTGTGCCTGCGGCACCGAGGAATCGCAGAGTCGGGTGGTCTGAATGTTTCATTTTCTGCTCCTTTCCCGTCCTTCGGACGGTCTGAAGTACGCTGCGTTACGGCAGAGCCACCATTTGATGGCCTTCACCTTCGATCGCAAAATCGCTGCGCGGCGTCAGCGTAGCGCTGTCCACGATCCACACCTTCGGTTCATTCCGGCTGGAAACGAAGATCGTTCCGGTTCCGGGGATCGTGGTCAGGTGATAGGGGGCGGGCGCAAGCGCCGCCCTGGTAATCCGGCCCGTTCCAAGATCCACTGCCGCCAGAGTGTCCGACTCTTTTCCGGCGACAAACAGGCGCTGTCCATCGTCCGACAGATCAAGTCCGTGAATCTCGCCGCCAATCTCAAAGACGCGCAATTCGGCGCCAGTTGACAGCGACAGTTCCACAACCAGTCCCGCATCCGCGTCGGCTGCATAAATCACGCCTGCAGTCCGATTGATCGCCATATGTTCCGGGGCAGCGCCGGCGATGAGGTTGCGCCGAACGATGCCGCGATTAAGGTCGACCTCACTGATGGTGCCATTGCCAGCGTTCGACACGTAGACAGCGCCAGGATCTGCGCCGAACGCCGCGTAATTGGGCTGCGGACCGGTCGCAACCCATGCGATGAGCTTGAAGCTGTTCAGATCAACCACAGAAATGCCGTCTTCGGAAGGATGGGTCGCAACAGCGTAGCGGCCGTCGGGCGACACGGCGGTGTGATGGACCGCGCCGGGCACCTCAATGCGGCGCAGAATTTCGCCGGACGCGATATCGATGACGGACAAGAGGCTGAGTCCGGCGTCCGCAGGTCCGATACGCTTAGCCGGTTTCGCATGGTGCGCTGCGTGTTCATCCTGGCTGATGCCTTCGGGCGGCGCGGAGTCGGCGACCTCTTCGCGCTCAAATTCGCTATAGCTTCCTGCTACGAGGTAAGGTGTCCCGGCTGCACCCGACAGGCCGTGAATGGCCTCGAGGCCGGTGATCCGGGCCAGTGTGTCGCCGGTCGCGGCATCGACGACCCGCACTGTGTTGGCACTGCCTTCCGGGATGAAGACCTGTTGCTGTTGGGCATATGCGCCGGAGACCACCAAGGCGGTCGCGGCAATCGCGGTGATAAAGCTAAAGTGTTGCATGTTGTTTCCTTTGAATCCTTGCTCGTGGGAGCGAGGCTTTGAACATTTTTGCCTTGGGCAGGATGCGCTTGAACAGGGGGCAAGGGAAAAAGTCGACGTAGGGTCATGCGCCAGCCACCTTGATTAATGGCCGAATGCGGATGCTTGATTGCGTAGTCATTTCTTGCTCCTGAGTGTGGGAACACCTGAACGGTGTCCACGGACGCCCCTGAAGGAAACGCGCCTCAGGATGTCAGGAGTAGTGTGACCATCGGACCAATCGGCCCGCCTGCGCGCGTCAGACGCGCCGGGTCAGGGGCGGAGGGTGAGGAACATCTACAAATTGACCGGGGCCCAAATTTGATTTGGCCAAACCTATCTGCTCAACGGAGACGACCAGAGGCAGACCAAATTCCTCCGTAACAAGCAGTGCGGGTGCATGGCATGAAATGCCGCCCTGACAGGTACGGGACAACTTGCCCGCCTCGTCCGCACGACTGTAACTTGCCAAGACGCTTGCAGAAGCCGATTTAAAGTGCGCCCATTCATCGGGTTGATCAAATTCGCCCCAATGGCCAATCTGGGCAGCCATTGCAACAATAACCAGAGACACCCTGATAAGCCGGATCACTCTAGGAATACGTGCAAAATAGCTGTCTCTTGCCAATATCATCAGTTCTCAGACCCTGTTCATACAATATCTAAATATGATGTCTGCAAAAAATGAGCTTTGATTTCGATCAATGTTGCCAGAAGGATGATCCGAGCAACTTCTTTATAGCGACCTATCTGCTAGACCGCGATGTGGCCGAAGAGGGCACGTTTGCGGCCCTGCCGTGACCAGAGCCGAAATTTGACTAACGTGCCGGGGCAGCGGTCCGCCGCCCAGCACAAGGACATGACACAGAATGACGACACGGCGGGATTTTCTATTGCAGGGCGCGGCCAAGGCCACCCTAGCAGCGAGGCACCAGGGGGAATACAAAGCTTTCCACTGGGCTCTGATGCGTCTGAAACAGCGCGCCGAGAAAGCGTCGGTCCTGCGCGTGGCCAAAGAAGTCGGGCTCGACATCGGCCAACTACGCGCCGATATGGAGGCCCCCGAAGTTCAATCGCATATCGACAGGTCGATGCGGCTGGCGCAGGCGCTCGGCTTCTCGGGCACACCGTCTTTCGTGATTGGTGAAAACCTCGTCCCGGGACTGGTCAAACTAGATCCGTCAGAGGCGCTCGTCGAAAAGGTGCGGGCCAGCGAGTAATCACCACCGTTTAATAGATCTTTCGACTGGCGCCAGATTTTCAGGCACCATCTATCAAGAGGCCGCTGTCGGCGCTTTCACGTCGTAGCCGGCATCGCGGATTGCCGCAGACACGTCCCGCTCGCTCAGAAAGCTGTCAACCTCGACACTCTTTCTGCCGAGGTCACATGAAACCCTGGCGGTCGGATCGATCTCCTTGATGGATTTTTCTATTGCAGCTGTGCAGTGTCCGCAGCTCATTTCCGGAACGTCGAATCTGGTCATGCCTATCTCCTTTGATTTTCGCTGAACATCGAGCCTTCCACCACAGGAAGGTCAATACTTTAAAAAAATTTCCGAGCCTGTTGACCTTCCAGTGGGGGGAAGCCTTATGTAGACAGCACGCAATTCAGGAGTCGTCCATGCCAAGCTCGCAAAACTTACACTTTTCCGTCCAGAATATGTCCTGTGCCTCTTGCGTTGGGCGGGTCGAGCGAACGCTGTCGGGCCTACCGGGCGTCAGCGGCGTTAAAGTAAACCTCGCCAGCGAGACGGCGCAGGCGCAGATCGACGGACCCGGTCGTATTCCCGAGGCGATCGCGGCGCTGGACGATGCGGGCTATCCCGTTCTGGCACAAAGCGTGCGGCTGAACGTGGCGTCGATGTCCTGCGAGTCTTGCGAGGGGCGTGTGGACAAGGCTCTGGCGGCGGTGCCCGGTGTGCTCGACGTTAATGTCAACCTTGCCTCGGAAACCGCAACGGTGACCTATGCCGACGGCGCGGTGACTTTGGCCGATCTGCTGAAGGCGGCAGAAGATGCCGGCTATCCGGCCGAGCCGGTGCTGGATGCGGCGCCGGCGGACCGCAGCGCCCGCAAGGCGGACGAGGCCCGTGCGCTGGCCCGCAGGACGGCGCTGGCCGCCGCTTTTGCCCTGCCGGTTTTCCTGCTGGAAATGGGCGCGCATCTTGTTCCCGGGATGCACGATCTGATCGGGCGCACGATCGGGCATCAGACCAGCTGGCTGATCCAGTTCGTGCTGACCACGATTGTTCTGGCATGGCCCGGCCGCGCTTTCTACACCAAGGGCATTCCAGCGCTGCTCAGGGGCGCACCGGATATGAACAGTCTTGTGGCCGTAGGCACAGGCGCGGCTTGGCTCTACTCCGTCACCGCGCTCTTTGCGCCGGCATTCCTGCCCGAAGCCTCCCGCGCCGTCTATTTCGAGGCGGCGGCGGTGATCGTCGTGCTGATCCTCATGGGTCGCTGGATGGAGGCCCGCGCCAAAGGCCGCACCGGCGCCGCGATCCAGAAACTGCTCGGCCTTCAGGTGCGGACCGCGCGGGTTCTGGTCGGCGGTGAACCTCAGGATATGGCCATCGAACGGATCCGGACCGGTGATATCCTTGTCGTGCGCCCCGGCGAACGCCTTGCCGTTGACGGAGAGGTTGTCGCGGGCAGCGCCCATGTCGATGAAAGCATGATCACCGGAGAGCCGATCCCCGTGGCAAAGGCCAAAGGCGACACCGTGACCGGCGGCACGGTCAACGGCACGGGCGCGTTTCATTATCGGGCGACACGCGTTGGGGCCGATACCACGCTGGCGCAGATCATCCGCATGGTTGAGGAGGCGCAGGGCGCCAAGCTGCCGATCCAGGGATTGGTCGACCGGATCACCCTGTGGTTCGTGCCCGCCGTGATGGCGCTGGCTCTGCTGACCGTGCTGGTTTGGTTGCTGCTGGGACCTTCGCCGGCGCTGTCCTATGCGCTTGTGGCGGGCGTTTCCGTGCTGATCATCGCCTGCCCCTGCGCGATGGGTTTGGCCACGCCAACCTCGATCATGGTGGGGACCGGGCGGGCGGCGGAAATGGGCGTTCTCTTCCGCAAGGGCGATGCGCTGCAGCAGCTGACCTCGGTTGATGTCGTCGCGCTCGACAAGACCGGCACAGTTACGGAGGGCCGACCCGAGCTAACAGATCTGATCCTAGCCGAAGGGTTCGACCGCGCCGAGACGCTGGCGCTAGTCGCCGCGGTCGAGGCGCAGTCGGAGCATCCGATCGCCGAAGCCATCGTACGGGCGGCGCGGGCCGAAGGCGGTGGGCGGCATGACGTGGAAAGCTTCGAGTCGATCACCGGCTACGGTGTCCGCGCCCGGGTCGCAGGGCGCGATGTGCTGGTCGGCGCGGATCGCCTGATGACCCGCGAAGGACTGGCGATCGGCACGCTGGCGGATGCGGAACGCCGTCTGGCCGAACAGGGCCGGACGGCGCTCTTCGCGGCCATTGACGGACGCGTCGCGGCCGTGATTGCCGTGGCCGATCCGGTAAAACCCGCCAGCGCCGCCGCGATCCGCGCGCTGCACGACCTGGGCCTGAAGGTTGCCATGATCACCGGCGACAAGCGCGAAACGGCCGAGGCTATCGCACGCGAAACCGGCATCGATCATGTGATCGCTGGCGTGCTCCCCGATGGCAAGGTCGCCGCGCTGGACGAATTGCGCGCGGCCGGGCGGCACATCGCTTTTGTCGGTGACGGTATCAACGATGCGCCGGCGCTTGCCCATTCGGATGTGGGTATCGCCATCGGTACCGGTACCGATGTGGCCATTGAATCCGCCGATATCGTGCTGATGTCGGGCGATCTGCGCGGCGTTGTGAACGCTTTCGAGGTCTCGACGCGGACCATGCGCAACATCCGCCAGAACCTGTTCTGGGCCTTTGGCTACAACGTCGCGCTGATTCCTGTGGCAGCAGGCATGCTCTATCCGGCCGTGGGCCTGATGCTTTCGCCGGTGCTCGCGGCGGGTGCCATGGCGCTGAGTTCGGTGTTCGTTCTGACAAACGCCTTGCGGCTGCGCCGCATCCGCCCGGCGATGGACGAAGCCGTCCAGGCCCGTCCCACCGCCACCCTTTTCCCTGCCCCTGCCGAATAAGGAATGAAACAAAATGAACATCGGAGACGTGGCCAAACTGTCCGGCCTACCCGCCAAAACAATCCGCTATTACGAGGATGTCGGCCTCGTGCAACCGCTGCGCAGCACGAATGGCTACCGAACCTTCCGCGAGAGCGACGCGCACAAACTGGCGTTTCTGGGTCGCGCGCGTGCGCTCGGCTTCAGCATCGAAGGCTGCCGCAGCCTCTTGAAACTCTATGAGGATACCGACCGTGCCAGTGCCGAGGTGAAGCAGATCGCCGAGGAGCACCTCCAGCGGATCGACCGCAAAATCGCGGAACTGACAGAGATGCGCGCGACGCTTGCCCATCTGGTCGACGCTTGCAATGGCGACCATCGTCCCGATTGTCCAATTCTGACCGATCTGGCAATGGCGCAGGAAGAGGACGTGTGACCGGGTGAAGCCAAGCGCTTCGGAAATCGGGCGCAGGCGTTGCCAGACCTAAAGTTGAGAAGAAACATGTCCTGTGTGGGTGCTGTCATGTGTGGACGTATATGGACTCCGCCTGATTGCAACGATCTTGTTCGGTCTGGTTCAGGGAACACAATTGCTGACGTATATCCGGCTTCTGTGAGCGGCCCGATACATCGTCGCCGCGAGCCCCGATGGATTTCCGCTTGCTTCTTCCTCATCGGCTCCAAG
>JBFFFS010000026.1:0-18762 GCA_041557855.1 Roseobacter sp. | reverse complement strand
GGAATGTCGTCAGCGGAGATACCGGCGGCTGCCAGTTCCTTGTAGAAGCCGATGTTGGCATCACCGTTGATCGTCGAGATCACGCCGACCTTTTTGCCGTCTGCACCCAGTGCCACGACGTCAGCAACGATCTTGGACCAGTCGGAATGACCGAAGGGGGTGTAGTTGACGAAGATATCCTCTTCGGGGATGCCCTTGGAGACGAGGTAGCTTTCGAGGATGTTGTTCGTGGTGCGCGGATAGACGTAGTCGGTGCCCAGAAGCGCGAATTTCTCGACCTCTAGCTCTTCAAGGAAGTAATCGGTCGCCGGGATCGCCTGCTGGTTGGGAGCGGCACCGGTGTAGAACACGTTCTTGGAGCTTTCCTCGCCCTCGTACTGCACCGGGTAGAACAGCAGACCGTTCAGTTCTTCGATGACCGGCAGAACGGATTTACGGCTCACGCTCGTCCAGTTGCCGAAAATGACGTCCACCTCGTGCACGGTGAGCAACTCACGCGCTTTTTCAGCGAACAGCGGCCAGTCGGATGCCGGGTCCACGACGACGGGTTCAAGCTGCTTGCCCAGAACGCCGCCCTTGGCGTTTTGCTCTTCGATCAGCAGCAGCATGGTGTCCTTCAGCGTCGTCTCTGAGATCGCCATGGTGCCGGACAGCGAGTGCAGAACACCAACCTTGATGGTATCTTCCTGCGCCCACAAAGGCGCGGCAAAGGCACATGTGGCAGCGGTGGCGGCCAGAGTGGTTTTGATAAAGTTCATTTGGATCATATCCCCCGCGAGCGCCCCGTCTTGCCGATCCCCGCGGATCGCAATACGGTGCGTCTCGCAACTTTTCGAGTTGCGTTGTGTGCGGTGGCTGATCTGATGTCCAATCCTGACGCCGCCGCACGCTTCACCCCGGACGTGCTCGTGCACCCGGTGCCGCCTCAGGTTCGACACTCCGGCATTTCAGTAAAGAATTGCGTCACAAATACCTTCGCAAGAAGCCCGACTGCATCATTAATGAGCACTTTCCATCAGAGGTGCTCATGAAACAGTCATTTCGGAAACGAAGTTTTCCGGAGGTTTCGAAGGGGCCGACCGACGCCGCTGTGTCAGGCGCGGCGCCGGATGCAGAGCTGGCGTTCAGGTGCGCACGTCAGGTTCGGTGCGCCCGATGTGCTTTTGCATGTCGGTGATGTCGATCACGGCCTGCCGAACCTCTGCCAGCGCGGTTTCCGGTGCCAGCCCGTGGTCCTCTCCGGTGCCGGCATATTGTTCGAGATAGACGCGCAGGGTCGCCCCTTCGGTTCCGGTACCGGACAGGCGCAACACCGCGCGACCGCCGCCCTCGAACCCGACGCGCAGACCCTGATTGTGGCTCACCGAGCCGTCGACCGGGTCGTGATAGGAAAAACTGTCGGCAGAAGAGACCGTGAGGCCCGCATAGCTCTTGCCGGGCAACTGGTCGAGCTGCCCTTCGAGCCCCTGCATCAGCGCGTTGGCCTGCTCGGTGGGCACTGCCTCGTAATCATGGCGCGAGTAGTAGTTGCGTCCGTATTCCCCCCAGTGGTCCGCGAGGATATCGGCCACCGATTGCCCGCGTTCTGCAAGAATGTTCAGCCACAGCAGGACCGCCCAAAGGCCGTCTTTCTCGCGTACATGGTCGGAGCCGGTGCCGGCGCTTTCTTCGCCGCACAGGGTGACCTTGCCCGCGTCGAGCAGGTTGCCGAAGAATTTCCAGCCGGTCGGCGTCTCGTAGCTTCCGATGCCCAGCTTCTCGGCCACCCGGTCGCAGGCGGCACTTGTGGGCATGGAGCGGGCGACCCCCGTCAACCCGCCCTTGTAGCCAGGTGCCAGATGCGCGTTCGCGGCCAGCACGGCAAGGCTGTCAGACGGCGTGACATAGGCCCCGCGCCCTACGATCATGTTGCGGTCGCCGTCTCCGTCAGAGGCCGCGCCGAAATCTGGCGCGCTGTCCGACATCATCTCGTCCATCAGGTCCTTTGCCCAGACGGGATTGGGATCAGGATGACCGCCACCGAAATCCTCGCTCGGGACCGCGTTCGTGACCGAGCCGGCGCGCGCGCCCAGACGGTCTTCAAGGATGGCCCGGGCGTAGGGACCGGTGACCGCGTGCATCGCGTCAAAGCGCAGCGTGAAGCCGCCTGCTATCATCGCGGCGATCTTGTCGAAGTCGAAAAGCGTTTCCATCAGGTCCGCATAGTCCGCGACCGGGTCGATCACCTCGATGTCGAGCCCGTCCATCTGCTGCGTGCCAAGTGCAGAGAGATCGACATCCGCAGCATCGGAGATGTGGTAGGAAGAGATCGTCTTGGTCTGCTCGAAAATCCCGGCCGTGATGTTTTCCGGGGCCGGGCCGCCGTTGGCGACATTGTATTTGATGCCGAAATCTTCGTCGATGCCGCCGGGGTTATGGCTCGCCGAGAGCACGAGGCCACCGTCGGTACCGCGCTGGCGGATCAAATTGGACACCGCCGGGGTCGAGAGCAGCCCGTTCTGGCCGACAATCGCTTTTGCCGCGCCATTGGCCGCAGCCATCTTCAGGATCGTCTGGATTGCCTGGCGGTTGAAATAACGGCCGTCACCGCCAACAACGAATGTCTTGCCCTCCGCCCCGCCGATGGCGTTGAAGGTGGACTGCACGAAACATTCCAGATAGCCGGGCTGCATAAAAACCCGTGTCTTCTTGCGCAGGCCCGAGGTGCCGGGCTTTTGCCCTTCGAAAGGGCCATGGGAGAGGGTCAAACGGGTCATTTGCTTTCCTTTCTGAGCTTTTGCGGGACGCTCGCGCGACCGGCCTGTGCCATCAGGCGCGCTGTCGTTGCAAGGTCCTCGGAGGTCGCGATTTCCGCGATCGTGGCGGGCATGCGCCGACGCCAGTTGGGGTGAGTGTCCACGGTGCCTGGAAGGTTCTGAGCCTCGGTCACGGTCAGAATATCGTCCAGCTGCACCGCCACGAGGGCCGCCGGGGTACGGGCTAGCCTGCCATGGACCTTGTCGCGCACCGCAGCGGCGGTCAGATCCGGGAGCGGCGCCTTGCTTGGCAGGCCAAGCAGCTGGCGCTTTTCATCCCAGCGCCTCGTGCGCGCAGCTTCAGCGCCCTCGCTATCGATCCACATGAGTTTTTCCCACCAATCGATGTCCCGCGCCTCCCAGAAACCCCGCAGCGTCGGTGTGTCATGGGTCCCGAAACACGCCAGGGACTGTGCCCGCAACCGCTCGTCAGGCAGAAAGGCACCACTGGCGTCCTTTTCGTATTGCAGCACGGTGTAGCCGTACAGCCCGCCCTCGGCCATGGTCTCGCGGAAACCCTTGGGCACAAGTCCAAGATCCTCGCCGACAATGACGCTGCCTGCGCGCGTGGCTTCGATGGCGATCACCGCCATCAGCGCCCGGAAGGGCTGGCGGATGTAGCCGCCCGGGCTGCCGTCTTCGGGCAGCCAGTAGCTGCGGTTGAGGCCAAGCGCATGGTCAATGCGCAGCACCCCGCAATGTCGCAGTGTCTGGGTAAGGATTTGTCTGAACGCGGCATAGCCTCCCTGCTGCAGCTTGTGCGGAGAAAGTGCCGTCAACTGCCAGTTCTGCCCCGCCGGGCTGAGCTGATCGGGGGGTGCCCCGAGCGACACGCCGATGGCGCTGGCGGCCCCCTGCCCCCAGCTTTCCGCGCCGCCCAGACGCGCGCCGACCGCAAGGTCCAGATATAGCCCCAGCGCCATACCGCTTTGCCGCGCGGTCTGCTGTGCCTGCAATAGCTGCGCATCGGCGCGCCACTGCAGCCACATGTGAAAGGGCGCGCGGTCGGCAACGCCGGCGGCGGCCTCGTCTGAGGCCCGTTGCAGCTCCGGCGGCCAGAAGCGCCAGTCGGGTCCGTGAATTTCGCTCAGCGCCTCAAAGGTGGCAAAACTGCGCAGTGCCTGTCCGCCTGACCGGCAGAACGCGTCGAACGCTTGCTTCTCCGAAGCGCTCGCACGGACCTGAAAGGCACCAAACTCTTCCTGCAGTGCAAAGCGGTGCGGTCCCACATGGGCGGGATAATCGAGCAGCGGGGCCGCGGGGTCCTGTGACCCCGGCAGCGGCGTTTCGGTCGCAAGATGCGCGGTATTCAGAAACCCGCGGTGGGTCGGGGAATAAGGGCTGATCGTGTCAGCTGCGGCCCAGCCTAGCGCGTGGACCGGGTTGATCCCCAGAAATCCAGCTCCCTGCGCGCCCAGAACTTCCGCCAGCGCCGCGAGATCGCCGAAATCACCGACCCCTTGCGTGCGATTGCGGGAAATCCCGTAAAGTGCCGCGACGACGCCCCAGGTCTTGTCCTGACCGGTCAATTCCGGCAGCGAAGGAACCCGTGCGGGCGCCGAGATCAGGTTCGCCGTTTGCGTTCCCGCATCCCCTTTCAGCTGCAGGCTGTGCACACCCATGGGCAACGCGGGCAGCTCCAGACGCTCACGCGCCTTCCCCTCCGCCAGCACATCCCCGCTTGCTTCGGCCCTCACGATCCAGTTGACCGTGCCTGCAAGGGGCAGCGTTGTCGCCTGGTGACACGTCACAATCACATCCTGCGGAACGTAGGTGCGCGCTGCCTCGTGCTGCAGGGTGGCAAGCGTTTCCTTAACCTCCGCCTCTGTCTCCACGGCCAGACCGTTGGCGCGCAGCATCGCGCGTTGCGTGTCGGGCGAGGTCGCATGCACCTTGCCCTCCATATCGGTGAATTCGGCGAATACACCCACATGCGCGGCCAGACGTGACAGAAGTGCGTCAGCCGTCATGATCCCCCCGCCGCAGGTGCAAGAAAGAGCGCCAGGACCCGCTCGGGGCCCACTTCGATCCAGGCGCCATCCACGGGAATCGGCGCCACCAACGTGCGGGCGGTATCGACGCCGATATACCACTGCTTGCCTTGCGGTGCCGACGGCAGCTCGACCTCGGCGCCCTCGTCGGCGCGGTTGAAGATGGAAAACACCGCATCATCCTGATCGGCTTCGAGTGGCGCTTCGGCGGAGCAGCGGAAGAGCACGCAAAGGCTCGACAACCCGGGGTCGCGCCAATTCAACGGATTGCCTTTGAAATCGTGCCATTCGACATCCGGCAGCCCGTCTGCGGGGCGTTTTTCGGCGTGCAGAAAACGCGTCTGCCGCAGCGCCGGGTGTGCCCGGCGAAAGACCGACAGCTGCGCCGTGAATGCGGTCATCGCCTTATCCGCGCTGGCCCAGTCGAGCCAGGAAATCTTGTTGTCCTGGCAATAGGCGTTGTTGTTGCCCGACTGCGAATTGCCAATTTCATCGCCGGCCAGAATCATCGGCGTGCCCTGTGACAAAAACAGTGTCGCCAGCATGTTGCGCTGACGCCGGATGCGCCGGTCGAGGATATCGGGATCGTCCGTCGGGCCTTCGACGCCACAGTTGTCGGAGTGGTTTGCATTGTGACCATCCTGGTTCTTTTCCAGGTTGGCCTCGTTGTGGCGCTCGTTGTAGGCGGTGATATCTGCCAGTGTGAATCCATCATGCGCGGCGAGAAAATTGATCGACGACCAGGCCCTGCGACCAGCGCGGTCGAACTCTCCCGCAGATCCCAGAAGACGCGCGCCAAGCTCTTGTGCGGCGTGGTGTTCGCCCTTCCAGAAGCGGCGCACGGTATCGCGGTAGGCATCGTTCCATTCCGCGAACTCGGGCGTAAAATCTCCCAGGCGGTATCCGCCGGGGCCGATATCCCAAGGCTCGGCGATCAGTTTGACACCGGACAGAACCGGATCCTGTCTCAATGCATCGAAAAACCCGCCATGCGCGTCGAATCCGTGATCTTCCCGGCCCAGTGTCGTAGCCAGATCGAAGCGGAAACCGTCGATGCCCATGCAATCCACCCAGAAGCGCAGGCTGTCCATGACCAGCCGCAGCACATGCGGGTTGGAGACGTCCACGGTATTGCCCGTGCCGGTGTCGTTGACATAGAAGCGCGGCTGGCCGGAGACCAGCCGATAATAGGAAGCATTGTCGAGACCGCGGAAACTGAGCGTCGGACCCCGGTGATCGCCTTCGGCGGTGTGGTTATAGACCACGTCGAGAATGACCTCGATCCCCGCTTCGTGAAAGCGACGGACCATATCGCGAAAACCGATGATGCCCGAGGGGCCGAAATAACGCGGCTCAGGCGCGAAAAACCCAAGCGTATTATAGCCCCAGTAATTCGACAGCTTCTTGTCGAGCAAAAAGCCGTCGTTGAGAAAAGCATGCACCGGCAGCAGCTCGATTGCCGAGACCCCAAGGTGATGCAGGTGATCGATGATCGCCGGGCTTGCAAGCCCCTCATATGTACCGCGCAGGGCCTGGGCCACCTCCGGGTGCAGTTTGGTCAGCCCTTTGACGTGAGCTTCGTAGATCAGCGTTTCGTCCCATGGCGTGCCGAGGCGCGACGCACCGGCGGGGAACATCGCCGGGTCGCTGACCACGGATTTTGCCACGTAGGGCGCGGAATCCTTCGCCGAAAAGGAAAGATCGCCCTGCACGTCCCTGCGATTATATCCCAGCGTGGCGGAATTATTGATGAAAGCGCCTTTCATCAGCCGCGTGTAGGGATCGAGCAGCAGCTTGTTGGGATTGAAGCGGTGCCCCCGCTCCGGGGCATATGCTCCGTGGACGCGGAATCCATAGACACACCCCGGTACAAGGCCCGGCACATAGCCATGCCAGATTGGGCCGGTGCGCTCCGGCAGGCTCAGACGCTGCATCTCGGTGCTGCCGTCTTCCGAGAAAATGCAAAGCTCCACACGTTGGCCATGAGCGGAGAAAACGGCGAAATTCACACCGTTTCCATCGAAAGTGGCTCCCATGGGGGTGGGACTGCCCGCTGTCACGCCATAGCTCATGTCATTTTTTCTTTCTATGAAGCCAGCACTTGTTGGTAGATGTCCCGGTAAGCCTGTGCCGAGGTCTCCCAACCGACCGGATGGCGCATGCCACGTCTGACCATCCCGGCCCAGGCCTTGCTGTCCTGATAGAGATCGCAGGCGTCGGAGATCGCGTGGATCAGCGCGGCGGTCGTGACCGGAGAGAATTGCAAACCGGTCGCACATTCTGCCATGCGCGCGGCCTCGTTGGCGTCGATCACGGTATCGGCAAGACCACCGGTACGCGCCACCACGGGTACAGTGCCGTAGCGCAGACCGTAAAGTTGTGTCAGCCCGCAGGGTTCGAAGCGCGAGGGGATCAGGATTGCATCGCTGCCACCCTGCATCAGGTGGGACAGCGGCTCGTCATAGCCGATGATCACACCCACCGCGCCGGGATAGCGGTGCGCGGCCGCCACGAACCCCGCTTCGAGCGCCTTGTCCCCGTTGCCCAGTACCGCGAGCCGCGCCCCCCGTTCCACCAGAGCCGGAACGGCCTCGAGCAGCAGGTCGAGCCCTTTCTGAGTGGTCAGGCGGCTGATGACACAAAAGAGCGGTGCGCTCTCGGGCGCGTCGAGCCCGAAACGCGACAAGACTTCTGCACGGCTGACTTTCTTGCCGGCGGGCTTGCGGGCGGAATAGGGCTCAGGCAGGGCGGGGTCGGTTTCAGGGTTCCAGACCTCCAGATCGATACCATTGAGGATACCCGTGACATCCGCCCGGCGGGCGCTCAACAGACCATCAAGCCCCATGCCGAATTCAGGACACATGATTTCGCGCGCGTAGGTCGGGCTCACGGTGGTTATCTTGTCGGCGTAGGCGATGCCCGCCTTCAGAAACCCAAGGTGTCCGTAATATTCCAAGCCTTCCGGCGTATAAAGCCGCGAATTCAGTTCAAGCGCCCCCATCAGGTCGGGCGAAAAGAGGCCTTGGAAAGCGATGTTGTGGATCGTCAGTACGCAGGGCGGTGTCTCGCGTTCCATCTGGTGCAGGTAGGCAGGCACGAGACCTGCCTGCCAGTCATGCGCATGTACGAGGTCCGGGCGCCATCCTGCAACACCGTCCGCCGCGACCAGCGCCGCGACCCGCGACAGCGCGCCAAATCGCTGGGCATTATCGTGCCAGTCGCGCCCATCCGTATCGAGATAGATGTTACCGGGACGGTCGAACAGATGCGGTGCATCGAGCAGCAGCAAGTTCACACCCTCGGCGCTGGCCGAAATCAGGCGCACGGGCCTGCCATGCATGGCCCCCTTGTCCCAGATGACCTCGCCGGTGTCGGCGATATCACGCAGTGCCGGGTAGCACGGGATCATGACCCTTGCGTCCACATCGCGCGGCGCCAATGCCTTTGGCACTGCGCCGATCACATCCGCAAGCCCGCCCGTCTTGATGAAAGGCGCACATTCCGAGGCCACGAAAAGTATTTTCACGTCAGAGGTCCAGCTTGTCGATCATCGGTTGCGTGATAAGGCATATTCCTTTTTCGGACCGGCGAAAACGCTTGGCGTCAAGCTCCGGATCTTCTCCGACAACAAGACCCTGTGGAATGGTTACGCCCCGATCAATCACGACGTTTGTAAGCCGCGCCTTGCGGTTAATTTCCACATAGGGCATGGCGACCACGCCTTTCAGTTCGGAATAGGAATGCGCCCGCACCCCGGTAAACAGCAGGCATTGGTCCAACTGGGCACCGGAAATGATGCACCCACCCGAAACCATCGACGACACGGCGTGGCCCCGTCGTCCTTCCTCGTTGTGAATGAACTTCGCAGGCGGCGTCAGTTCGGAATAGGTCCAGATCGGCCACTCGGTATCGAAAAGATCAAGGTCAGGAACAAAATTGGTCAGGTCGATGTTCGCTTGCCAGAATGCATCTACCGTCCCCACGTCGCGCCAGTACGAGCCTTCTTCGTTCGGCGTGCGCACGCAGGAGCGGCTGAAGGGATGCGCCACAGCTTTCCCTTCGCGCACGATCTTGGGGATCACGTCGCCACCGAAATCGTGATTGTAGTTCGGATCTGCTGCGCATTCTTCCATGATCTTGAAGAGGTACTCCGTTTCGAACACGTAAATACCCATGCTCGCCAGCGCATGATCGGGATCGTTTGGCATCGCCGGCGGGTCTTTGGGTTTTTCAACGAAATCAAGAATGCGGTCTTCCGTATCCACGGCCATCACCCCGAAAGCACGCGCCTCCATGCGGGGCACCTCGATACACCCCACCGTTACATCGGCGCCACTTTCCACGTGGTGCTTGATCATCAGGGAGTAATCCTGCTTGTAGATGTGATCGCCCGCCAGGATCATGATGTATTTCGGGCCGTAGCCCCGGATGATGTCCTTGTTCTGCGCCACCGCATCCGCGGTACCCTTGTACCAATTCTCATCATCCATTTGCTGTGAAGCGGGCAGAATATCGAGGCTTTCATTCCTTTCGGCGCGAAAGAAGCTCCAGCCGCGCTGCAGGTGACGGATCAGGCTGTGGGCCTTGTATTGCGTGGCTACGCCGATGCGGCGGATGCCCGAATTGACAGCGTTGGAAAGCGGAAAGTCGATGATCCGGCTCTTGCCGCCGAAATACATCGCGGGTTTCGCGCGCCGATCCGTCAACTCGTAAAGCCTGCTGCCCCGGCCGCCGGCCAGAACGAATGCCATTGTCTGCGCAGCTAGCCTCTGCGATTCCCTGTTCATTGGTTATCCTCCCCTCTTAATTTATTTGGGCACGATAGAGCGCCCGCTTCAGCCCTGCTCCAGTTCAAAGAACAGGGTCGTCAGTGGTGGCAGCGTAATCTTTATTGAGTGCGCCCTGCCAGACGCCGCCACGTGGTCGCTGTCAACGCCGCCCAGATTCCCGCGTCCGCCACCACCATAACAGCTCGCGTCCGTGTTCAAACGCTCCAGCCACCGCCCCGGTTCCGGCACGCCGATGCGGCGTTCGCTACGTTCGACCGGGGTGAAGTTGCTGATCACCAGAACCGGTGGCGCTCCCTCTGCTCCGCGACGCACCCAGGCGAAAACGGATTCGTCGCCATTGTTTTCCTCTATCCACTCGAACCCCTCCGGTCGGGCATCCAGTTCATAAAGCGACGGCGTTTCCCGGTAGAGTGCATTGAGATCACGCACCAGCGCCTGCATGCCGCTGTGTTGCGGATATTCGAGCAGATGCCAGTCAAGGCTGCTGTCGTGGTTCCATTCCACACCCTGCGCGAATTCGCCGCCCATGAAGAGCAGCTTCTTGCCCGGGTGCCCCCACATGAACCCGTAATAGGCGCGCAGGTTGGCGAACTTGTCATCCCCCTGCCCCGGCATCTTGTCGAGCAGCGAGCCCTTGCCGTGCACCACCTCGTCATGGCTGAGCGGCAGGATGAAATTTTCCGAAAAGGCGTAGTGCAGGCCGAAGGTCATCTTCGAGTGATGATATTTGCGGTGCACCGGGTCTTCGGACATGTAGCTGAGAGTATCGTTCATCCAGCCCATGTTCCATTTGAAGCCGAAGCCAAGCCCGCCTGAACTCACGGGTGCGCTGACACCCGGAAAGGCGGTCGACTCCTCTGCCACGGTCATGATGCCCGGAACCTCGCCGTAGGCTGTGGTGTTCATCGACTGCATGAAGCCGATGGCTTCGTAGTTTTCGCGCCCGCCATCGCGGTTCGGGATCCATTCGCCCTCTTTGCGGCTGTAATCGCGGTACAGCATCGAGGCCACCGCATCGACGCGCAGCCCATCCACATGATGCTCCTGCAGCCAGTAAAGCGCATTGGCCGTGAGGTAATTGGACACCTCGGCGCGCCCGTAATTGAACACCAGCGTGTTCCAGTCCGGGTGAAACCCTTCGCGGCGGTCGGCATGTTCGTAAAGGGCCGTGCCATCGAACTGGCCCAGGCCGTGTATGTCCTCGGGAAAATGACCGGGAACCCAATCGAGGATCAGGCCGATGTCCGCCGCGTGACAGGCTTCAACGAAAGCACGGAATTCCTCCAGTGTGCCATGACGAATGGTCGGCGCGAAAAGCCCGATGGGCTGGTAGCCCCAGGAGCCGTCGAAAGGAAATTCGGATACCGGCATCAGTTCGATGTGGGTGAACCCGAGATCCTTGGCATATGCCACCAGATTGCCGGCCAGTTCGGTATAGCTGAGCGGTCGGTTGCCTTCGTCCGGCACGCGCCGCCAGGAACCAAGATGCACCTCGTAAATCGAAATCGGCTTGTCGAAGCGCTGCGCCTCGGCGCGCGATTTCATCCAGCCGGCGTCTTTCCATTCGTGCTGGCGCAAATCCCGCACGACCGATCCCGTCCGTGGCGGATGCTCCGACCCGAAACCGACCGGATCGGCCTTTTGCGGCAGCAGTTGGCCGGCGCTGTCGAGCAATTCATACTTATAGATTGCACCCTCACCAATGCCGGGAATGAATATCTCCCATACACCGGTGCGGCCACGGCGTCGCATGCATGTGCGGCGGCCGTCCCAGTTGTTGAAATCGCCAACCACCGAAACGCGCGAGGCATTGGGAGCCCAGACCGCGAAATGGGTGCCACTGGCGCCTTGGTGGTTCATTACATGGGCACCGAGCACCCGCCAAAGCCGCCGATGCGCGCCTTCGCCGATCAGGTGCTCGTCAAGCTCGCCCATCACCGGCGCGAACCGGTAGGGATCATCCGCAGTCCATGTATGCGCGCCCTGAGATACCTTGAGATGATAGGCAAACCGCGCCTTGCGCCGCGCGGCCGTCCCTTCGTACAAACCCGGTGCCCCCGCCACGGGCGAGAGCCCGACAATGCGCTTGCCGGTTTTCGGGTCGACGGCATCGATGGCATCCGCGCCCGGAACGTAGGCACGCACGGTAAGCTTTCCGCCCACCTCATGCAGGCCGAGTACGGAGAAAGGATCACCGTGGCGGCCCTCTACGATCGCCTTTGCGTCCTGGGCAGCGAGTGTCACGATAGCACCTCCTTGGTCAGGCGACGTCACGGTTCATTTTTGCGGACCCTGTCAGGCTCTTGACGTTCCAAATGCCGTTTGCGTAGCCGCTGATGGTACGGTCGGACGAGAACCATCCGACGCGCGCGGTATTAAGCGCAGCCATACGCGTCCAGCTCCGGCTATCGCGGAATGCCACATCTACGGCCCGCTGCGTGTCAAAGTAGCTGTCAAAGTCGCAAGTCACGAGGAAATAATCGTGGTTTGTCAGCCCGTCCACAAGACCGGCGTAGCGGTCCTTGTCGGCGCCGGAGAAGACTCCCGAACGGATTTGACCCAAAACCCGCTGCAAACGCGGGCTGGCTTCGATAGCACCCTTCGCGTAGTCGGGCTCCTTGCGGCGCGCGGTGACTTCTGCCGCCGTCAGTCCGAAGAGGAAGAAATTCTCCGCTCCGACGCAATCGCGGATTTCCACATTGGCGCCGTCAAGCGTTCCGATGGTCGGCGCACCGTTCAGCGCGAACTTCATGTTGCCTGTACCCGACGCCTCCTTGCCGGCGGTCGATATCTGTTCGCTCAGATCGGCGGCAGGGATCAGCACCTCGGCCATCGAAACATTGTAGTTCTCGGGATAGACGATTTGCAAAAGGTCGCGCGTGACCGGGTCGGCATTGATGACCTTCGCCGCATCATTGATGAGATGGATGATCTCCTTTGCCACGACGTAGCCAGGCGCGGCCTTACCACCGAAGAGCTTGACGCGCGGCGTCCAGTCTCCGTTCGGGTTGTCGCGGATTTCGTTCCAAATCGCCACGGTTTCCAGCAAGTTCATCAACTGCCGTTTGTATTCATGGATACGCTTGATCTGCACATCGTACATCGCTTCTGGATCAAGCGAGATGCCGTCGCGCAACTTGAGCCAGTTCGACAGTGCCACCTTGTTTTCGTCCTTGGCCTGCTGGAACCTGTCGAGGAAAGCAGGGTCGTCCACATGGGAGGCAAGCCCCGACAACTGATCGAGGTTGTCCGGCCAGTTTGTTCCGATGGTGTCATTGATAAGACTGCGCAGCGGACGGTTGCAGGAATAAAGCCAGCGCCGTGGCGTGATCCCGTTTGTCTGGTTTACGATCCGCTCAGGATAGGCCGCGTGCAGATCGGCAAAGACGGTTTCCTTTACCAGATCGGTGTGCAGCGCCGATACGCCGTTAACGTGATGGGCCATGATGAAGGCCAGTTCACCCATTTTGACCTCGCCATGTTCGAGAATGCGAACATCTTCGCCGGCAGTGGCGAAATGCGCCGCCTCGATCAGCTGAATGATGCGGTGATGACGCGGCAGCACCCGTTCGAAGAGATCCTCCGGCCAACGCTCCAATGCTTCGGGCAGCAGCGTGTGGTTGGTGTACGCGAGACAGGCACGCGCGATGCCGATGGCCTTGGCAACCTCCATTCCATGGACGTCGATGAGCAGGCGCACAAGCTCGGGCCCGGCAATCGCAGGATGGGTATCGTTGAGCTGGATCGCCACGTGATCGGCCAGGTCCTCCAGCGCACCGCCTTCGCTGAGAAAACGGCGCAGCAGATCCTGCAGCGAGGCCGCGGTGAAAAAATATTCCTGTTTCAGGCGCAGTTCCTTACCCACGTCAGTGGTGTCGTCAGGATAAAGGACGCGGCTGATGGTCCGTGCCAGCGCCTCTGGCGCGCTGGCGGCGATGTAGTCGCCACGGTTGAAGCTCTCCAGATCGAAGTTCGTGGTAGGTTTCGCCGCCCAGAGCCGCAGGGTATTGGCCCACCGCCCCTGCCAGCCGACGACCGGCGTGTCATAGGCCGATGCCATGACGATCTCGCCCGGATGCCAGACGTGTTTGCCGCCCTCCTTGGCCACATGGCCACCGAACTGGATCGGGTAGCTGACCTCGGGGCGTTCGAATTCCCATACGTGGTTCTGCGCCAACCACGTCTCGGCCGTCTCGATCTGCACGCCGTCCTCGAAATGCTGCTGAAAGAGTCCGTGCTCGTAGCGGATGCCGTAGCCGTAGGCCGGGATGCCCAATGTCGAGAGCGAATCCATGAAACAGGCGGCAAGCCGTCCCAGACCACCGTTGCCAAGCGCGGCATCGGGTTCGTCGGCGACAACGGATTTGTAATCCTGACCAAGCGCCGTAATCGCCGCTTCGGCGATCTCCTCAAGGCCCAGATTGACCGCGACATCTTCCACAAGGCGACCAATCAGGAATTCCATCGACAGGTAATAGACCCGCTTGCCCTTCGCCTCATAGGTTTTGCGGGTACTTTCGAACCACGGGTCCACCACGTGATCCCGGAGGCTCAGCGACAACGACATGCGCCAGTCGTACAGCGACGCGTGGCTCGGATCCTTGCCGAGCGACAATTTCAAATGCCGCAAGATGGCGTCACTTAAATCTGACACTGTGATGGTCGGAATGCTCTGGTCAGGCATAGTATCTCTTTACTTTTGTGTTAGGCGCTCGAAGAACGCGCCATAAGAAGTCGGCTTTGTCTATCAGCTTTACATAGGGACAGTTAAGTGGAGTGACAGATTTTGCCTTTATAATTCGTGTATCCACGGTGGGTTTGCACCCGCACGCGACACTGTGATGGCCGCAACGGCAGCACCATATGCCAGTGCAGCCTGCACATCCTGCGCGGCTACATGCGCCAGTGCTGATTTTTTCAGCAGACCTTTGCCGCTCAGGTATGCAAGCACGCCTGAGTTGAAGGTATCGCCTGCTCCAACGGTATCTACCACTTCCACGCGACGAGCGGGCACGTCGATGCGGTGGCCCGACGCTGTAAATGCCATGGCGCCGTCGCCACCCTTCGTGACGATGACCACCTTGACACCCGCTTCGAAGAATGACCGCGCCTTGTCCTCCAGACTATCGGGGCCGGCAAGGATCCATTCCAGGTCTTCATCCGACACCTTGAGGATATCGCAAACCGAAATCATCTGATCGAGGCGCGCACGATACCGGGCTTCGTTCTTGATGAACCCAGTGCGGATATTTGGGTCGAGAGCGATCACACGCCGGGGCGCCTCGCGCAGGGCAAGAGCCGCGTAGAAGTCGGCACAGGGCTCGCTGATAAGGCTGATGCCACCGAAATAAAGGGTGGTAGCCTGCGCAGGTATCTGCGGCAGGTCCTGCGGTGACAGGCTGCGCCCAGCGGTATTCTCGTCGTAAAAAGTATAAGTCGCCTGCCCGTTCTGCAGCCGCACGAAGGCAAGCGTCGTCGGCTGATCGGAGCGTATCGCGTGGCTTGCATCCACGTTGGACCGGGCCAGATCCGCCGCCAGCTGCTCACCGAAGAGATCACGCGACAGACCGGTGATGAACCCCGTGTCCACTTCAAGCCGCCCGAGACCTATGGCGGTATTGAAGACCGCACCTCCGGAATGCGGCACGAATCCCTCGCCCCCCGCTGCAAGCGGTGTGGGGATCATGTCGATCAAAGCTTCGCCACAACACAGGATCATCGTGCGTTCCTCAGAGTTACCGACGGGCACCAGGCTGGCTGTCGTTC
Organism: Roseobacter sp.; assembly: GCA_041557855.1. GTDB lineage: Bacteria > Pseudomonadota > Alphaproteobacteria > Rhodobacterales > Rhodobacteraceae > Roseobacter. The sequence goes on along the minus strand of JBFFFS010000026.1, from coordinate 3,420 downwards.
GTCCGACTTTCGGTTACCGCTAACAATGCCTTTATGTCAAATGATAACGGTGACAGGCGGCCGCCCTTACGAATGATGGCGCGCGCCCTGCCTTGCCGCAGTTTCAAGATCTTCACCGGCGAGATAGCGTTGGAGCGTCTGCGCCACACCGCCATTTTGCAATGCGCGCAAGGCCGTCGTGAAGAGTTCCCTGAACGTGGCGTTCTGGCCGACGTCGCCGTAGATATCATGCTGGTCCAGCCACAGACCAGGAACCTCTTCCGCCGCGAGCGCGGTTTTATGCAACGCGTCCCAGTGGGGGTCGTTCGGCGGAATCCCGGCCCCGGCTTCGGTGGTACCGGCGCAATAGCGACACCAAAGCGCCGCGCTCAACGCCAGTCCCTTCGGCGCATGGCCAATCGCGAGATCGTCGCGCGCGGAAGAAATGGTGAATTTCGGCTGCCGGTTCGAGCCGTCGTGACAGAGCCGCGCGATCTGATCCGCAACACCGGGGTTTTCAAAGCGCTGGCAAATCAGATCGAGATAGCTGGCGGGTGTGTAGCCGGTCACATCCGGAACGAGGTGCAGCACGTCATCGGTGATGACCTTGCGCAGGAAGTCCTTGATGATCGGCGTTTGCAGCGCCACGTGGACGAATTCGATCTCCAGAAGCGCCGCCGGATAGGCCAGGATCGCGTGCCCCCCGTTCAGGATGCGGATCTTCATCTTCTCGAAATCGTGGATCTTGTCGGTGAAGGTAACGCCCACACGTTCCAGATCGGGCCGCCCGTCGGAAAATTTATCCTCCAAGACCCATTGCTTGAAGGGCTCGCAAAAGACCGGGAAATTGTCCTCGACGCCGAATTTCTCCTTCAGCTGTGCGCGTTCTCGCGCGCCTGTCGCGGGGGTGATGCGATCGACCATCGCATTGGGAAAGGCCACATTGTCGGAAATCCAGTTCGCCAGATCCGGATCAATGGCCGAGGCGATGCCCAGCACTGCTTCGCGGGCGGCATCGCCATTTCCCGGCAGGTTGTCGCAGGACATCACCGTGAAGGGTTTCACACCGGCCGCCCGGCGCGCCGCCAGCGCCGTCACGATGGCCCCGAAGACCGTATGCGCGCTGCCCGGTGCGGCGATGTCTGCAGCCACGAGTGGATGCGTCAGATCGAAAGAACCGGTGGCGCTGTTGACGAAATAACCGCCTTCGGTCACCGTCAGCGAGACAATGCGCGTCTCGGGGTTCTGCATGGCTACAACCAGCGCCGAGTTGGTATCGGGGTCGACAGTGACAAAGTCCGTCATGACACCCACGACCGTGCCCTGCAGGGCGGAGCCATCGATCTCGACCACCGAATAGAGCCAATCCTGCTCCTGCAATTGGTTACGCATCATCGCATCGGGCGCGCGAACCCCTGCGCCGCAGATACCCCAGTCAGGATCGAAGTCGAGGTTTTGCAGCGCATCGAGATAAATCGCCTGATGGGCGCGGTGAAAGTTGCCGACACCCACATGCAGGATACCGGGTTTCAACTTGCTGCGGTCATATTGGGGAATCGACAATTGCGCCCCCACAGCCGCCAGCGTTTCGTTCTTCAATCTGGTCATCTCAGCTTATCCATTGGTCAGCATCCAGGGATTGTGACGCCACCGGGATACATCAAGCCCCGACGGGACACAGGAAGTTCCGGGAGGATCGCGTCACATCGTCAAACCATTGGCATCGAACCTGTGAATGCGCTCTTCGATCGGATTGAGGTAAATCTTTTCGCCGTACTTGATGTCGAGATCGCCACTGGCGCGCACGTTTATCATGCTGCCGTCGGCCAGTTTCACGTGCAGGAACGTATCCGAGCCAAGATGTTCCGACACACCCACGACCCCTTCCCACTCGCCTTCCGCATCGGATACGGTGATGTGCTCGGGACGGATGCCGATGGAATGTGCATTGCGATTAGAGGCCGATGCGCCTTCGATGAAGTTCATTTTCGGCGACCCGATGAAACCCGCGACGAACTTGTTCCGGGGATGCTCATAGAGTTCAAGGGGACTGCCGACCTGCTCGATATAACCGTCATGCAGAACGACGATCTTGTCGGCCATGGTCATCGCCTCGACCTGGTCATGGGTCACGTAGATCATGGTGGTCTCCAGTTTCTTGTGAAGCTCGGAGATTTCCATGCGCATGCCCACACGCAGCGCCGCATCGAGGTTCGAAAGCGGTTCGTCGAACAGGAATGCCGCTGGTTCGCGCACGATGGCACGCCCGATCGCGACACGCTGACGCTGACCGCCTGAGAGTTGACCCGGACGGCGCTCCAGATAGTCGGTCAGATTGAGCGCCTTGGCGGCGGCTTCGATCCGCTTGTCCTGCTCCTCCTGGCTCATCTTGGCCATGCGCATCGGAAAGGCGATGTTCTTGCGCACGGTCATATGCGGATAAAGCGCATAGGACTGGAACACCATCGCCAGACCCCGTTTGGCCGGCGGCAGGCTGGTTGCATCCTGACCATCAATCTCGATGTGCCCGGATGTGGTATCTTCCAGCCCCGCGATCAGACGCAGCAGCGTGGATTTTCCGCACCCCGAGGGACCGACGAACACCACGAACTCACCATCGTTGATTTCCAGATCGAGAGGCGGAATAACTTCCACGTCACCGAATTTCTTCTGGACCTGTTTAAGCTGTATGCTTCCCATGATCGTCTTCCTTATTTAACTGCGCCGAAGGTCAGGCCTCGGACAAGTTGTTTCTGGCTGAACCATCCAAGGATGAGGATGGGAGCAATCGCCATGGTCGATGCCGCGCTGAGCTTGGCGTAGAACAGACCTTCGGGGCTGGAGTAACTCGCGATGAAGGCGGTCAGCGGTGCCGCATTCGCCGCGGTCAGATTCAGCGTCCAGAAGGCTTCGTTCCAGGCAAGAATGATGTTGAGCAGCACCGTGGAGGCGATCCCCGGGATCGCCATCGGCGTCAGCACATACATGATCTCTTCCTTGAGCGAAGCGCCATCCATCCGCGCCGCTTCGAGAATTTCGCCGGGAATTTCCTTGAAGTAGGTGTAGAGCATCCAGACGATGATCGGCAGGTTGATGAGCATCAGCACCATGACCAGCCCGAAACGGCTATCGAGAAGGCCAAGCTGAATGAACAGCAGGTAGATCGGGTAGAGAACGCCCACCGCTGGCAGCATTTTCGTGGACAACATCCACAGCAGGATGTCTTTGGTCCGTTTCGAAGGCACAAAGGCCATCGACCATGCAGCCGGGACGGCAATGATGACGCCAAGGATCGTTGAGCCCACCGCGATAATCACCGAATTCCACAGGAACCGCATGTAGTTGGACCGCTCCTGCACCACCGAATAGTTCTCCAGCGTCCAGTCGAAGAACAGGAATACCGGCGGGTCGCTGATGGCCTGCGCTTCGGTCTTGAAGCTG